>CAPXWY010000002.1:193958-248496 GCA_948736885.1 uncultured Alistipes sp.
ATCTAAGCGCAGGGTGCCGCCGGAGTCCGGATCGGAAGAAGGAACGGCAGTCCGACAAAACGGCCGGTCCCCCGTCGGAGGATCGGCCGCAACATATCGAAGCTGCAAAGAGCCTATGCCCAGAGCTTTTCGGGGTACTCGCCGGCAGCGATCAACGCGCGGATCTTGTCGACGACGCCCTGCCGGTCCTCGGCATAGGTCACGCCGAACCACCGGGCCGTGGTGTCGAGCACCTCGACCGTGGCCTTGCCGCTCACGATGAGGTCGTTGACCACCAGCGGGATGAAGAACTCCGACTTGGGCTTGTCGATATTTTCCGTCAGAAACGCTTTGAACCGCTCCTCCGAATATCGGAAATAGTCGGGCGTAAAACCCCACATGTTCATCGACACGGGGGTCGTGTCGTCGGTGGTCGCCGGCAGGCCGTCGTCGCCCGTGAAGGTGATCCGGCCGTCGACACGGGCGATGTCGGTACGCTCGACCACACCCGTCAGATAGCCCCGGGCATCGGTCTGGCAAATGCCGCGCGCAACGGTGCCGCTCTCCGAGAGGGTGTTGCCCACGCGGTAGCCCACCATGCAGTAGCGGTTCTCGCCCTCGGCCTTGGAGAGCCACTCGCCCAGCACGCGGAATCCGTCGCGACCGTAGAAATCGTCGGCGTTGATGACGGCGAAAGGCTCGCGGATGACCTCCTTGCCCATGAGCACGGCATGGTTGGTGCCCCACGGTTTGGTGCGTTCGGCCGGGCAAACGAAACCCTCGGGCAGCGCGTCGGTCGACTGGAAAACCACCTCGACGGGGATATGGTCGCGGTATTTGGAAAGCACCTTATCGCGGAAATCCTGTTCGAAATCCCTGCGGATGACGAACACCACCTTGCCGAAACCGCCGCGGATGGCGTCGTAGATCGAGTAGTCCATGATGGTCTCGCCGTTGGGTCCCAGACCGTCGAGCTGTTTCAGCCCGCCGTAGCGCGACCCCATGCCGGCCGCCAGAACGAAAAGTGTAGGTTTCATCATTGTTATAATCGGGTTTTTATTCCATTCCTCGGACATGCTTCTCCCAGGCCCAGGCGGAGCGGAGGGTCTCCTCCAGGGAGCGCTCGGCCTTCCATCCGAGCTCGCGGTTGGCCAAGTCGGTGTCGGCCCACACGGCGGGCACGTCGCCGGCGCGGCGACCGACGATCTTATAGTTGAGTTTCAACCCGTTGGCCTTTTCGAAACCCTCGACCAGCTCCAGCACCGAGACGGGACGCCCCGTACCGACGTTGAAAATCTCGTAGCCGGCCTTCATGCGGCCCCCGGTCATGCGCTTGACGGCGGCCACGTGGGCGCGGGCCAGATCGACGATGTCGATGTAGTCGCGCAGGCAGGTGCCGTCGGGCGTCGGGTAGTCGCTGCCGAACACCGAGAGACACTCGCGGATGCCGGCGGCCGTCTGCGTGATGTAGGGCACCAGATTCTGCGGCACGCCGCGCGGCAACTCGCCGATGAGCGCCGAGGGATGGGCGCCGACGGGGTTGAAATAACGCAAAGCGATGCCCCGCAGCCCATCGTAGGCGGCGCAGCAGTCGCGCAGGATGTCCTCGGCCATCTGCTTGGTGTTGCCGTAGGGCGAAGTGGCGGGCTGACGCGGCGACTGCTCGGTGACAGGCAGCGCATCGGGCTCGCCGTAGACCGTGGCCGACGACGAAAAGAGGATGTTGGGCCGCCCGAACTCGCGCATCAAAGCGCAGATGTTCATGAACGACGCGAGGTTGTTGCGATAATATTTCAACGGCTCGGAAACCGACTCGCCCACAGCCTTGAAAGCGGCGAAATGGATCACCGAATCGAATTCGTACTTGCGGAAAACCGCACGCAGGGCCTCCTCGTTGCAGGTATCGACCTGCTCGAAAGGAACGTCGACACCCGTGATGCGGCGCACGCCTTCGACGGCCGCCGCATCCGAATTGGAGAAGTCGTCGATGATGACGACGCCGAAGCCGGCGCCGACGAGCTCGACGGCCGTATGGGTGCCGATGTAGCCGGCACCGCCCGAAATCAATACTGTCTCTTTTTTCATCTTGTATAATGGAATCTTTTGCTTGACTGTCCGATGCGACGAATTTCCCGGGATGCAGGTTCGGCCATCGCGGAACCGATCCATTGCTCGCCGCGACGGAACCGCATAGCGGGAAGCGTCAGAGCCGGCGCGAACCGTCGGAGATCACAACGTCGTAGACCTGCGGCTCGTGGCCGTACTTCTCGTTGAAACGCCGTTTTGCCTCGGCGATGAAGCTATCGTAGCGCTCGTCGCGGACCAGATTGATGGTGCAGCCGCCGAACCCGCCGCCCATGATGCGCGCACCCGTGACTCCGCACTCCTCCGCCACGGCGGCGAGGAAGTCGAGCTCCTCGCACGACACTTCGTAATCGCGCGACATGCCCCAGTGGGTCTCGAACATGCGGCGGCCGACGGTCTCGTAATCGCCCTGCTGCAACGCCTCGCAGACATCGAGCACGCGGCGCTCCTCGCCGATGACGTAGCGGGCGCGCCGGTAATCCTCGTCGGAAATCCTATCCCTGACGGCGTCGAGCTGCTCCATGGTGGCGCCGCGCAGGAACTCCTGCCCCAGTACTTTGGCAACCCGCTCGCACGAAGCACGGCGGTCGTTGTAGGGCGAACCGACCAACTCGTGCTTGACGCGCGAATCGACCAGCACCAACCGGTAACCCTTGGGATCGAAGGGGAAATATTCGAACTCCATCGAACGGCAGTCGAGACGCATGAGGCACCCCTTGCGGCCGAAGACCGAAGCGAACTGGTCCATGATGCCGCAGTTGACGCCGCAATAGTTGTGCTCGGTAGCCTGGCCGATGCGGGCAAGCTCGAACTTGTCGATCCCGCAGGCATAGAGTTCGTTCAACGCGAAAGCATAGGTCGATTCGAGCGCGGCGGACGACGACATGCCGGCGCCTAAGGGAACGTCGCCCGAGAAGACCGTGTCGAAACCGCCGAGCGCGGCGCCGCGCTTCTGCATCTCGCGGCAGACGCCGAAGATGTAGCGGGCCCACGGCTGCGCGGGCTTGTCCTCCTCGCGCAGGCCGAATTCGGCCGTCTCGCCCAGGTCGAGCGCATGGGCGCGCACGCGGTCGGTGCCGTTGGGGCGGATGGCGGCCACGATGCCCTTGTCGACGGCGCCGGGGAAGACGAAACCGCCGTTGTAGTCGGTATGCTCGCCGATGAGGTTGATGCGCCCCGGCGAGGCGAAGAGTTCGGCACCCGGGCCGTAAAGCTCGCCGAATTTTTCGGAGACAGGCAGGATATTCATATCGGATTGCGATTTAATTGTCTAAAAGAAACGAATCGAGGCGGCAACCGGCAAGGTGCGTGCGGACCGCCGCACGATCAATCGTCGCCGTCCGGACTGCACCGGGCCGAACAGAGTTGGAACGTCGCAAGGCGGCCGGCGTCAACGATCGGTTTTTCATGGTTCGGGTTGAATAATCGTGTAAATATAGCCGTTTTTTACCGAATACGGAAATTTCGGGACGAGAATTGCGGCCGGAAACAATTTTCGCGGCGCGCACCGCGGTGCTCCCCTCCTTCCGGAACGGAGCTGCATTGCCGGCCGGACCGGATGCCGGAACATCCGGACGCGAACAAGAACGATGCGGCGACGGAAGATCCTCCCATCGTCCCGGGCGGTCGGGAAGAGAAGAGCACGCCGGCCGCCGATCCGTCATTTTTCACCATTAATTTTGGGAATATCCCGGCCTTTGACTACTTTTGCGCTCAGAAAATCCCCCTCCCCTCATGTCTCGCAAACTCGCGGCAGCAATCGGCTCGGTCGTGCTTCTCTCCGGAGGCTGGCTCTCCCTTACGGGACTCACGCTCCCCATGGCGCTGGTACCGCTGCTGTGGATCGGTTCGACGTACGACGCCTCGCGCCGCTCGTGGTGGAAAGTATTCGGCTGGGCGGCGCTTACCTTCGCGCTGTGGAATGCAGCCACCGTGTGGTGGATCTGGTACGCCACGCCCGTAGGCCCCATAGCGGCGACACTGGCCTCCACGACGCTGAATCTGCTGGCTTTCATGCTCTATCATACGGTCTCGAAAAAGGCCCCCAAGGCGTTGGCCTACACGGTGCTGGCGGCGGCGTGGATCGCCACCGAATATTGGTACACCGTAGGCGAATTCTCGTGGCCCTGGCTGATTCTGGGCAACGGATTCTCGCACGACGTATGGGCCGTGCAATGGTACGAATATACGGGAGTCCTGGGAGGGTCGCTGTGGGTGCTGCTCTGCAACATCCTCTTTTTCGAAGCCTGGCAGGCCCGCCGCAACGTACGCCGCTGGGCCGCTGCCGGGTGCATGCTGCTTCTGCCCATGCTCCTGTCGCTGGGGATGTGGCTGGGGTGGAAAGAACCCGACGAAGGAACGGCCCGCGTGACGATCGTCCAACCCAACGTCGACTGCTACGACAAGTTCCACACCGACGCCGGGCGCCAGGAACGCAACATCGTCGACCTGCTGGCGCAGGTTCCCTCCGACGCGCAGTTCGTCTTCCTGCCAGAGACCGCCGTGCCGGGCTACTACTGGGAACCCGCCGTCGAAAGCCCGTTCATCGAAGAGATGACCGATACCCTGCGCCGCCGGTTTCCGGGCGCCCTGCTCGTGACGGGCGCCAACACCCTTCGCTACTATCCGGCCGGCGCGCAGACCCGCACGGCACGGCCGCTGCGAGGCAGCGAAGGCTATCACGACATCTACAACACGGCGCTGGGCCTCGATTCGGCGGCGCAGCGGCAGATACACCACAAGGGCCGCCTTGTGATCGGCGTGGAGAAGACCCCGATGCCGTGGCTTTTCGAATGGCTCGAATTTCTGGTCATCGATCTGGGAGGCACGCTGGGACAGATCGGCGTGGGGCAACACGGCACGGCGTTCGAACATGACGGCATAACGACAGGGCCGGCCATCTGCTACGAAGGACTCTACGGCGACTTCTACGGCGGATTCGTACGACGCGGCGCCCGATTCATGGCCATCATCTCCAACGACGGCTGGTGGGGCGACACGCCGGGCTACCGCCATCTGTTCACCATCTCGCGCCTGCGGGCCATCGAACACCGCCGGGCCGTAGCGCGCGCGGCCAACACGGGACGCTCGGGGTTCATCTCGGCGCGCGGCGACATCGGGCCCACGCTGGAATGGGCAGAGCGCGGCGTGCTGACGGCCGACGTACCGCTCGCCACGCGGCAGACCTTCTACACGCGCTACGGCGACTACGTGGGCCGCATGGCCGAATATCTGCTGCTGCTCTCGGTACTCTACTACATAGCCTACCGGGTCAAGAAACGGAACCATCTCGTACAATAGCTCACTCTTGATATGAACTACTCCCAGACCCTCGAATTCCTGTTCCAGGCCCTGCCCGCCTACGAAACCAAAGGCGCCACGGCCTACAAGCCGGGACTGGAGCGCATCGCCGCATTCTGCCGCCACACGGGCAACCCGCAGCGCAACTTCTTCACCATACACGTGGCGGGCACCAACGGCAAAGGCTCCGTATCGCACATCATCGCCTCGGTGCTCCAGCAGGCGGGCTACCGCACGGGGCTCTTCACCTCGCCCCACCTGCGCGACTTCCGCGAACGGATCCGTGTGGACGGCGAGATGATCCCGAAGCAGAAGGTGGTGAACTTCGTGGACAAGCACCACGACAAGATGGTGGAGCTGGGACTGTCGTTTTTCGAAATGACCGCGGCGCTGGCGTTCGACTTCTTTGCGCAGAGCGACGTGGAAGTGGCGGTGATCGAAACCGGACTGGGAGGCCGGCTGGACGCCACGAACATCATCATGCCGGTGCTCAGCGTGGTGACCAACGTAGGGCTGGAACACACCGACCTGCTGGGCGACACGCTGCAAAAGATCGCGGCGGAGAAAGCCGGCATCATCAAGAAAAGCATCCCGGTGCTGATCGGCGAGAGCGACAACCGCTACGATCCTGTCTTCGAACAGGCAGCCGCGAACAACAAGTCGAAGCTCTGCTACGCCGAACAGATCTTCGCCTGCGAAGAACAGACGCCGACCGAAGCGGGCCAACGGTTTCGTCTGCGCCGTCTGCGCGACAACCGCAGCTACGAAATACAGCTCGACCTGGCGGGCGACTACCAACGCCGCAACATTGTTACGGCAGCTGCGGCCGTGGACTTTCTTCATGAAGAGACGCCGCTGACGATCTCGCGCCGGGCCTTTCTGGAGGGAACCCGCCATGCAGCGGCCAACACCTCGCTCCAAGGCCGCTGGCAGCGCCTCGGCGAAGCGCCCCTCACCCTTTGCGACACGGGGCACAATGCGCACGGCATGGCCTACGTGACGAAACAACTGCAAGCTACGCCGCACAAGAAACTCTACTGCGTTGTGGGATTCGTTCGCGACAAGGACCTGGCGCACATTCTGCCGCTTCTGCCGCGCGATGCGCACTATATCTTCACCGCGGCGCAGACCCATCGGGCCCTGCCCGCCGCCGAACTGGCCGCCAAAGCCGCGATCTACGGACTGCAGGGCGAAACGGCAGACACCGTAGCCGAAGCTCTGGCCCGCGCCCGCGAACTGGCCGAACCCGACGATGCGATCTTCATCGGCGGCAGCACCTATGTGGTGGCGGAAGCTTTATTGTAAACTATTACTTCGCTATGAAATACTGTATATTTGCCATTCTTACCATCTTTGTTTGCGGAATCGGAATCGGACACGCCCAAACCGACAATGACGTGGCACGGCTCAAAACCTTGTCAAAATATGAAAAGATGCCGTTTTCCGCAACAGATCAGGTTGAATATCTCCAACAATTCAAAGGAGATACGATAACTTTCGACATCATTACGCCGAAGCGTATTGTTTTTTTTGTCAAAACAATACCAGATACCGTTTGGCTGACACAAAAGCGAAAAAGGAATCCCAAGCAGGGCAAGGATTTCGAACTAAACCCTTTTTACAAAGGGGTCAAAGACGAAGCAGGCTATTATACTCCAATTTCTGAAATCGACAAGAAACAATTCGTTGTTGCAAACACGAAAATAATGGGCGACGACAAATACCCCGCTTACAACAAATACCTTATCGTCCAGCTGATCGATCTGGAAACCCAAGAATTACTCGATTGCATACTTCCGAAATCGACCAAATACGAATTATCCATCTCAGTTCTCAAGGTGCAAAAAGAAATTGATGCCTTGGCTGATAAAAATTATTACATTCAAACCTCAGAGCAGTACGCCTCGAATAAAACATTCAAACCGATCTTTCTGCGATCGGGCACTTTCGCGATACGAATCAAAAACAGCGGAGTTGGAGCTCTCTTGCAGTCGAAGATAGAACTCGCCTTCGAAGAACAGGACGGCACACTGGTCAAATACAAACCCGAACGTTTTTTCGGCAGAGGAACGGTTTTATCGAACGATGAATACAACAGCTATATAGCAAGTATTGCGCCCCGTTATATCACTTCTGTCGTTAATAGAACGTTGTTGGAATCGGACATTCGACTGCCTTTCAGTTTTCAACATATCATAGGCACAACAAACACATATGCTGAGATTTCTCAGAAAATCGACCCTTCGAAATCCTATTCCTCCTCTTCTACTTACCTGATGAGCGACGAGGCGATCGGCATCGGAGGTCGACTCGACGTAAAAGGGCAAAAATATTACAAAGCTTTCTATAACGGCAAAGCTTTTTTTATTAATGCTTCCAACGTAAAATTAACCAATGAACAGAAATCGCGTCTCGATAGTCTGATGCGTTGTTCGCCACAAGAACAGGAAGTATTCTTTCACAAGAGTCTGAATCTGTTCAAACGAATATATGCAGATGAACTTTCAAACGCCTTGACCACCTTTCAGTCATATATGAAATACGGATTGAACATCGAAACATGGGGAGTTTATGATGAAAGCGAATATACGGACGGCACGGGCATCCGATTCCGCTTCTTCAATCCGACAGACCAGACTATTAAATACATCACCATAAACTTTGTCGGATACAACGCTGTAGATGATCCTGTCTCCAGCCGAGGGAAAACCGTGCAGACACGCAAGTGCGTCGGTCCGATCGGACCGGAAGAAACAGCCACTTACAAATTCGAATATGTATGGTTTACAGACATCGTGCAATATGCAAAAATCCGTTCGATTGTCGTGCAATACAAGAACGGATCGACAAAAACCATTACCAATGCAAAACAGATTACATTCCCCGAAAAACTTAACGAAGTTCTTCATCGATCCAATCCAGTAAAAGATTTTCACTAAATAATCACGGCTACGGGGAATTTAAAAGACCGCATTCTACGAAACAAACTTAACTGATTCAGAAGGAATACCATAAATTAAAAACGAGTGACCTTTTATGTCACTCGTTTTTAATTTATGCTTCCCCCATCTTGGGGCCGGCCCCGGAAGCGTGCTGGGGCGACGGAATCTCGATTTTGCCCATGCTGCTTTCGTAACGCACGATGTTCTCCTGCAACGAACGGAGCAGCCGCTTGGCATGCTCGGGCGTGAGGATGATGCGGCTCTTGACGCGGGCTTTCTGCATGCCCGGCAAAACAGCGGCGAAATCGAGGATGAACTCCGAAGTGGAGTGGGAGATGATCGCCAGGTTGGAATAGTGGCCCTGCGCCACCTGCTCGTCCAACTCGATGTCCAGTCCTGATTGATTCGTTTCGGCCATAGGCATTTTCGATGATTACAATTGCAAATGTAGCTTTTTTCGGGAACCGTTATCCCTGCGCCAAATCAAAGTTTTCGATAAATTATCAACAAATCCGTTCTTCGGCTTCGCCCGGGTCTGCGATCCGGACCGGCAAAATCTGCGCCACCCGAAGTGAGCGCCCCGTCCGCACACACGGCAAAGCCGACCGACAAACGCACGAAACCGCAAAATAAGAGCGGACCGCACGGCTCTATCCCGACAAAATGCAAGCAAGCTTGCTTTTGCCCTCGCTTATCCGAATTTTGGCTTGCGCCGAAGATACTTCCGCTCGACAAAATGCAAGCAAGCTTGCTTTTGCCCTCGCTTATCCGTATCTTTGACTCCGTCTTAGATACTTTCGCCTCGGCAATGCTCAAATAAATTTGGCATTCCGCTCGGCTTATCCGTATCTTTGTACTCCAAAACGAAAGCATGTCACTCGAAATCCTGGAAGAACTGTTCCGCGGCATCTGCGTAGGCATAGCGGCATCGATCACGGTCGGGCCGGTGGCTGTGCTGTGCATACAGCGCACGCTCTCCAAGAACCGGCGCTCGGGCATCGTATCGGGACTCGGCGTAGCCTGCGCCGACACCTTCATGGCCATGGCGGCGTTCTTCTTCTACTCCATGCTGCAGAGCCAAATCGAGCAGTACAACATCCTGCTGCGCATCGTCGGCGGGCTGCTGGTCATCGTCGTGGGCGTCTACATCTTCTCGCAGAACCCCGTGCCGCAGATCCGCCGCAACCGGGCCGGCAAGAGTTCGCTGTGGCAGGATTTCGCCTCGATCTTCGGGCTGACGATCGCCAATTTCATCATGGTCATCCCCTACATCCTCGCATTCTTCGCCGTATTCAACATTTCGAGCGGCGACGTGCAGAGCGAAGGATTCGGCGGCTTCGTGCGCGCCGTCTTCGTCATCGCGGGATTCTTCGGCGGCGCCGCGGCATGGTGGACCCTCCTGGCCTGCTTCATCAGTCTTTTCCGCCGCCGCTTCCGGCCCCGCCACATGCTGACGATCAACCATGTGGCCGGACTGTTCATCGGAGTACTGGGCATCTACACCATATTATCCACCTTTTTTGACATCTTCCCCAATGTCGGACACTAACCGCAAGATCATCATCGCCGTGGACGGTTTTTCGTCGTGCGGCAAAAGCACCTTCGCCAAGGCCATCGCTGCCCGCTTAGGCTATATTTTCATCGACACCGGCGCCATGTACCGCGCCGTCACGCTCTACGCTCTGGAAAACGGAGCCATCGTCTCGGGCATCGTCGACGAAGAAGCCGTCTGCCGCCTGCTGGACCGGATCGCCATCACGTTCCGCTTCAACCCCGCCCGCGGCGCCAGCGACATCTATGTCAACGGCGATCTGGTCGAGGGCAAGATACGCACCATCGAAGTGAGCAACTGCGTGAGCCGGGTGAGCGCCATACCGGCCGTGCGGAAAAAACTGGTGGCCATGCAACAGGAGATGGGACGCCGCCGCGGCGTGGTGATGGACGGCCGCGACATCGGCACGGTGGTTTTCCCCGATGCCGAACTCAAGCTCTTCATGACGGCCGACCCCAAGGTCCGGGCCCAGCGGCGCTACGACGAACTGACCGCCAAGGGACAACAGGTCACGCTGGAAGAGATCGAATGCAATGTCCGCGCACGCGACGAGGCCGACATGAGCCGCGCCATTTCGCCCCTGCGCCAGGCCGACGACGCCGTGGTGCTGGACAACAGCCGCATGACGGTCGACGAACAGATGGAATGGTTCATGAAGCTGTTCGCCGAACGGACAAAATAAAGAACCGAACGGGGCTGTGCCCCGGACGACCATATCGGAAAAAAGGAGGTATTGCGACTTTCGGGCGGATCGGCTGCGCTGGACTTGCATAAGCATTCGGCGGTTTCTGCGCTTGTACGGATTGCCGCGGATCTGCGGCCCTCGCAACGACGGGCTGCCGGAAATTCGGGCGGAAGCCGGCGGAGCACGCCCGGCGACAGCCGGATGTCTGCGGGCCTCCGCCGGGGCAAGGCTCCGGCCCGCATGGAGCAGATTCTTGACCATGCTGGTTTTCTCCTCCTTGCGAAGCACAGCTTGCCGGCGGCCTTTGCACTCGCTTCGCCTGACGATACGTTCTGCTCCGAGCGACAATTGAACGCGTTGATTGTGAATTATAATTTTTAATTAAGCTATCACTGCACCTTGCACATCGAGATCGACGATAAATCGGGTTTCTGCTTCGGCGTTGTCCGGGCGATCAGCGAAGCCGAAAAGGCGCTCGCCGAGACCGGTACGGTCTTCTCGCTGGGCGACATCGTCCACAACCGCATCGAAGTGCAGCGGCTCGAACGCCTGGGGCTCCGCAGTCTGACCCACGCCGACATACCGGCAGCCGCGGGACACCGGCTGCTGATCCGGGCCCACGGCGAACCGCCGACGACCTACGCCGCAGCGGAACGGCTCGGCATCCGGATCATCGACGCCACGTGCCCGGTCGTAGCCCGTCTCCAGGCCCGCGTGGTGCAGGCCCACGAAGAGATGCGCGCCCGGGGCGGGCAGGTGGTCATCCTCGGCAAACGCGGCCACGCGGAAGTGGTGGGTCTCACGGGCCAGGTAACCGCTCCGACCATCGTAGTGGAAGACGAAAACGATCTGTCGCAGATCGACTTCGCACGCCCGATCCACTTTCTGTCGCAGACCACGCAGAGCATCGCCCTGTTCGAACGACTGGGAGCCGAGATGAGGCGCCGGGCCGCCGACCCGGCCGCCGTACGCATCGACGACACCATTTGCCGGCAGGTCTCCGGACGCGAACAACATCTGGCGGCATTCGCTGCGCGGTTCGACGTCGTTATTTTCGTCTGCGGCCGCAAGTCGTCGAACGGCAAGGTGCTTTTCGAAGTGTGCCGGAAAGCCAATCCCCGCACCTACAACATCGAAGAAGCCGCCGAACTGCAACCCGAATGGTTTGCCGGCGCTTCGTCGGCAGGCATCTGCGGCGCCACCTCGACGCCCGGCTGGCTGATGCAGGAAGTGGGCGACGCCATCCGGAAAAAATGAAAAAACAGGCCTGCCTCCTCCGACACAGCGATGCGAAAAGCGTGCGGACCGCGGCCGGCACGAACGCGGGTCACGAACTTTCGGGAACCTGCCGAAAAACTGCAACGGAATCAACGATAAACCGTAAAAACCGCCATCCGAGGGCGCCGACAACCTGTCGGGATGCGAAAAGGCAGACCCGGCAAACGGAACCCGACGGCTTGTTCACAAAGAAGACTAAAACCAATTATAAAACCGGATCGACCATGTACATGCTTCGCTCGCTGAAATACTTTATCGCCATGCTGCTGCTCTGCGCAGCGCTCATGGCACTGATGTTCCTCTCCGGCACCTCGGCGCTCACGCCGGAAGAGACGCTCTACGTCATGTTCCGCTCCACGCGTTTCCTCAGTCTATTCATCGCTCTGGTGGTGCTGGCCGCCCTCTATCCCCGCTTCGGATTCGTATGCCGCGAGATCGAAGGCGATGTGGAACTCAACCGCACGCAGATCGTCAATGCGTTCAAGTCGGCAGGGTTTTCGCTGCACTCGGAAAGCGACGGCGTACTGCGATTCCGGGCCGACGGCTTCCTGCACCGGCTCCTGCTTCTTTACGAAGACGAAATCGCCGTATCGCAACACGGCGAACGGATTCGGCTCGACGGCATCCGGCGCGGCGTTGCGAGGGTCGCATACCGGCTCGACTCATACATCCGAACGATCAACCGCAATGAATAGAAAATACATACTCTCAGCACTCTGCCTCCTGGGCATGGCCGCCCTGTGTCTCTTCGGCGGCCGCAACGATTTCGGCCTGGGCCGCAACATGGAGATCGCCGTCAACATGATGCGCGAGCTCTCGGTAGGCTACGTCGATCCGGTCGACCCCGATAAACTCATGCTCGGCGCCGCCCGGGGCATGGTCCGCGATCTGGACCCCTACACCGAATTCATCCCGGCGGAGGAGATGTCGGACTTCGAGATCATGACCACCGGCAAATACGGCGGCGTGGGCTCGCTCATCCGCAAGAAAGGCGACCGCATCGTCTTCGCGCAGCCCTACAAAGGCTCGCCGGCCGACCGGGCGGGCATCCGCATCGGCGACAAGATCATCGCCATCGACGGCAAGGATGCCACAGGATACACCAACGAACAGGCCTCGGCCGCGCTCAAGGGCGACCCGGGCACCAAAGTCCGCATAACGGTCGAGCGGCTCGACGGCTCGCGGCACGATCCGGTCATCACCCGCCAGCGGATCGCCATCCCGAGCATTCCCTATGCCGGCCGCATCGCAGACAGCATCGGCTACATCCGCCACAGCGAATTCACCGAAGGCTCGTACGACGAAATGCGCGCCGCGATCGAACGCCTGTGCGCCGAAGGCCCTCTCAAGGGGCTGATCCTCGATTACCGCTCGAACGGCGGCGGCATCCTCCAGGAGGCGGTGAAGATTCTCTCGATGTTCGTGCCCAAGGATACGGAAGTGGTGGCCACCAAAGGCCGCACCGAAGAATCGAAGCGCAGCTACCGTACGGCCTCGGAACCTGCGTTCCCCGACCTGCCGATAGCGGTGCTGATCAACGGTTCGACCGCCTCGGCGGCCGAGATCGTGGCCGGAGCGCTCCAGGACCTCGACCGGGCCGTGCTGCTGGGACAACGCTCCTATGGCAAGGGGCTGGTTCAGGCCACGCGCCCGCTGGGCTACAATGCGATGCTGAAACTCACGACGGCCAAATACCACATTCCCTCCGGACGCTGCATCCAGGCCGTCGACTACTCGCACTCGCAGGAGGGCTCCGTGAGTCTGGTGCCCGATTCGCTCGTCAGCGAATTCGCCACCCGGGCCGGCCGCAAGGTCTACGACGGAGGCGGCATCATGCCCGACATCCGCACCGAACCCGAATACATGAGCCGCTTCGCCGCCACGCTCTACGCCCTGGGATTCATCGACGACTTCGGCGACGAATACATGCGCCGCAACCCCGAAGCGCCGGCCGATCTTATGGCCTTCGCCATCACCGATGCCGACTACGAAGCCTTCAAACGCTTCATGGAGGACAAGCAGGTGCCCTACGAATCGGACTCGCGCCGGGCGCTCCGCCAGCTTAAGGAAGCCGCCAAGGCCGACCGCTTCGGCGAGATCGAAAGACAGATCGAAACGATCGAAGCCGAGCTGAAAGACGACACGCAGGCCAACCTCGAAACCTACCGCAAGGAGGTGACCGCCTCGATCGAAAACGACATCGTGCTGCGCCACGGCTACTCGGAAGCCGTCGTAGCCCGCTCGCTGCCCAAAGACAAGGAAGTGCAGCGCGCGGCGGAACTGCTGAACGACCGTCCGGAATACCTGCGCATCCTTGCCGAACAGGACACGCAGCGCAAATAACCGCCGACCATGAACGTCCGCCGTTTCTTCTCGTTCCGCAGCCGGGTTGCCGTCATCGTCGCGGGCATCCTGCTGGGGGCGCTGTCGCTCTTCTACACCAACAACATGGCGCGCCGGCTCCGCGAAAAGGAACAGCACGACGTGGCGCTGTGGGCCCATGTGATGGAACGGGTGACGCGCGACGTAACCCATCCCGCCAACACCGGAGCCATGGCCGACCCGCTGGTGGCCGACATCATGTCGACCAACAACAACATCCCCTTCATCATCACCAACGAACGGCTCGAAGTGTCGAGCTTCCACCTGGTGCCCGACCGCATCATCGACCACCCCGACCTGCTGCGCAGGCAACTCGACCGTTTCACGGAAGAGAACACCCCGCTGCCGGTGCGGTTCTGGTGGTCGGACGACCACTATCTGATCATCTTCTACGGCAAGTCGCAGCTGCTGAAGTCGCTCTACTGGTTCCCCTACATCCAGATTCTGGTGGTCACGATATTCATCGTGCTGGGATTCATCGCTTTCCGCTCGTCGAAACACGACGAACAGAACCGCGTGTGGATCGGCCTTGCCAAAGAGACCGCCCACCAGCTGGGCACGCCCACGTCATCGCTCTTAGGGTGGATCGAATTCCTGCGCGGACAACCCGTGGACCAGACGGCCGTGGAGGAGATGAACAAGGACCTGGCCCACCTGATGAAGATCGTGGACCGCTTCTCGAAAATCGGCTCCGAGACACCCCTCACGCCGGCCAACATCAACGAAACGGTGGGCGAATCGGTCATGTACTTCCGCAAGCGCATACCCCGCAACGTGACGCTCGACTACAACGGACTGGCCATCGCACCGGTGCAGGCCAACATCAACGCAGCGCTGTTCGAATGGGTGGTCGAGAACCTTATGAAAAACTCGCTGGACGCCCTCCAGGGCCACGGCGCCATCGAAGTGCGCATCCTCTCCGACGAACGCCATGTGATGGTCGACGTACGCGACACGGGCAAAGGCATTCCGAAAAGCAACTGGAACCGCATCTTCGAACCGGGATTCACCACCAAGACCCGCGGCTGGGGACTCGGACTCTCGCTTTCGAGGCGCATCGTTGAAGAATACCACCACGGCCGCATCGCCGTCATCGACTCGGAACCCGGAAAGGGAACCACCATCCGCATCACCCTAAAACGTATTTTCGAAGCGTGATCACCACAGCGACCCAAACCGACAGCCTCGGCGAACACCTCACCGACCATTACACCGCCGCGCCCGACACGACGGCCGCTACGCTGTGCGACACGGCGGCATTCGCAAGCGATTCGACCCTCAGCGCGGCAGCCGAAGCCCCCGACAACCCGTTTTTTGCCGATTCGCTCCACTTCGCCGACTCGCTGGCCATCGCCGGTTTCGCCCGGTTCGGATTGCCGGCGCCCGAAGCGCCCGAGTACCGGCCGGCCAGCGCCCGGGAAGTATTCGGCGCATCGACCGTTGCGGTAGCGCCCGCACCCTCCTACCACGAGGAGCCTTTCCTGCCGCTCACGGGCAACGCCTTTTTCCAGAGCACCGTCCTGCTGCTGGCCGCTGCCTATGCCATCCTGCTCTACCGTCACATGGCCGATGTGAGGCTGCTGCTGAGCCGTCTGATCCACAACCGGGTCTCCGGCGAACGCCTTGCCGAAGAACCCGGAAGCAACAGCCTGACGCGATTCCTCAAGATCGCCGACTTCATCGGTCTCGGATTCATCGGAGTGGCCGCCACGAAGTTCGCCGACATGTTTCTTGCACACGAAACCTTTCCGGTGCTCCCCGTGCCCAACGCCCCGAGCGTCATGCTGGTCTTCGCACTGCTGTGGATCGCCGTAGCGACCTTCCAGCTGCTCGTGCTGCGCACGGCCGGCCTCCTCACGCTCACCCAACGCTTCGTGGCGCAGCTGCGGCTGCTCAAACGCATCTATTGCGCCCTGATCGTACTGCTGGCCGTGCCGCCGTTCCTGCTTTTCGCACTGACGCCGCCCGGAACGGGAGATGCCTGGCTCTATGCCTCGCTGGCGGCGTCGGCCGTAACGGCACTCTTATACTTCAGAGAGTCCCGGCATCTGTTTCTTGCAAAAAAAATTCCGTTTTTACATTGGTTTTTGTACCTTTGCACCGTGGAAATCTTCCCTTTCAGTCTGCTGTGGCTGATCGCGGCGAGATAGCTCCCGACCGCACCAAAACGTAAAACGAGGCCCCCAAGTTGAAAGTTCAGAACCTGCTGGTTTCGCAGCCGAAACCGGCCATCATCGAGAAGTCGCCGTTCTTCGAGCTCGCGCGCAAACACAAGGTCGAAGTCATCTACCGCCCCTTCATCCGTGTCGTAGGCGTATCGCTGAAAGAGTTCCGCGCCCAGCGGGTCGAGATTCTCGACCACACGGCAGTCATCTTCACTTCGCGCACCACCGTCGACAGTTTCTTCCACATCTGCGAAGAAGCCCGCATCACCGTACCCGAGACCATGAAATACATCTGCCAGACCGAAGCCGTGGCGCTCTATCTGCAGAAGTACATCGTCTACCGCAAACGCAAGATCTCCTTTGCCGACGGATCGTTCACCTCGCTTGTCGAACTCATCATCAAACACAAGGAGGAACGCTTCCTGCTGGCTCTGAGCGAACCCCACAAACCCGAGCTGCCCGACGCCCTGGCCAAACTCAAGCTGGCGGTCGATCCGGTCATCCTGGCCCGCACGGTGGCCTCGGACCTCGACGACATCCGCCTTGCCGACTACGACCTGCTGGCGCTCTACTCGCCCTCCGACGTCAAGACGCTGATCGGGAAAACGGGCGCCGGCGACCTGCCCCCTGCGGCGGTCTTCGGCGAGGGAACGCTGCGCGCCGCGCTGGACGCCGGACTTACGGTCCTGGCCAACGCCCCCACGCCCGAGGCCCCCTCGATGGCCAAGGCCGTCGACCTGCTGCTGGCAAAAGTGGCCCGCGGCGAAGAACCGGACCCGGTGGCCCTCACGACCGACACGCGCAAGGAGGAGTTTCTGCGCACCCAGCAGCACAAACTGGCCAAGAGCCGCACGCGCCGCACCGTCGAAACGCACAAATAAACCGCCGTCATGTCCGACCGTTCGCTTCCCCGTTCCGAGCGGCTCCGCTCGCTCGGGGCCCTGCGTCGGCTTTTCGAAGAGGGGGAGAGCGGATTCGTCTTTCCGTTCCGCTACGTATGGCTGACCGAACAGCCCGGCGGAGGCCGTGAAGAACAAGACACGGAATCCGCCGCCGGCAGCTCCGTCGAAGTACTCTTTTCCGTACCCAAGAAATTCCACAAAAGGGCCAACAAACGCAATCTTCTGCGCAGACGGACCAAGGAAGCCTACCGGCTGCAAAAAACGATTCTGACCGCCGCAAAACGCTCTTCCGGTCTTGACCTGGCCCTGATCTACTCCTCGAAAGAGATACTATCCTACAACCGCATCGAACATGCCGTGCGCCGGATTCTGGAAACGATTGCCGGGCAGATGTAAAAAGCTCTGCGCACTGCCGCTGGTGGCGGCGGTGCGCTTCTACCAACTCTGCATCTCGCCTTTCACGCCCCCGTCGTGCCGATTTACGCCCACCTGCTCGCAATATGCGCTGGAAGCGCTGCGCAAATACGGTCCGCTCAAAGGCGGCTGGCTTGCCCTGCGGCGCCTCGCCCGCTGCCACCCGTGGGGCGGGAGCGGCTACGACCCGGTGCCGTAGCGGAAGATGTCAGAAAGAAACGTCCCGGACGATGAGCCCGGGACTTGTCATTCGCAGCGGCCGCTGCAATGCTCGGAAAGGGTTTCGCACTCGATGGTGACGTGATCGATCTCCGCCTCGGCCAACAACTCCTTCAACCGGGGCTTGACGCACACCAACAGACACGGATCGGAAATCACGACGTGCGCCGTCAAGGCGTTTTCGGTGGTGCTGAGCGCCCAAACGTGGATGTGGTGTACCGACTCGACGCCCTCGACGGCCAACATGCGCCGCTCGAGCTCGGCGATGTCGATGCCGCGGGGCACGCCGTCCAACGACAACCTGAGGCTGTCGCGGGTCAGCGACCATGCCGAAGCCACGATGACCGCGGCGACCACCAGACCCACGATGGGGTCGACGATGGTGCATCCGGTCCACGAAATCACCAGACCCGAGACCAGCACGCCCACCGAAACCAATGCGTCGGCGGCCATGTGCAGGCAGGCGCCCTTGATATTGAGGTCGCGCTTGCGGTCCTTCATGAAGAGCCAGGCGGTGGCTCCGTTGACCAACACGCCGATGCCGGCCGTCCAGGCGATGACGCCGCCGGGAATGGGGACAGGATGGACCATGCGGCGGATGCTCTCGGCGACGATGACCCCGACGGCGATCAGCAGCAGCAACGAATTGAAAAGCGAAATGAGGACCGTACTTTTCTTGTATCCATAGGTATAATGCGCCCTGGGCTGCATCTGCGCCAGGCGGAAAGCCAGCATGGCCAACAAAAGGCTTGCGACATCGGAGAGATTATGGCCTGCATCGGACAACAGCCCCATGGAACCGTACCACATGCCGGCAAGAAACTCCACGACGACGAACGCCACGTTCAACGCGATGCCGATGAGGAAAGCACGGTTGAGCGACGAGATCCGATGGTGATGGTGGCGACGATGGGCGGAAGCGGTCATGCGGAGGGGTCGGAGATGGAATCCTTGATTTCGGAAAGTTCGACGAGCTTGTTGACGATGGCATAGATCGTCAGGCCCGCCGCCGAATGGATCTGCAATTTCGATGCAATATTGCGCCGATGGGTGATGACCGTATGCGTAGAGATGCAGAGCTCATCGGCGATCTCCTTGTTGGTCAGACCCTTGACCACGCAGACGATGATTTCGCGCTCGCGGGCGCTCAACGGCTCCTGCCGCACCTCCGCCGACCCGTCGGCAGCCAACCGCTCGACGGCGGGAATGAACAGCTCGTTCTCGACGGCGTTGTGCGAGGCGAGCTCCTCCTCGCAGGTGAAGATGTCGTAGAGCACGCCGTTGAGCTCGTTGGTGCCGCCCGAAGGGTAGTATTTGATGATGATGTTCTTCAACTCGCGCAGGCGCTCCTCGACCCGGTCGTGGTGACGCCGGAAAACGTCGATCGAATAATCGGCCTTCTTCTCGCCGGCGAGCAGCGACTCGACATACGGAAAGACCGACTGCTCCTCGTAGGCCATGTGACGGTCGACCTCGGCGACATACTCGTCGAAATAACGCATGATGGCGAACGACACGTCGCTGAGACTGCAATCGACGGCCCCGATCAGCTTGCGGCGGATGGCCGGCAGGCGGAAATCGAGAAAGTAGCCGTGGGAGTTGTGGAGGTAGTCCAACAGCGACCTGACGGAGACGTCGGCGGCCGAAACGTCGCTGCCGACAGGGCTGACCGAGAGGTTGACGACGGCCAGGAAAGTGGCCGTATCGACCTTGTGCTCGGCGCACACCTCGGCGACGGTCTTGTCGCCGAAACCCAGGGCGATGCCGAAACGGCTCATCACCTGCAAAACGGAATAGCGGCCGCACACGAGGTCGCACATCCGCTCGTCCGAAGAAAAACGCGAATTGTACATGGCTCCAATTTTCTTGACCGACAAAGTTAACGGGCGAAACGCAGACGGACAATACCTAAATAAAGGGATTTGCGGCCGGCGCTGAGCGAAATACGGCAATCCGGCCGTCCGAACCCGGTGCGCCGCCGACCGTCACCGCCGGCCGATGTCGACGTAGGTGGTCTGCAACATGGTGCGGCCGATGTCCAGCAGGCCCGGCGCCGTTTCATCGAGCACCCTGCCGGCCGCAGCGTCATAGACGACATGACCCGAGGCATCGACCACGCCGAAACCCTCGTTGAAAGCATAGTAGGCGAACTTGGGGAGCGCCGGCGCGAAGATGTCCTTGCTGTATTCGAAATCGTCGTGCGCAATGCCCAACTGTCCGAGCAAAGTGGCGCAGAGATCGATCTGGGAAGCATATTCGTCCACCGCACGGGGGGGGGTCGCAAGTGCCCCGCCAGTCCAGATCATGGGAATCCGGTGGCGCAAAGGCTCGTTATAGACCAATGATTTGGGATAGGGGAAGCCGTGGTCGGCGACGAGCACCACGAGGAGATCGTCCCAAGCGGGCGAAGCCTTCCAACGCTCGATCATCCGCCCGACGCACTCGTCGGTGAAAGCCATGGCGTTAAGCTCGCGGTCGGCGAATTTGTCGTAGGGAACCTCGAACGGGGCATGACTGCTCAAGGTGAGGAACCCGGCCAGGAAAGGCCGTCCGGTCTCCCGGGCCCGGTCGCACCACTCGATGACGCGGCCGCCGAACCAGTCGCACATGACGCGGTCGTCGTAACCCCATTTGGAAGTGGGGGCGTCGAACGAAAAGTCCTTCTGCCAAAACAACTCCTTCCAACCGGTGGCATACATGTAGGAGGACTGGTTGGTGAAGTTGAGATCGCCGCCGTAGACGAACCTCGTGTCGTAGCCCTCGCGGGCGAGCGAACGGGCCACGGACGGCAGGCTGCGGTTTTTGGCGGGAAGTTTCATGATCGACGCGAGGGTCTGCGCGGGAAAACCGCTCAGAATGGCCACCTCGCCGCGGTCGGTGCGGAACGAATTGGCGAAGAAGTTCTCGAACCACACGCCCTGGCTCTTGAGCCGCTGCATGGAGGGCATGACGGGACTGCCGCCGACGTCGGCATCCATGACCGTGCGGGCGAAGCTCTCGAGGATGACGATGACGACATTGGGCCGCGAAACGGCGAGAAGCCGCTCGGCCGGCACGGCGTCGGGCCGGTTGCCGCGCAGGGCATCGAAGTTGCGCGCCCGGGTCTCCTCGTCGAAAAAGGGATACTGCGAGGCGTAGTCGCTCTTGTTGCCGAGGCTGGAGAGGAACGAAAATACGGGATTGATGGCGGCATGGTTCAACACCATCTCCGTGCTGAAATAGACCTTGGAGACATTGGCCACCGAGACGTGGACGCCGCCGCGGATGGCGAGGAAATCGACCCCGGCGAAGAGGACCAGCCCCATACTCCACGGCAGGGCGGCCCGCCACGGAAGCGGCTCACCGTCGAATAGGCGTACGACCGGCCGGTAACACCCGATCATGGCGGCGGCGCAGAGGACAAAGAGGAGCGTCTGCCGAACGCCGAGCCAAAAATCGACGCTGGCCACGGCCTCGCCGGGATCGGCGAGATAGATCAAAACGGTGGAGTCGATGCGGAATCCCCAATGCTCGTAGAGCGCCAGATCGACGGCGAAGATGGCGGCCGAGACCACCGAAACGAGGGCGAAATAACCGTTCAGCAACCGACGTGCGACACACCCGGGAATCCGCACCCACAACGACGCGAAGACGAGCAGCAACGGCACGACGGTGACATAGCCCGCCACGGTGAGATCGAGCGAAAGTCCATGGAGGAAGACCAGCACCCAGTCGCGCAAGCCGAAGCCGTGCCCGAAGACGTAACTTACCAGAAAAAACGGCTTCAGCGACGCCATCAACAGGACCGTAGCGACAAAGACGGCGAAGAGGAAAAGGAGTTTGCGCTTCATTTCAGACGGGGAATGATTTCAGAGGACAGGGAATGTTTGATTAAAAATCGAGCTTTCCGATCAGGGTGCTGTCGGATTACAGCCCGGGCCGGCTGCGGGGATCGCACCTGCAATGTCCCGCAATGACAAAATATCGAGAATCCGGGTCGGAGCCTGCGGGGCCTGCCCGGCGACAGCCGGATGTTTGCCGGTTGATTAACAAACCCGCCCCTGCGCTGACGCTTTTAGCCCCTCCTCCGCTAACGGCTCAGACATCGGGGCGGAATTTTCTTTTATCAAGACAAAAAGATGTGACTTGTCATTCTGAGCGCAGCGAAGAATCCATACAAACAAAAAACAGATTCTTCGTCGCTGTGCTCCTCAGAACGACAAGGAGGGGATGCGCTCGTCTGCAATGACGGACGGGTGGCGAAAGCGGGGAGATTCGCGCGGCTGCGGCCCTTGCTATGACGGGCGCCCGAGAAAGATCCGATCCTTGATTTTCGGCTCAAATCTTCTCTCCGTAGGCCAGGTCGCCGGCATCGCCGATGCCGGGCACGATGTAGGAACGCGACGTGAGCTCCTCGTCGACGGCGGCGACCCATACGGAAGTCGACTGCCGCGGCATGTTCTTCATGACGTAGTCGACGCCTTGCTCGCTGGCGATGACGGCGGCGACATGGGTGTGGGCCGGCGTACCGCCCCGCTCGCACAAGGCGTTGTAAGCCAGAACGAGCGACGAACCGGTGGCCAACATGGGGTCGACCAGCAGGAGGGTTTTGCCCTCGAGGTCGCCGCAGGAGATATACTCGACCTTGACGGTGAACTTGCCGTCCTTGGTGCTTTTGCGGTAGGCGGAGACGAAAGCGTTCTGCGCATCGTCGAAATAATTGAGGAAACCCTGGTGGAACGGCAGCCCGGCGCGCAGGATGGTGGCGATGACGATGCGGTCGTCGATGCACTGGACGACAGCCTCGCCGAGGGGCGTTTCGACCGTACGGGGCGAATAGGAAAACTCCTTGGAGAGCTCGTAAGCCGTGATTTCGCCGATACGCTCCATGTTGCGGCGGAAACGCATCGAATCGCTCTGCACGGACTTGTCGCGGATCTGGGCGATGAACTTGTTCAGAACGGTGTTCTGCTGACTGAGGATGTGCAGTTCCATGACTATCGGAGGTTTAAGGTTTCAAAATCGGTATGCTTCGGAACGCTTCCGAGGCGGACCGTTCGGAGCGGGCGGCGTTGCGGAAACGAATCGCGAGGGCGGGGAAACGGGAGCCGGAGCAGGTCAATAAAGGAAATTGTTGAACGGGTAACGCCCGGCGTGAATCTCGCGGACCATGCCGTAGAGATCGGAGCGGAACTTCTCGATGTTGGTGCGGGTGCGGGCCGAGAGGAAGATGCAGGGCGACTCGGTCTGTGCCATCCAGCTGCGGCGCAGGTCGTCGAGCGAGAGGTTCTCGCGCGTGGCGGGCGTGAGGTCGTCCTCGTCCTTCTTGACATAGGTGTAGGCGTCGATCTTGTTGAAGACCAAAAAGACGGGCTTGTCGCCGGCGCCGATCTCCTGCAACGTCTGCTTCACGACGGCGATCTGCTCCTCGAAACGGGGATGCGAGATGTCGACGACGTGCAACAACAGGTCGGCCTCGCGGACCTCGTCGAGCGTCGACTTGAACGACTCGATGAGCTCGGTGGGGAGCTTGCGGATGAAACCGACGGTGTCGGACAAGAGGAACGGCAGGTTGTCGAAGACGACCTTGCGGACCGTGGTGTCGAGCGTGGCGAAGAGCTTGTTTTCGGCGAAGACCTCGCTTTTGGAGATGAGGTTCATCAACGTAGACTTGCCCACGTTGGTATAGCCGACCAGCGCGACACGCACCAACTGACCGCGGTTGGAACGCTGGACAGCCATCTGACGATCGATCTTCCGCAGGTCCTCCTTGAGCTTGGCGATGCGGTTGCGGATGATGCGCCGGTCGGTCTCGATCTCGCGCTCGCCGGCGCCGCCGCGCGTACCGGTGCCGCCGCGCTGCCGCTCGAGGTGGGTCCAGAGACCCGAAAGGCGGGGCAGCATGTACTCGTAATTGGCGAGCTGCACCTGCGTCTTGGCATAGGCGGTCTGGGCCCGGGACATGAAGATGTCGAGGATCAGGCGCGTGCGGTCGAGAATACGGCACGGGAGGGCCTTTTCGATGTTGCGGGTCTGCGACGGCGAGAGCTCGTCGTCGAAGATGGCGACGTCGATTTCGTTGTCGCTGCAGAAGGCCGCGATCTCCTCCAGCTTGCCGGGGCCTACGTAGATGCGCGACGAGGGCTGTGGCAACCGCTGCGTGAAGCGCCGGACGGAGCGGATGTCGGCCGTTTCGGCCAGAAACTCCAACTCGTCGAGGAACTCCTCGGTCTGGCGGGGCTCCTGCCCGTCGCGGATGACGGCTACCAACACCGCACGGACAGAATCGGCGGGAGCGAGCTCCGGATTCGTATTTTTATTCTCTTCCAAAACAATGAATATAAACGGTGGGAAACTCGGGCGGCACGAACGAAGAGCCGCAGACCCATCATAAATAAGGGTATCCGCCCGAAAGCAAGATACCCTTCATGGATCGGGATGCACACCCTACTGCTGCATGCGGAACTCCACCGGCAGGGTATACTTCACGCGCACCACCTGGTTGCGCTGCTTGCCGGGAGTCCACTTGGGCGACTTGTTGAGCACGCGCACGGCCTCCTCGGAGAGCGAACGGTCGGGAGTCTGCAGAACCTGGATGTTGGTCAGACGGCCGTCCTTCTCGATGACGAACGTGAGGGTCACACGACCCGAGATGCCGTTCTCGAGGGCGATGGTGGGGAACTTCACGTTCTCCTGCACCCACTTGCGGAAGGTGTTGAGGTCGCCGCCCTGGAATTTGGGCATGGTCTCGACGATGAGGAACGGCTGGTCGTCGATGACCTCCTCCTCCTTGATCTCGATCTCCTGGAGAATCTCGACATCCTCGTCGAACTCCGAGAAGTTCACGTCGGTGGTGATCTTGGTGTCGTTGGTCACCACTTCCAGCAGGTCGGCGATCACCTTCACCTCGACCTTCTTGGGAGGCTCGGGCGGCTTCTGGTCCTGACGCGTGATCTCGATGATCTGCTCCTCGACGATGGCGGTATTGTCGTCGATCTGGTCGATGCGGTGCTCCTTCGGCGTATAGGCGAAAGCCAGGATGACCAGCGCCAGGGAGATGACAAGGCCGATTTCGAGCAAAAGACCCCGCTTGTTCTGGAGGTCTGCCTTAGGCGATTTCTTGATTTCCATCTATGAATTATTTTAGTCGTTGTCGGTCGGCGAGACGCCCGGGAGGCGCACTACACCACAAATATATGGATAAAATTTCAAAAACAAACCGGCGCGCGGAAAAAATCTTCAACTTTTGCCTACTTTTGCAGAGGAAAAGCGATTCCCCGAACCGACGAATGGCAAACAAGGAACACCTCTACGGCCGCACGCCCGACGAACTGGCCGCCCTGTGCGGCGAACTGGGAATGCCCCGCTTCGCCGCCAAACAACTGGCGCGGTGGCTCTACGTACGCCACGAAGAAGACCCGCTGAAGATGAGCGACATAGCCGTCGCAAACCGGACGAAGCTGGCCGAGCGCTCCGCACCGGCGCTGAGCGCTCCCGTACGGGTGTCGGAGTCGGCCGACGGGACAAAAAAATACCTTTTCCTCACCCACCGGGGAGCCTACGTCGAATCGGCCTACATACCCGACAGCGACCGGGCGACGCTCTGCGTCTCGTCGCAGGCCGGATGCCGCATGGGATGCCGCTTCTGCGCGACGGGCCGCCAGGGACTGCAACACTCGCTCTCGGCGGCCGAAATACTGAACCAGATCGTCTCGCTGCCGGAACGCGACCGGCTGACGAACGTGGTGTTCATGGGCATGGGCGAACCGCTGGACAACACCGGCGAGGTGCTGCGGGCGCTGGAGATCATCACGGCGCCCTGGGGATTCGGCTGGTCGCCGACCCGCGTGACGCTCTCGACCTCGGGCGTGGTGCCGCAGCTGCGCCGGTTTCTCGAAAACTCGAAAGTGCATCTGGCCGTGAGCCTGCACAACCCTTTCAGCGAAGAACGGGCAGAAATCATGCCGGTGGAACGGGCCTGGCCCATTGCCGAGGTAGCATCGATCCTGCGCGAATACGACTTCACGCACCAGCGGCGGGTATCGTTCGAATACATCGTGATGAGCGGTCTGAACGACACGCCGCGCCACATACGCGGGCTGTGCCGGCTGCTGGACGGCATCAAGTGCCGGATCAATCTGATCCGCTTCCACAAGATACCCGGCTCGCCCTACTTTTCGCCCGACGAAGCGGCGATGATCCGCTTCCGCGACGCGCTGACGGCCCGCGGGATACAGACGACGATCCGTGTCTCGCGCGGCGAAGACATCCAGGCGGCCTGCGGCCTGCTGAGCACTTCGGAAACAGGTGAAGATTGAAAGGTGCGGAAATTGCAACGACCCGAACAAACCGAAAAACTTACGATACTATGAAAAAATGGATGCTTATGCTGGCGATGGTGCTGGCGGCCGCCGGCGCGGAAGCGCAGGTGAAATTCGAGACCAAATCGACGGATGCCGTACGCGAAATGGCGATCAAGGAAGGCAAGCTGGTCTTCATCGACCTCTATGCCTCGTGGTGCCCGCCGTGCCGGATGATGGAACGCCAGGTATTCTCGCGCAAGGATGTGGGACAATTCATGTCCGAACGCTTCGTGGCGGCGAAATATGACACCGACGAGAAGACGGGCCGCGAACTGATGAACCGCTACGGCAACGGAGCCATACCCCTCTACCTGATCTTCGACACGAAAGGCGAACTGCTGGGCCGCATACAAGGCGCCACGCCGGCCGACGAATTCATGGCAGCCATACGGAAAATCTTAAAACGGTGAAAAATGAAAGGTGAAAGGCGACCGCAAGGGAAGATTCGCGATACAATTCACTTTTTATTTTTCACCTTTCACCTTGAAGTATAGACCACTTTCTTGGTCTCGAAGAACTCCTCATCGAAGAAGCGGGAGATGTCGTAGAGGGTCCACCGCCTGCGGGTGAGGGCCAGCTCCCCGGCCAGATCGCCCCCCTTGAGATAGAGGATGCCGTTGGGCAGCGTACCGCGCTGCCCTTTTTCGATCATGTTCCACACCCAACCGACGAATTCGGGCATGGCAGTGACGGCGCGCGAAACAACATAGTCGAAGCGCTCGCCGAGCGTCTCGACGCGCGCACAGCGCGGTGTCAGATTGTCGAGCCCGAGCCCAGCGGAGACACCCTCGACGACGGTGATTTTCTTGCGGATGGAGTCGACGGAGGTGAAATGCGCCTCGGGAAAGAGGATTGCGAGGGGCACCGAAGGGAAACCGCCGCCGCAACCGACATCGAGAACACGGGCGCCGGGCTCGAAGCTGCACACCTTGGCGATGGCCAGCGAATGGAGGACATGACGCAGGTAGAGCTGGTCGAAATCCTTGCGCGAAACGACGTTGATCTTGGCGTTCCAATCGGCATAGAGGTCCCGCAACGCGGCGAAGCGCCGCTGCTGCTCGGGGTTGAGGTCGGGAAAGTATTTGAGAATCGAATCCATCTATTTGAAGTGAAAAGTGAAAGGTTAAAAGTGAATAACCGTTTTCGGTAAGCTGAGCGCTGAGCCGAACCTGTTCGGGCTATGCCGAAGCGCGAAAAAGGTGCATGCTGATGAACCTTTTCGGCAAGCCGAGCGCAGAGCCAAGCTTGCTTGAGCTATACCGAGGCGAGAAAAGGTGCAAGAATTTGAACGTTTTGTCCCGACAGATTCTTCGTTGCCTGCCGGCTCCTCAGAATGACAGCTCCGACATTGGTGTTGACGCGTCACCTTCGGGATACCTCTCGATTTTCACCTTTCAATTTTGTAGCTGTCCCACTTGGCCAGGAGCGCGCGGAAATCGTCGGGCAGGTTGCTTTCGAAACGGATCTCGGCGCGGGTCGAAGGATGCACGAAGCCGAGCGACTGGGCATGGAGCGCGTGGCGCGGCATGACCTCGAAACAATTCTCGACGAACTGCCGGTATTTGGCGAACGTGGTGCCCTTGAGGATGCGGTCGCCGCCGTAGCGGGCGTCGTTGAAGAGCGGATGACCCTGCCAGGCCATGTGGACGCGTATCTGGTGGGTGCGCCCCGTTTCGAGACGGCATTCGACGAGGGTGACGTAGCCGTAACGCTTCAGCACGCGCCAATGGGTCACGGCATGCTTGCCGTCGGAGCCGTCCTCGAAGACATACATTTTCTGCCGCTCGCGGGGGCTGCGCCCGATGTTGCCGACGATGGTTCCCTCGTCGTCGGGGAAGTCGCCCCAGACCAAGGCCACGTAACGCCGGTAGATGGAGTGGTCGAAGAACTGCTTGGCCAGCCGGGCGTGGGCCTGCTCGTTCTTGGCGATGACCAGCAGCCCGGAAGTGTCCTTGTCGATGCGGTGGACGAGTCCGGCGCGCATCTCGCCGCTGTCGGCGATCTCGGTGCCCCGGAGATGGTGGGCCAGCGCATTGACCAGCGTACCCGACCAGTTGCCCACGCCGGGGTGGACGACCATGCCGGCCTGCTTGTTGACCAGCAGCAGGTCGTCGTCCTCGTAGGGAATCTCCAGGGGAATCGCCTCGGGATGGATCTCGTTGTCGCGGCGCGGATAAGGCAGGACGATCTGCACCCGGTCGAGCGGCTTGACCTTGTAACTCGACTTGGCAGGCACGCCGTTGACCAGAATGTTGCCGCTGTCGGCCGCCGCCTGGATGCGGTTGCGCGAACAATGCTCCATGCGCGCCACGAGGAACTTGTCGAGCCGCAACAAGGTCTGTCCCTTGTCGGCCACGACGGAGAAGTGCTCGTAGAGCCCTCCCTGCTCGCCCTCCTCGTCCGGGAAGGCGGCGGAATCGTCGACGAACTCCTCGTCGGGAAAACCGGTATGGCGGGAGTCGGTCATCAGTCGAAGAAACCGGGGTCGTTGTCCTCAGCGGCGCGAGCCGACGGCTCACCGTCGGATGCAGCGGGTTCCTGCTCCTGCAACTGGCGCTCGCGGAACGCCTCCTCGGCCAACTTCTCGGCCTCCGTGCGGCGAGCGGCGATTTTCTTGGCATCGAGCGTCAGCTGCAAGTCGACCTTGGCGCCCAGAACGGCCCGCCGCTCGGCGGCAGGACGCTGCATGTAGACGAAAGCCTCCTTCTGGTTGAAGAGGTCGATGCCGCTGTCGAAAGCCACCTTGCCGATGTTGAGCCCCGATTCCCAAAGGCGGCTCTTGGCCTCCTTGAGCGAAAGTCCGATGACCTGCGGCACGACGGTGGTGCCGTGACCCGGCTGGACACCCACGCAGAGCTTGACGCCCGAGCCCATCTCGGCCTCGATGCGGGTGGAAGGGGTGATCTGCCGGTCGCCGACATACTGGTCGAGCACGTAGTTGGTGGCCATGTCGGAACGATAGACCAGCTCGGCGATCTCGAGTCCGGCGATTTCGAGCATGTTCTTGGCCTGGCGGAGCGAACGATGGGCGACATAAGGCACGGGGACCATCTTCTGGCGGAACGAATTGATGGTGATGTAGACCGTACGCCCGGGTTTCACCTCGACACCCCCGCGGGGCAGCTGCTCGAGGACGATGCCGCCCTGGTAGGCCGGGACGAACAACGAATCGTTGATCTGCAGCTTGAGGTCGTTCTCGCGGGCCAGCCGCTGTGCGTCGCGCAGAGCGACACCCGAGAAATCGGGCACCGTGCGCCGTGCGTGGTGGCGCGTGCCGATCTGCATGACGACGTGGGCGACGACGGCCAGGCCGATGATGATGGCCGCGATGAGCAGCAGGTTGTAGACCAGGGGATAACTGCGAAGCCGGTCGAGCCGGGAACTCTTTTTCTTCATTGCTTTCGGATTATTTGGGGGCCTTCCGGTAGAGATAGACCGCTATGAACAAGTAGATGATGTTGGGCAGCCACACGGCCAGCCACGGAGGCAGCGAACCGCTCTTGGCGAACTCCTCGAAGAAGCGGTTGAAGAGGATGTAGGAGAAACAGAGCGCCGTGCCGATGCCGATGTGGAGCCCGGTGCCGCCGCGCACCTTGCGCGACGAGAGCGAGACGCCGATGAGGGTGAGGATGAACGTGGAAAGCGGATAGGCGTAACGGGCATGACGCTCGACCTCGATGAGGTTGATTTCATCGGAACCCTTGGCCCGCTGCTGGGCGAGGAAGCGGTTCAGCTCGGCGATGTTCATGGTGTGGATGAGCGCGTTGATGCGCCCCAGCTCGGCGACCTCGAGGTTGATGAGGGTGTCGAGGTTGCGGTACTGCCCGAAAGTCTCGACACCCAGCGAATCGAACTCGCGGCGGGTATAGCGCGGAGCGGTCCAGCGCTTGGTTTCGGGATCGAACCGGATGTCGGAAGCCTCGAGCGAACGGACCAGCGACCCGTCGCGGTACTCTTCGAGGACGAAGAACGAAGCCTGGTGCGACGCGTCGCGGTAGCCGCGGATGTAGGCGAAGGTGCCGGGCTCGATCTGCCGGTAGATGTGGCGGTCGTACTGGGTGTTCTGCTTGCGCTTGATGTACTGCGACTCGAAAGCCACGATCTTGCGCTGCGAAATGGGAATCAGCCACAAGTTGAGCGTGAGCGACAACCCTCCGATGATCAGCGCCCCGAGGAAATAGGGCCACATGAGCCTCCGGAACGACATGCCGCCCGAGAGCATGGCCACGATCTCGGTCTGGTAGGCCATCTTGGAGGTGAAGAAGATGCAGGCGATGAAGGTGAACAGGCCGCTGAACTGGTTGATGAAAAAAGGGATGAAGTTGAGGTAATAATCGAAAATCACCTCGCGCAGCGGAGCGTGCAGCTCGGTGAAGTCGTCGATCTTCTCCACGTAGTCGAAGAGCACGACCACGACGATGATCATCGCGATGGCGAAGAAGTAGGTGGAGAGGAACTTGCCCAGTATGTAGCGGTCGAGAATCTTGAATCCCGGGAAACGGAGTTTCATGCTTGGCTCAGAGTCTACGTTGGAGTTTGACCGTCATCGTCTCCTTCCACGCCGCGAAGTCGCCCGCCGCGATGTGCTCGCGGGCCATGCCGACCAGACGCAGGTAGAAAGCGATGTTGTGCAGCGAGGCGATCTCGGCGGCCAGCATCTCGCCGCAGACGCAGAGGTGGTGGAGGTAGGCCTTGGAATAGAGCGTGTCGACAAAAGCCGTACCCTCGGGATCGACGGGCGAAAAGTCGTCCTCCCACTTCTTGTTGCGGATGTTGATGATGCCCTCGGCGGTGAAGAGCTGGCCGTTGCGGCCGTTGCGCGTGGGCATGACGCAGTCGAACATGTCGACGCCGCGCGCGATGCCCTCGAGGATGTTGACGGGAGTGCCGACGCCCATGAGATAACGGGGACGCTCCTGCGGCAGGATGGCGTTGACGACCTCGATCATCTCGTACATGGTTTCGGTGGGCTCGCCGACGGCCAGGCCGCCGATGGCGTAACCGTCGGCGTTGTACTGCAAGACATTTTCGGCCGCGCGAGCGCGAAGGTCGGGGTAGGTACACCCCTGCACGATGGGAAAAAGCGCCTGGTAATGACCGTACTTGGGCGAAGTCTGCGCGTAGCGGCCGAAGCAGCGGTCGAGCCACCGCTCGGTGAGGTCGAGCGAACGGGCGGCATAGTCGCGGGGCGCGTCGCCGGGCGGGCACTCGTCGAAAGCCATCATGATGTCGGCGCCGATGGTGCGCTCGGTGTCGATGACACTTTCGGGCGTGAAGAGATGTTTCGACCCGTCGATGTGCGAACGGAAATGGCACCCCTCCTCCTTGAGCTTGCGGCAGGCGGCGAGCGAAAAGACCTGGAACCCGCCGCTGTCGGTGAGCATCGGACCCTCCCAGGTGGAGAAACGGTGGACGCCCCCGGCCTGCTCGATGATCCGCATGCCGGGCCGCAGGTAGAGGTGGTAGGTGTTGGCCAGAATGATCTGCGCCCGGGCTTCGTCGCGCACGTCGCGGTGGAAGATGCCCTTGACCGTGGCGGCCGTGCCCACGGGCATGAAGATGGGCGTGCGGACGACCCCGTGGTCGGTTTCCAGCAATCCGGCCCGCGCCTGCGAAGCGGGGTCCTTATGTTCGAGCGTGAATTTCATGGCAGCATTCTCTGTCGGTAGGGGTTCCGGGCATCGGGCGGCGCCGCCGGAGCAGGGAGCGCCGGCACTTCCCGCCGGCGGCCGTTCCGTATGGCCGCTCCCGGCCACCGGCCGCGGAAACCGGAACCGGATAATCCGTGCAAAAATAGGGAAAATAATTGTGAATTATGAATTTTGAATTCTGAATTGTTTTGTACCTTTGCGCATATTTCGATCCTATGGAATTCTTCGAATCTTTGGCACATAGCTTCCTGACCGCCTACGGCTGGGAGGGAACGGCGCTGGCAGGAGTGCTGCTGACGCTGCTGGGCGTGCAGCTCTACTACTATATTTTTGTCTACGGACGCATTCCCAGCTACAAGAACAACCGCCGGCCGGAGATACTCCACGCCGATCCTCCGGTGTCGGTGATTCTTCCGCTTTTTGCCGAAGACTACATGTTCGTCGAAGAACGCCTGCCGCTCGTGCTGGCCCAGAACTACCCCAAGTTCGAAGTGGTGATCGTATATGTGGGCGCCGACTCCGACTTCTACGAAGACCTGGCGCGGCTGAAACAATCGTTCCCGCAGATCACGACGACGAAGATACACCTCAACCCGCGCTTCCCCATCTCGCGCAAGATGGCTCTCAACGTAGGCATCAAGTCGGCGCACTACGAACACCTGATCTTCACCTCGACGGACGCCTGTCCGCAGACGGACAAGTGGCTGTCGCTGATGGCCAAAGGATTCCGGCGCGGCGAGATCGTCATCGGATACTGCAGCCTGGAACACAAAAAGGGCCCGGGCAACTACCTGATGCGCACATGGCGCATGATGCACGCGGCCGAATGGCTGGGACGGGCCGTGCGGCGCCGCCCCTACCGCGGCATGCTGCAGAACTTCGGATTCACCAAGCAGCTCTACTTCGGAGCCAACGGCTTCACGCACCTGAACATGAACATCGGCGAAGACGACCTCTTCCTGCAGAAAGTCATGACGCGCGACAACGTGAGCGTCATCCTTTCGCCGCGCGCCACGCTGCGCGAAAAGACCTGGGGCGGCCTGGGCTGGGGAGTGAGCCAGCTGCGCTACTTCGGCTCGGCGTTCCGCTACTACCCGCGCGGAGCCCGCAACTATGTACAATGGGAGATCGGCTCGCGCATGCTGTTCTTCCTGGCGGCCCTCTGCGCACTGGCGGTCATGCCGCCCGAATACCGGATAGTCACGGCGGTGCTGATGCTGGTGCGCTACCTTGTCGTGGTGCTGCAGGTACGCCGCATAGCCAACCGGCTGGGCGAACGCGGCATTTCGTGGTGCTACTGGCTCTACGACCTGCTGAGCATGCCCGGCGCGCTGCTGCTGAGCTGCATCCAGCTGCGCAAAGACGAGCGCGTATGGAGATAGCCGACTACATCGTGGCCGACGACCGGCGCCTGGCGGCCCTGGCGCTCGACGGCGACGATGCGGCGTTCGAATATCTTTTCGACCGCTACAACGAAGCCATACGCCGGCTGTTCGTCCAACGCATGGGCGGCTCGGGCGATGCGGACGACCTGCTGCAGGAGACCTTCATCAAGGTCTACATCAACCTGCACCGCTACAACCCCGACTACACTTTCGGCCAATGGGTCTACACCATCGCCCGCAACACGTTCGTAGACTATGTACGCCGCCGGCAGGACGACCTGCCCATCGACGAACGCTATGCGACGCCGGTCTCCAGCGCCCCCACCCCGGAAGAGAGCGTCATCAACCTGCAGCAACGCACGCAGATCGAACACTACCTCGACCGCCTGCCCGCCGGCTACCGGCAGCTGATCGTGATGCGTTTCTTCGACGAATACTCCTACGAAGAGATCGCCGCCAAACTCGGTCTGCCGCTGGGGACGGTGAAAACCCGGATCCACCGTGCCCGCGAACGGATGTGCCGGCTGATTGCCAAGGGAGAAGAGAGATAGCAATCCGTCATTCACAATCGAGAATTCAAAATTCACAATTAAAAATCGGACACATGCAGGTTCGGGACGCATCTGCGACACGATAATGCGCCTCCAGGAAAAATCCTGAATGCTGAATTGCGAATTTTGCATTGAAGAAAATGTTTCTGCCGACGACCATAAAGGAGATGCGGGCCCGGGGATGGGACCAGGCGGACGTAATTCTGTTTACGGGCGACGCCTACATCGACCACCCCGCATTCGGCGCGGCGGTGATCGGCCGTCTGCTGGAAGCCGAAGGATACCGGGTGGCGATCGTACCCCAGCCCAACTGGCGCGACGACCTGCGCGACTTCACGAAACTGGGCGCTCCGCGGCTCTTTTTCGGCGTGACGGCCGGGGCGATGGACTCGATGGTCAACCACTACACGGCCAACCTGCGCCTGCGCCACGACGACGCCTACACGCCGGGCGGCAAGGCGGGATTCCGGCCGGACCATGCGGTGACGGTCTACGCACAGATACTCAAACGACTATATCCCCACGTACCGGTGGTGGCGGGCGGCATCGAAGCCTCGCTGCGACGGCTGACCCACTACGACTACTGGAGCGACGCGCTGAAACCCTCGATTCTGGCGGAGTCGGGCGCCGACCTGCTGATCTACGGCATGGGCGAGGGGGTGATCCAGCGGGTGGCCAAAGCGCTGCGCAACGGCTACAACGCCAAGCTGCTGCGCAAAATCCGCCAGGTAGCCTTCCTTTCCGACGAAAGCTATGTTGCACGGCTCGACCCGGCGACGACGATACGCCTGCACAGTTATGAGGAATGCTGTGCGGACAAACGGGCGTTCGGCGAAAACTTCACGGTCGAAGAGACGCAGAGCAACCTGCCGGAACCCGAAGCGACGCTGGTGGAACGGGTGGGCGACCGCTATGTGGTGGTGACGCCGCCCGACGCGACGCTGACGACCGAAGAACTCGACCATACGTACGATCTGCCTTACGAACGGGCACCCCACCCGCGCTACGCGGGCAAGGGCGACATTCCGGCGTGGGAGATGATCAAACACTCGATCAACATCCACCGGGGCTGCTTCGGCGGCTGTGCGTTCTGCACGATCTCGGCCCATCAGGGCAAGTTCGTCCATTCGCGCAGCGAACGCTCGATACTGGCCGAAGCGGAGCGGATCACGAAGATGCCGGGATTCAAGGGGTATCTGTCGGACGTAGGAGGCCCCTCGGCCAACATGTACCGCATGGGCGGCCGCGACCGCGAACTATGCCGCAAATGCCGCCGTGCATCGTGTCTGCATCCGGCCAAATGCCCCAATCTGAACAACGACCACCGGCCCGTACTGGACCTCTATGCCAAGATCCGCGCCGTGAAAGGAATCAAGAAAGCCTTCATCGGCAGCGGCATCCGCTACGACCTGTTCGACGACTCGCCCTACCTGGCGACGGTGCTCAGGCACCACACGTCGGGCCGGCTGAAAGTGGCGCCCGAACACACGGAAGAACGGGTGCTGAAACTGATGCGCAAACCGCCGTTCGCGATGTTCGAACGGCTCAACGCCGACTTCCGCCGCATCTGCGGAGAGGAGCGGCTGCCCTACCAACTGATCCCCTACTTCATTTCATCGCATCCGGGCTGCACCGAACACGACATGCGGGCGCTGTCGGAAAAGGTGCTGGGCAAGCTCCACTTTACGCTGGAACAGGTGCAGGACCTGACGCCGACGCCGATGACCCTCTCGTCGGTGATGTTCTACACGGGAGAGAACCCCTACACGCACGAAAAAGTCTACGTAGCCCGCTCGCAGGAAGAAAAACGCAGACAGAAAGGCTACTTCTTCAAGGTGAAAGGTAGAAGGTGAAAGGCAACAAGTCCGTTCCGGAATACTTGTCCGCCGAATGCTCCTCTGCTGTTTTTTGCGGTTTTCGAGGTTGCGCGGGCCGCAACCCCTCCCTGGCAGAATCTTGTTTTGAATCCCTGTTCTTAGCAGCGCAGACTTATGTCCCCGTGCGCAATTACAAAGCCCCGCCAAAAGCGGGGCTTTGTACCTTTCACCTTTCACTTCTCACCTTGTCAGAACATGGGCTTCAACACCCCGAACAAGAGGCATGCGATCGCGAACGTGACGACGATGTTGAACGTCTGCGCACCGAGAAACGCCCACAAGACGTTGCGGTTCTCCCGGGAGACGATCTCCTTGAGGCGCGTATCGAGACCGATGCAAACGAAAGCCAGCGAGAAAAAGAGCGTGGAAAACATCTTGGCGACGCCGGGCTCGACGAGCTTGCCTTTGGCCGAAAGCGTGAAGAGACCGCCCGACTGGCAAAGGCTGAAAAGGAGCGAAGCGGCGACGAAACCGATGATGAACTTGGGGAACTTCTCCCACACGATGCCCAACGACGGGCGCCCGGCGGCGCTCTTTCCGCTGCGGGCGGAGAGGTAGAGCGCGATGAAGAAAGCCACGACGCCGATCAGAACGTTTTGGGCAGCCTTGATGATGACGGCATGCTGGTTGGCGACCTCGCCGACGATGGTGCTCGATGCGGCGACACCCGACGTGGTGTCGATGGTGCCGCCGATCCAGGCGCCGGCGACCTCCTGCAAGGTCTGCGGATCGGAAAAGAGGAGCGGAAGCACGGTGCGGGCCAACCACGGCATGAGGTAGATCATGGGCACGACGACGATGAGCACGAGCGAGACGATGTAGGAGAGCTTCCGGTCATCGCCGCCGGCCACGCGCGCAGCGGTGATGCACGCCGAGACGCCGCAGATCGAGACCCCGGAAGAAAGCACCATGGCCGACCGCTCGTCGACCCCGGACCGGCGCGAGAGCCAGAAAGCGAAGAACCAAACGACGGCGACGACGAAGCAAGCCTGCAGGAGCCCGAAAACGCCCGACTTCATGACGTCGGAAAAGAGAATGGTGGCGCCCAGGCAGACGACGCCGATCTTGATGTAGAACTCGCCCTGGACGGCGGGCTTCAACCAATCGGGCAGGTGCCACAGATTGCGGATCAACAACCCGAAAAGCACCGAGAAAAAGACCGACTCGAAGCCGTAATAGGCGACCTGTGGAATCTTGGCGACGAGCTGCGCGAGGAGTGAGACGGCGAAAACGAAGACGAACGAGAGCAGGAGTCCCTTCATGGGGCGGCGCAGCAGCCAGGAACCGGCGTAGAGCACGACGAGGCAGATGGCGAAGAGCAACGCGATGTTGTACCATGCGACGGAACCGACGAGGGTCGACGGCACGGAAGGCAGCTCCTTGGGGATGAAGATCGCCAGCAGGAGCAGCGGAACGGAGACCCAGACGACGACCCAGTCCTCGGTCCGGAGTTTTTGGAATAAGTTTTTCATGATCGATCGATTGTATCGTTGACGGACGGCATGATGAAGTCAGCACATCGTGCCGAGGAATAAAGCGATGTTCGGAAAGACGGTTTTCAATTATTCAACCTGAATATACGGTCTCACGTAGCCGCAGCGGCCCGAAAAGCTCTGCGAAAAGAGAAAGAGCCGCCAACCGGCTTTCACTTTTGACCTTCTACTTTTCACCCCATCAGAACATGCCGGTGAACATCAGCGTCACGACGTTGCGGTCGGGACCGAGCCCGGATGCGTAATCCTCGTAGGTGTAGTCGAGCTGGCACAGCAGGTATTTGACGGGAGTCCACGACAAGCCCACGGTGACGTTGGACTGCCGGGTGGCGGAACGGCGGTCGCAATCGAGCGTGAAGCGCTCGAAACGGGCAGCCGGCATCAGACCGGGTCGGACGCGCCATCCGGCCATGAGGTACCATCCGTCGCTCTTCATGTTGCGAACGGGATCGGACATGCCGGTGATGCCGCCCATCCATTCGCCGCGGACGACGACGGGACCGCGGTCGTAACAGGCACCGGCGGCGTAACGCTCGCGTTTGAGATACGAAGCACCATACTCGCCCCGATACCAGGAACCCGACACGGCCAGCCCGCGGACGGGTTTGAGCGTGAGACGCGCGACGAAATCCTTGGACTTGTTCTTGTCGCGGGTGTTGATGCCCTCGCCGTTGAAGAGACCCAGATCGTAGTTGACGATGCTGTAGCCGTCGCGCGCGAAGAAGCCGCCGTAGATCATGGCACCCAGGTCGCGCCCTGTGGCGGAGAGACCGCAGACGTCGCTGAGGCCCATCAACCGCTGCAAGACGAGGGGATACTCGGTGAATTCGAGACGGGTGGGCGAATAATCGGTGTTTTCGATCGAAAAGGGAACCTTGTACTGGCCGACCTTGACGTTGAGCTGCCCGAAAGGCCGGTACTGGACGTAAGCGTCGACCAACTGCGGCTTGCAGAACTCGATCTGGATGCGGTAGTCGAGTTTCGGGACGATGTCGCCGGCAATCGAAAGACGCACGCGCCGCAGAAAGAAGGACGACGAATTATCGGCATACTGATAGCCGGTCTGCACGTAACCGGAGAAACGGGGCAGGCGGGCGACGATCTTCTGCCACGCGGCACTTTTGGTTTCGAGCGAGTCGATCCGCGAAACGGCGCACTGCGAAACGGCGGGCGGAACCGTATCGGCAAGGGAAGCCCGGGTGCGGGCCTGCGCGAAGCTGCCGAGGCACAAAAAGGCGACAAGGAGGAGTCTCTTCATGCGGTGTAAGGGGTTGGGGGTAGAAGGTCGAAATGCGTGATTATTCGCGAAAATACATAAAATCGCGAAAAAGGGAGCAAACGGAAAGGAAAAAGTTCAACGCTTATCCGCAAAACAGCCCCAGAATGAATCTTCGGCTCATCGAACCGTGCGGGCCGCAGACTCTGCCGGCGGCAATCGGCAAACGTGCCCCGCAGGCTGCGACGGCAAACGGCTATTGCAAAGAGCTTCTTTGCGGACAAGCATAATTCGTGCGTGCACTTTTCACCTTTCACTTTTCGCCTTTCCCCATGCTAAAAGACTTCCCGGAGGATGCGCACCGACTGCACGGCGCTGATGGCATCGAGGTGGTAGCCGAAGTAGACGAGCATGGCGTTGAGAAACTCGACGCGCTGGCTGCGGTTGAGCCCGATGTCGGAGAGAAGCCGGACGTCGCAGGCCATCAGGTCGCGGAGGATGGCGGAACACTCGCGCGACATGACGCCCGTATGGGCGGGCTGCACGGGCGTGTAGAGCCCTTCGCGGATGTCGAACCAGGCGCCGGGGACATAGTCGTTGCCGGGACAGAAGCCGAGAAAGCGGCTGAGATGCGCCAGAAACCAGAGATGGAAGTTGGCGACGCCCTCCTGCATGGCATCGAGCGCGCCGACGCACCCCCACACGAAGTCGAAAAGCGGCTCGTTGGGCTCGCTTTCGCGCACGAGACGGTAGAGCACCTCGGCCATGAACAAGGCCATGGTCGACTTGCGGACGTCGAACGGCAAGCCCTGCAAGGGAAAGGCGGCGCGGACCTCGCGGAAACGGTGCATCTGCTGTTTCGACGACTCGAGGCCCTCGAACTCGACAGGGAACATGGGCTGGAAAAGCGCAAGCTTGGAACCGCGGCCGGTACGGCTGCGGACCCCCTGCACCATGTAGCTGCGGCGTCCGCCGACGTCGGTAAGGAGGTAGGCGACCAAGGATGAATCGCCGTATTTGAGCGTATGGAGAACGACTCCGCGCCCCTTGTAGGACTTCATTTGCGGACGTGGACCATCATCCAGCCCTCGCGCGACGCAGTGGCGACGCGGTGCAGCCCCTCGGCTTCGGCCGCAGCGACGACGGCCGGGACATCGGCCTCGAGGAAGCCGCTCATGAGCAGATCGCCGCCCGGCAGGAGCGCGGCGCTGTAAGCCTTCATGTCGCGGAGCAGGATGTTGCGGTTGATGTTGGCGAGGATGAAGTCGTAGGAGCGGCCGGCGATGCGCGCGACGTCGCCCAACATCGGCTCGACGGACCCGGCGACCCCGTTGGCGGCGATGTTCTCGCGGCAGTTGGCATCGGCCCAGTCGTCGATGTCGACGGCGTCGACATGCGCGGCGCCGCAGCGGACGGCGACGATGGAGAGGACGCCGGTGCCGCTGCCCATGTCGAGTCCGCGGCGCCCGGCGACGCCGAGATCGAGCACGGCGCGGGCCATCAGCCAGGTGGTGGCGTGCTGACCGGTGCCGAACGACATTTTGGGCATGACGACGATCTCCGTTTCACCGGCCGGGGCGGGCTCGTGGAAAGGTGCGCGGATGCGCAGGCGCCCCTCGATGTCGGTGGCGGGAAAATGCTGCTCCCAGAGGGCGTTCCAATTCTGCGACTCGATGGAGATGTAACGCCCCGACACCCCGTAGCGGGCCAGCAGGGCGTCGACCTCGGACTTGCAGTCGGCCAGGCGCTCCTGGGGAACGTAGGCCTTGAGAACGCCGGAGTCGGTCTCGAAACTTTCGAACGGGAAATCGGCCAGCTCGGCGGTGAGAATCTCGGCCTGCGCCTCGTCGGCGACGGGGATGTTCAATGCGACAAAATCCATGACAAGTAGGTTGGGGATTATGGGTTTCTGATCCGGAAATCTGGCTAACGCAGCGACCGGATCGTCTCTTTCAAGGCGGCGCGCTGGACCGGTGAGGTGCCATACTCGACCTGCGCGACGATGCCCTCCTTGTCGACGACGACGGTGAGGGGATAACCGTTCGGCCCGACGAACTCGCGGAACTGCGTGTCGCCGACGAGGGCAATCCAGTTGAAGCCCTGCTTTTCGAGCACAGGCCGGGCGCGCCCGGCGTCCTCGTAGGTCGAAGAAAAGAACATCACGTCGGGCATCTCGTCCTTCCAGCGGGACAACTCCGGCATCTCGGCCCGGCAGGGGCCGCAGCCGGTGAACCACAGATTGAGCACCATGACCTTCCCGGCGACGTCGGCACCGGTCCAGGTCCGGCCGTCGATGTCGGTGGCGGAAAAGTCGGGGAACCGGCTCCCCGCTTCCAAAAGGGGTTTGCGGGCGAAAGAGAGCGAGGTGCCCCTGCCCTGGGCTTTCGCCTCGTCGTACTGCGCCAAAAGCGATGCACCCTCGGGAATCTGCCCGGCCGGCACCGCATACTGCAAGGCTGCGTCGGGCAGCGGCTCGGAGAGCTCGAAACCCACGGCCGACGCTCCGGAAGGAGTCGTCAGCAAGTGCATTTTGGTTATCTTGTCTGTCGCGACGGGCATTTCATGGAAGAAACGACCGTCGATAACGATGATTTTCCGGGGCCGGGAAGCCGGCTGGGCATGCACGGAAGCGACAGACAAAAAGAACGCGCAAACGGCAAGGAAAAAGCGAACGGGTGTCATGGCTGCGGGATACGATGATTGGGCACGGTAAAGATAGGGATTTTTCGCCTAAGGACAAGATGCGGACTGCAATTTGCGCAGCAGAGGCATGACCTGCGCCTGCGGAACCCGAAAAACGGCTTGCGGGACAACGCGGAATCTCCCGGCGTGAAACATTATGTAAAATTTTGTAACTTCGCCGGCGACAACGCACCGGGCGAAGCCCGGAAAAACCGTGCAGCGATGGCCGAAAACACGAAAAAATGGGAAGACGCGGGACGCCGCTACCGCACCCACATCAAACTGGAAAAACGACTCTCGGACAACACCGTGGAGTCGTACATGCGCGATCTGCGCCAGTTCGCCCACTTCATCCTGCGCCAATGGGACGTGGCGCCCCACAAGGTGGAACGCGAAATGATCCAACGCTACCTGGGGCTGCTCTACGAACGAGGACGCGAAAAGACCTCGCAGGCCCGCCAGCTGAGCGGCATACGGAGCTTCTACAACTTCCTGCTGCTGGAAGAGAAGATCGAGACCTCGCCGGCGGAGTACATCGACGCACCGAAATTCGGACGCCACCTGCCTGACATACTGACGACCGCGGAGATCGACCGCATCATCGGCACCATCGACCGCTCGACGCCCAAGGGACGCCGCGACAGCGCGATGCTGGAAGTGCTCTACTCGTGCGGACTGCGCGTCTCGGAACTGACGTCGCTGCGGATGTCGGACCTCTTTTTCGGCGAAGGCTACATACGGGTCATCGGCAAGGGCGACAAACAACGGCTGGTGCCGGTGAGCACGACGGCGCGCGACCGCATCCAATGCTGGCTGGACGACCGCCGCACGATGGACGCTACGGGCCGCGACAACGAAATCGTCTTTCTGAACAACCGCGGGGGACAACTCACGCGCGTGATGGTCTTCACGATCATCAAGGAAGCGGTACGCCGGGCGGGAATTGACAAACGGATCAGCCCCCACACCTTCCGCCACTCCTTTGCGACGCATCTGCTGGAAGGGGGCGCGAGCATCCGCCAGGTGCAGGAGATGCTGGGCCACGAGAGCATTCTGACGACGGAAATCTACACCCACCTGGACAACGACCACCTGCGCCGCACGGTGGAAGAACACCTGCCGCGGAATCTGTGAATCCGTGAATTCCCGGCGCTCGGAAAACCGCGCATACGAACCGGATTCACACCTTTTCGATCCGGGCCGAAGGAAGAAGCCGCAAGACAGCATAGTCCAATCCGGAGATGAGGACCGGGATACCGCGGCCGGGGGTAATGACGGCGGGCAGCGACTCGGAAAGCGGCGTATCGGCCGGCAATGCGGCGAAAGCCGCGCGGAACTCGACGGGAAAATCGGGCACGAACAATCCGGAGCGGAACTCGACGAAAGGCAGGCGGTCGGGATCGGGGCACGACACGACCGAAAGCACCCTCCCGCGGGAGTCGATCTCGACGAGGGGATGGCGGACGATGCCCGCAGGCGACCAGAACAAGTTAGAGGCTATCCTTCTGTGCGGCACGGAAAAACTCATCGGCGAAGATACGAAGATCGAGCTGCCGCTCGTAGAGCAGGTCGACGGCCTCGGCCTTTTCGGGGGTGTGCTCGACCTTGAAGTTGCGGACGGTGACGGAGGGAGTCTGCGGCCGGCCGGTGAAGGAGTAGAACTCGATGCAGAGGCGCCGGTGGCCGGAATCGGCCTTGAACCGGTGGGAGATGTAACCCTCGCTGCGGCGCCGCAGGATGATGTTGTAGTTCTGGCTCTGCGTTCCGTCGGCCGACTCGAGCCACATGCGCGAACGGGGCGCGTCGGCGGTATTGCGATCGAGCGAATCGACCAGGTAGGTAAGCTGCACGTCGTAGGCGCCGGGGACTACGTCGAACGCGAAACGAAGCTGCGACGTATCGGCGAGCGAACGCACGCGGATCAACGAATCGGCGCGGACGGTGCGCCGTGCGGTACGCAACGCCACATTGTCGATGGTATCGAGGATGGCGACCTCGCGGCTATAGTCTTTGCCCTCGGCGTCGAGCATGGTGATGGCGCGCTCGACGACGTTGCCCAAACGGGCGCTCTTGCGCTTGGAGAAGTTGCCGATGGTGTACTGCACATCCTGCGTGGTGTAACCGTAGCGGGCGAAGATGGGCTCGTAGACGTTGAGCGAATCGGCCGTGGGATTGCGGCCGCCGAGGTAGGCGTTGGCCAGAAAGGCATCGTGGAAGATGAGGGCCAATTCGTCGTCGGGGATGATCGTATGGTGGGAGCACGCGAACGAACACAAGGCGAACGAGACACACGCGAAGAAACGGAAGAACGGTTTCATGATCGGGAATTCTTTTTTATCATGCTGCGCACGGTGATGTTGGAAAGCAGGAACGCCACAAGGGCGAAAGCGGCCGTGACGACGATGAGATCGGAGAAACGGAACTCGACGGGATAACTATCGGTGAGGAAAGTGCCGGCCGGCATCCGGATGAAGCCGAAATGCTGCTGAGCGAGGCTGGCGCCGACACCGAGAACGAGGCCGACCGAAGCACCGGCCAGACAGATCACCAACCCCTCGGCGCGGAAGACGGCGCGGACGAACGACCGGTCGGCGCCCAGGGCGGCAAGGGTCCGCATATCGTCGCGTTTGTCGACGATGAGCATGGCCAGCGCCCCCACGACGGAAAACGACGCGACAGTGAGGACCAACAAAGCGATGAAGAAGATACCCCACTTTTCGTAAGTCATGATGCGATAGAACGAAGCGCGCATTTCGGCCTGCGAACGGACACGGAATCCGTCGCCGGCGATCTGCCCGACGGCCTCCCGTACGCGCTCAAGATCGGCCTCCGGAGAGAGGCTGAAAGCGACGGCCGAGACACGGCCGGGATGGGAAAAGAGCTCCTGCGCCAGGCGGAGCGACGTGAGGACATAGGTGCGCTCGCTCTCGAGATCGGCCGTGAAAAGACCGCTGACGGGCACCGAACGCCGGGTATAGTTGGCGACGGGCAACAAGGAAGAGAACGAACCGCGCCGGAGGGCGTAGAGGTTGACGTCGGCGTCGGCCAGCGACCGGATGCCCAACAGATAGGAAGCCGAACGCCCGACGAGCAACCGATCGAGGTCGCCGACGCGGACGACGGGATAGCCGGCGACGACATGCTGCCGGAGTGGGAAGATGTCGCCGTAACGGTCGTCGACACCGCGCAGGAGGGCCGTAGTCTGCCGCCCGTTGTGCTCCAACAAGACGCTCTGCTCGAGAAAGAACGACCGGGCGTCGACGCCCGGGATGCGGGCGAGGGCGGCGGTATCGAGGGCTGCGACGTCGAAAGTCTGACCCTCGGCGGGCGAGAGCGTGAGATCGGCGTCGAAAGCGGAACAATTGAGCTTGACAAGGGATTCGAACCCGTTGAAAACCGACAGAAGGATGATCATCGCCGCGACGGGAACCGCGACGGCGACGACGCTCAACCCGGAGATGAGGTTGATGACCGAACGCGACGCGGACGAGAAGAAGTAACGACGGGCGAAGAAGAAAGCGAGCATGGTTTTCAATGCAGGGTGCGGAATTCGGGATTCGCGATTCCGAGGAACCGACGGGCGACCGATGTTGCCGGCTCCGAAGGCGGACCTCGAATCGGGAACTATCGTTTGAGCGCCTGGTCGATCTGCTCGATGTACTCGAGCGAATCGTCGAGGAAGAACTGGATTTCGGGCACGCTCTTCAACTGGTTGCGGATACGCTGGCCCAGGGCGCGGCGCACGAACCAGTTGTTATGCTCCAACTCCTTCATGAGCTCCTCGCTGCGCTCGAAGGGAAAGACGCTGACGTAGATCTTGGCATAGCCGAAGTCGGGCGAGACGCGCACGGCGGTGACGGTGACCAACATGCCGCGGACGATGGCGGCACCCTCCTTCTGGAAGATCTCGGCCACGTCCTTCTGTATCTGCTTGGCGATTTTCTGCTGACGGGTATTTTCCATGGTTGAACGATTTACAATTCGTATTTGAAGACTTCGCGGTTCCTCTCGCGCTTGGGGCGCGGCTTCCACGACTCGAAACCTGTGCGGTTGAAACGGTAGCTTACACCGAAACCGATATTGAGGTTGTCGAGCGGCGACCGCAGCGGCGTGTTGCGGAACGGATTCTCGGAGCCGTCGGTGAGGTTGTCGGCATAACGCGTGCGGTTGCGCAACAGATCGGAAAAGCCGAAGTAATAACGCACGCGGAAATTGAGCTCGAAGCGGCTGACGAGGATCGCCACGCCGCCGCCGCCGGCCAGGCCGTAGCCCCAACGGTTGTCGCGGGCGAGGTGGAACCGATAATCGCCGTGCCAGTCCTCCTTGCCCTGCTCGCGGGCGAGCTCGTTCTCATAGGTGGAGGAAAAATTGTAGGAGAAGGTAGCCGCAGCCTCAAGGTAGACGCGCAAGTGCTTTTTGGCCACATAGACGTGTGGCTGCCACACGACGGGCAGGACCACGGAATTGACCCGGCGCCGGTAATAGAGGTAATCGGCCTTGTCGTCGACCAGCGACGCGTTGACGGCATGGGAGAATCCCAGCTGCAAGAACTCGAGGTCGACGCCGAAGCCGCCCACGACGCGCTGGGGGCCGTAGTAACGCCACGAAAGACCGGCGTTGTACATGCCCCACATGGCGCGGCTCTCCTGCCGGGGCTCGAACCGGCCGCTGCCCATGCCGTAACCGGCCAAGGCGCCGAACGTATGCTGTGCACCGGCCGACTGCCAAGCGAAGCAAGCGGCAAGGAGGCAGAACGCCGACCGGAAGAGATGTACTGTTTTCATGATGATTAACGCATAGGGTTGAACATCGAACCCGAACGGCCGCCGAAGCCGCCCGGACTGCCGGACGAACTCTGCCGGTCGCGCGAATCGTTCTGCCGGGGGCCCTCCTTGGCGCGCTTCTCCTCCTCGCGCCGCAGGCGCCGGAGCTCGCGCTCGTCGAGCAGGCGCGAAAGCGACTCCATGGTCACGGGAGCGAAGATGCGGTTCATGTCCATCTCGAACTCGAAATCCCAGTTGGCTTTGGTGGAAAAGGTCTCCTCGCCCTCGTCGTTGACGAACATCTCGGTGCGCTCGGGCTGACGCCGGAGCACCACGTCGCCGGTATCCCATTTGCCGTTGCGGTTGGCGTCCTCGATGATGCGGAAACGGATCTCGCCGGGCGCCACGTAGTTGAAACGCACGCTGCCGCTGCCGACATCGCGGCGCTCCTGCTTGAGCGCACCGCTGCCGTCGAGGAGCTGGACGATGTAACGCATGCTGTCGCGCGCCTTGACATTGACGATGACCGTGGCATGCTTCTCGGGAGCGAGGACGGTATACTTGCCGACGATCGAATCGTTGGTGAATCCGGCGATGTCGGTGATGGCCCCGGCGGGAATGGTGAGGGTATACTTGCCGTCGGGTTTCCAGGGTGCGCGCAGGTACCAACGCCGCAAGAGAGCCGTATCGCGGACGAGGCGGACGGGCAGGTCCTCGACGGAGTTGTCGGGCGACGTGACGGTGAGGAGCAAAGCGGCCGAATCGACGCGGGCCAGAGGATAATCGAAGTCGACGGCGAGGTGGTTTTCGGGGTTGACCTCGCCCGAAAGGGGAAGCTTGAACCCGAAAAGGCTGGGCTTCCTGGGCTCGATCCACTCCTCGCCCGCCTCCTCGGCCTTGCGCCGGTCGCGCTCGAGTTTTTCGCGCTCGCGCTGCTGCTCCTTGGTCTCGACCATGCGCCAGGGGAGCTTCAACGGCTCGGTGACGCGCTGCAGGACGTTGACCGAATCGTGCTTGAAGTAAGTGACGGAACCGCGGATGGTGTCGGGCAGCTGTGCGGAAGGAACGGTGAACCAGACGGCCAACGTATCGCGCCCGACGGTCTGCGGATCGATGATGAACCCGTCGTCGGGGATACCCTCGAAGCGGATGGAATCGATCTGCGGGCGGGCGGCGGAGAAATAGAGCATGGCCTTGTGCTGCTGGGGCCGCTCGCTCTGCGAAAGGACCTGGCGCCGGAAGGCGCGGTCGGTGAACATGCGCAGGTAGAGTTGCGGCTCGGCGGAGACGTACTGCCGGAGCGAATCGTACCAGATGGCGAAATCGGGCATCCTGGCGGGGTTGAACGCACCCTCGAGGAACCCGACCCGGTCGGTGCCGGGCTCGTACATCTGATTGTCGTTGACATCCTTGACGGCGTAGACGCGGTAAGGGATGGGCTTGAGGTTCTGCGCGATGAAGACACCGTTGTTCTCGGCCCGCGCGATGACGGCGGGCTTATACTTGAAGATGGTGGAATCGTACTCGGCGACGTTCCCGACGGAATCGGCCGGGAAGAACCAGATGAAACTTTTGGAGACGGAATCGGCCTTGTAGGCATCGGCCGTATAACCCGACATGATCATGGAATCGATCTCGGGGCCCGTGGAGAAGACGTAGCGCATGGAGTGCAGCGGGTTGCCCTCGTTGTTGTCGCGCAGGGCGCTGCCGAAGTTGAGCGCATAGGTAGTATTGGGCAGGAGCGTGTCGCGCAACTGGATCATGATCCCCCTGCCGCGGACGGAGAGGGTGGGTTTCTTCTTCATCTGCGGCGAGGTGAAGAACTCCTTCTGCTGGTCCTTGAGCTGGACGAACTCGTCGAACTCGATGTAGATGCGGCCGTGGCCGGTCGTGGGCCGGTCGGTGGAGAAGTTGTCGGGCGTCATGCCGACGATGACGGGAGGCAGCGAATCGCGCGGACCGCCCGTGGGGACCATGGTGCTGGCGCACCGGCAGAAAAACGCCGAAGCGAAGAAAAGAGCGACGAGAAGACGCGAAACGGCGCGGATATGCTTGCAGGAACTATTCATCGTTGGTATCGGTTGTATTCTCCTCCGCAGCAGGCGCATAACGCTCGTCGACGAAGCACCAGCCCTCCTCCTGCGCGATCCACCGCTCCTGCCAGGGACGGAAGAGAACGGCGAAGGCGGGATCGGGGGCGGAGAAGTCGATCCCGACTTTGGTATAAGCGTAGATGCGGTCGGAACGGTCGACGGCCACCAACATGACGGGGGTAGCCGAGATCTCCAGGCCGTAGACATCGCTGTCGGCGACCTGGTAACCGGGAAAATCGGGCGAAGTGCGGGTGACGCCGGAAGTCTTGGAAGTGATGATGCCCTCGGCGGCGTGCTCGTAGGAGGCGATGCGCCACTCGGTGGTGTCGACGGCATAGGCGTAGACCTTGCACGACTCGATCGGACCGGGCTCGGCCCCCTGGGATGCCTGCGCACGGACCTCGACGGAACAATCGACCCAAGACGGCTCGACGTAGAAATCGTTGAAGAAAAGCCAGTTGCCGTACTTATAGGACTTGCCCTGCTTCCAAGGCTGGAAAACGAGCGAGACGGACAACAAAGGCAAATTGACGGGCAGCTGCTGGCGCGTATAGGCGTAGAGCTTGTCGACGGGGTCGACGACGACGACCATCTGCCATTCGCGGGCAAGGTCGAGCCGGATCTGCCCGCTGTCGTCGTAAGGTACCGACGAAGCGACGGGCACGGAGAGCTTCTGAGCGGGATTGCTGCGCGAAGTGATGATGCCGGCCAAGGCGTCGTCGTAGGAAGCGACGGTCCACAAAGCCGTATCGGCGTCGAAAGCATAGGCTACGGCACCGGAGACGACGGAAGGGACGCGGTCGTCGGGCGTGGCCTCGCGCAGGGGCTTGACGACGTAGACGGTGCGGAAAGCCACCTCCTTGAAACAAGAAACGACGAAAAGGAGGGCGACGCACGAAAAGACGAGATGACCTATTCTTCGCATGGCTTCTGAGATTGAGTGGCGCGCAAGGCGTCGAGCAACTGGCCGACGGTGAGACCCGAAACGGGATGGCGCCGCTCGCGGACGATCTCGCAGAGGGGCACCAGGGCGAACTCGCGCTCGGCCAGGCGGGGATGGGGCACGGTGAGCTGCTCGCTCTCGATGACCCGGTCGTCGTAGAAGATGATGTCGATGTCGATGGGACGCGACGCATAGCGCATGCCGGCAGAGGCTTTTTCGAGCGTCTCGGCGGCGCGGTTGCGCCCCAACTCGCGCTCGATGGAGCGGATGGCGTCGAGGACCTCCTCGGGCGAGAGGTCGGTGGAGACCTCGAGGGCCTGGTTGGAGAAACGCTCGGAAGCCTCGAAACCCCACGGCTCGCTCTCGTAACGGTGCGAACAACGCAGGACGGCGCCGATGCGGGAATTGATCAGCTGCTGGGCGCTGCGAAGCGTTTGCCGGACGTCGCCGAGGTTGCCGCCGGCGAGGAGAATGACGCGTGCCATGCTACAGATGCTTTATGAGTTTGCTCACCGCGAGGGCGAAATGGGTGAAGACGATGGTGGGATTGCCGTTCTGGGCGATCTGCGCGGCGGCCGACTCGATCTGCGCAACGAGCGCCTCGATGTTGCCCGAATCGACGAAAGGTGCGAACTTCGAACAGAAAGCGAGCTCCTCGCCCCAGAGGTAACCGATCTCGGGGATGCCGGCGTGGAGCATGTAACTTTCGCGCAGGAGCCGGGCGGCGTCGAGCAGGAAAGCACGCTGCTGCTCGCGGGAGAGCTGTGCGGCCTCCTCGGCCCAGCCGATGAGCTCGAGGTGCTTGTCGTTGTAGCTCAACCGCATGAGGTTGCAGAAAAACTGGAAATTCTCGCGGCGCAAGGCGTCGCTCTCGCCGGCGGCGAGGTGCTGCAACTCGGGGAAGCTGCCCCCGGCAAGCCGCGCCATGTTGCGGGCCTGGAGGGGGTCGGAGATACCGCTGTCGATGGCGACGCGCTCGAGGACCTCGGGAGCGATGCGCGGCACGGCGACCTCCTGCGTACGGGAGATGATGGTGGGCAGAAGCCGGTCGGGCCGCTCGGAGACGAGGATGAAGAGGGTGCGCTCCCAAGGCTCCTCGAGGATTTTGAGGATCTTGTTGGCGGCCTCCTCGTTCATGGCCTCGGGAAGCCACACGAGCATGATCTTGTAATCGGCCTCGAAGCTCTTGAAGGAGAGTTTGCGGATGATCTCGTCGGCCTCGCGGGCGGAAATCATGCCCTTGAGGGTTTTGCCCAGATCGAGGCGGTCGTACCAATCCTGCGGAGAGACGTAGCCCCGGCGCTCGGCGAACAACTGCCGGAAAAGGGACATGAACTCGTCGCTGAGCATCACTTCGCCGGACTTTTTACCCTGCTTGTTGACGGGAAAGACGAGATGGAAATCGGGATGGGCCAGAGCCTCGATCTGCTTGCAGTCGGGGCACTCGCCGCACGAATCGCCGTTGAGACGGTGGCGGCAGCAGAGATACTGCACGTAAGCGACGGCCAACGCCAGAGCCCCGGCTCCGGCGCTGCCGGAAAAGAGCTGGGCATGGCTGATGCGGCCGGTATCGACCGACTGCGCCAGATGCCGCTTCAACTCCTCCTGTCCTATGATGTCAGCGAAACGCACGATTGTCTACTTTTTTCGGAGTGCCGCCCGCAACAACGCCCCGACGTCGATCCGCTCGCGGCGGACGAGGTAGAAGGCATAGGCTGCAAACAACACGATATTGAACGCATAACCCGCGAACGCATTATCGACGCAGCGGGACAAAAATTCGGCCATGAAAAAGACCCCGAGGGCGAGAACGACGAACTCGCCGATGCGGCCCCACGGGTAGGGCGTGGGAAAGAAACGCCGGTTGAGCCACCACGAAACGGCGACCATGACGGACTCGCTGACCAAGCGGGCCCAGGCGGCGCCGAAGTAACCCCACACGGGGATGAACCACCATCCGGAAACGAGCATGGCGGCCAAACCGGCGCCCGTAACGACGATGGCCAGCGACGTACGCTCCTCGCGCTTGTACCAGAACGAGAGGTTGAGCCACACGCCGGCGAGGATGTTGGCGCCGAGGACGACGGGGAGGATGTGGATGCCCTCGCGGAAGTCGCGCCCGACGATCAGAGCGAAGAAGTCGCGGAAGAGGGCGATGCCCAGGAAGATGAGCATCGACGCCATGACGTAGTACTTCAGAGCGGCGGCGTTCATCTCGACGAAGTCGGACTTGCGGAAATTGGAGAGGAAGAACGGTTCGGCGGCGAGGCGGTACATCTGGTAGAAGAGCATCATGACGACGGCGATCTTGGTGATGGCGCCGTAGACGCCCAACTGCGCCATGGCCCCGGCGGGAACGAGGTATTTGATGAGCTGACGGTCGATGAACTCGTTGGCTGTGCCGGCAAGCCCACCGACGAGCAACGGAAGGGAATAGACGAAGACGGCGGCGAGCAACGCCCGGTCGATGTGCGGAACGGTGCGGTCGACGGTGGAGAGGATAAGGAGCCAGGTAACGGCGCTGGCGATGAGGTTGGCGACGAAGACCCACCCGACGCCGAAGTCGGAAGCGAAAAGACCCGCGATGCCGAAAGCAAAGGCGAGCGCGACGTTCAGAACGACGTTGAGCGCCTTGAACCCGACGAACGTGAGCGACCGTCCCTGCTCGCGCAAGCGGGAGAAGGGGATGCAGGCCCAGACGTCGAAGAGGACGATCAGAGCTACCAACACGACGTAGGCGGGATGGGCGGCGTAGGCCTCGCCCATGGCCCGGGCGACGGGCATGCGGAAAAAGATGATGGCTCCGCAAAACAATGCAGCGGCCAACGATGTGACGCCCCACGTAGTGGCGAAAAGGCGCCGTTTGGCGGCGATCACATCGCCCCCGGCCTGGTCGGCCTTGGCGGAAAAACGGAAGTAGCTGGACTCCATGCCCATCGTAAGGAGCGTGAGAGCCAGCGGGATAAGGGCGTAGATGTCGGTGACGATGCCGTAGGTCTCCTGCCCGAAGATACGGGTATAGTAGGGCGTGAGCAGGTAGCTGAGGAACCTGACCACGATGGTGCTGATGCCGTAGACGGCGGTCTGTTTGGCCAACTTTTCGAGCATGGAACGACGTTAACCTGACAAAGATACGAATAAGCGAGGGCAAAAGCAAGCTTGCTTGCATTTTGCCGAGCGGGAGTATCTTGGGCGAAGCCAAAGATACGAATAAGCCGAGAACAAAAACCTGCTTGCTTGCATTTTGCCGAGCGGGAGTATTATCGGCGCAAGCCAAAGATTGTGCAAGGTGAGGGCATAGCCAAAGTTATTTGAGCTATGCCGAACCGAAGCCCATCTTCTTTAAAGATACGAATAAGCCGAGAACAAAAACCTGCTTGCTTGCATTTTGCCGAGCGGGAGTATCTTCGGCGCAAGCCAGAGTTCGGATAGCCGCACAGAATGGCAAAGCGAACAAAAACACCCGGAAGATTCTTCGCTGCCGCTCAGAAAGACAAAACGGCCCCTTGCCCCGGTCAGAGCCACTTCTTGAAACGGAAGTACCAGATGGTGAGCCCCGAACAGAAGATCATGAGCCCGATGGCGAAGAAATAACCGACGGGGAGGACCCACCCGTTGGGCAAGGTGAAATGCCAGTCGAGCTCGGGCATGTACTTGAAATTCATGCCGTAGATCGACGCGATGAGGGTGGCGGGCAGGAAGATGACGGCGGCGACGGAAAAAATCTTGACGATCTCGTTCTGCTCGATGTTGATCAGACCCAGAGCGGCGTCCTGGATATAGTCGAGACGCTGGAACGAGAAATCGGCGTGGTTGATGAGCGAATTGACGTCCTTGATCATCAACTGGAGGCGGGGGTAGATGTCGTTGGGGAATCGCTCGGAACGCAGGATGCCGGACAAGACGCGCTGGCGGTCGAAAATGTTCTCGCGCAACGACATGGTGCTCTCCTGCAAGGCGCTGATGCGGTGCAGGACCTCCTTGTCGATGGTATCCTCGGAGTTGATGGCCTTGGAGAGCGCGGCGACCTGCTTGGAAACCAGCTCGACCATATCGGCATCGAAGTCGATGCGCACCTCCAACAACGAGATGAAGAGGTGGTAACCGGTCGAATAACTGCGGTAGTTCATCTGGAGCCGCTTTTCGGTCTCGCGGAACGTACGCGACTCGGCCCCGCGGACCGAGACGAGGACGCCCTCGTTGGAGATGATGAACGAAACGGGCTCGACGACGAACGAATCGCCGGTAGGAACGAAGAAATTGGAGTTGGAGATGATGGCGGTCTCGCTCTCGGAATATTTGGACGTGGACTCGATCTCCTCGACCTGCTGTTTGGTCTGGAGGCTAATCTCCATGAAGTTCTCGACGGCTTTCTGCTCCTTGATGGTGGGGAGGAGCATGTCGATCCAGAGGATGTCGTCGTAACCGAGCTCGTCGAAGAGCTTGGTGTCGGCGTTACGGATGATCTTGTTGTACTGCTTGAGGTAGATGGTAATCATGGGTGACTCGCTGAAAGATTGGAGAATCCGTGGGCTGCGGGAACGGGCGGAACGACCGCCGGACTCTTCAGCCGGGATTGACCCTGGGAGCCACCTTGATTCCGGTGTTCCAAAACTTGCGGGAAGCCTGCCGCTTCTGACAATCGAAGACGAAGCCGTCGGCAGCGCGGCGACGGACGGAACGGGAAGAAAAAACCGGAAGTGAAGACGAGGAAGACCCGGCGCGCGGACAGCATGCCGCACGCTTCGCACTAAGGAAGCACTCCGCACCGGAAAACGGCGCGGCGACTATAGGCAGGACTATGACCATCGTCCATGAGGTAAACTGAAAGTTGGTTCGTGACGCAAAGTTATACAAAAATCGGTAGTTTTTTACACGCCGTGCGCGAAAAAGGCGCCGAAAACTTGACAAGGGGGCTCGTGCAGACCTATATTTGCCCTACGATTCGCCACCGACGGCTTGCATCGAAGCAAGTTATCAACAACAAATCAAGGCTGGCTCTCAGCCGAATGCAAATCTTATCGACCATTATCAACAGATTTTCGACCGGTTTATCGACAACCGATCCATGCGACGGACCGACGGCTGCACCGAAAATGAAAATGTCTCCGGAGAAGAGGGAAAGACTCCCGGGCCGGGTGCGTGCATGCGAAGAAAAGGCAACTTCTGCGCAGATGCTTGGACGCAGCGCACGGAGAGAGCATGCGAGCGATGCGTAGAATTCAGCGCCCCCATGTAGTCCGAACCGAACCATAGCGAACCCACCTGGAAATGATCGGGAGTAAGTGAGGACGCCGACCAACTGTGTCCACCTGTGCCGTCGCCGACCAACTCTCCCGTCTCCCGGTAGCGGTAGCCCGTAGCAGGCGCTGTGAAGCAATCGCTAATAGGAATGCGGCGGAGGGTGCGAACAATGGTTTTTACTGCGAATGTTAATGCAGTCACCTCGTACGGAATGTCGGGCGCAGCCTGCGGGGCACGCTTGCGGGCCTCCGCTGCGGGAGGCTGCGGCCCGCACGGCTCGAAGAGCCGAACAACGGCGACTGCAAATCGTTCGCCCGGACCGGCTGCGATCGTCCCACCTCGACAACCCTACTTTGTCATTCTGAACGAAGTGAAGAATCTTTTCCCTTGCGAAC
>CAPXWY010000003.1 GCA_948736885.1 uncultured Alistipes sp.
CACAATTCACAATTCACAATTCACAATTCACAATTCACAATTCACAATTCACAATTCACAATTCACAATTCACAATAAAAATTTCCGACGGGTAGAGCCACCACCGAACAACACCCGAAAAACAAAGCCAGTCTCCGATTCGGAAGCTGGCTTTGTTTTGAATGTCGGAACAGGACTATTTGGAAGTGCGGAACCAATCGACGTCGATCCACCCGGCGTCGTTCTTATGGACCTGGGCATCGGCGAAGTAACCGACCTTGGCGCCGATCCAATGCCCGGCCTCGGCGGTGAAAGCGTCGCCCAACTCGCGGAAGCGCTTGCCGTCGGTGCTGAACGAAAGTCTGCAAACCAGCCGCGGCGTAGCGTCGTCGTTCCACTGCTGCTCGAAACGGCACCGGAACCACACGTCGACGGGCTCGCCCGAAGCGGCGAACGGCTGCGAAGCGTCGACAATCTCGGGAGCACCCTTTTTCATGGCGCGCTTGCAGGTGGTCCGCTCGACGAGGAGCCTGCCGTCGGCATAACGCAGCCCGATGGTGGCATAATCGTGGCCCATGACAATCAACCCGGCGCGGTCGCCCTCGTAGGAGGGATGGAAACGGAGCTTCGTAGTGGCGGTATAGGTCGGGGCGTTGATTTTCTGCAAGAGCAGATTGCCGTTGTCGGAGAGGTTGCGCCAACCCTCGGGGCGGTTGCGGCAATAAAGGCGAAGCTCGCCGTCGGAGGGGTTGGGGAAGTACCAACCGAGCTGGGGATTGGCATGCCACTGCCATTGCAGCCCGAGCGTGCGGCCGTCGAACTCGTCGCTGTCGGCAGGCGTGCGGACGGCGCTTTTGACGCGGGAAGCAGGCTTGCGGAAAGTATCGACGGGCTCGCCGATGCCGTCGCCGTTGCGGTCGACGCCGACGATGCACCAGTCGTCGTCGGACCACGTGACGGGCTGAAGATGAACGACCCGCCCGTAGGCGTACATGTCGACGAAGTGGACGAACCACGAATTGCCCTCGACGTCGTCGACCAAACCTCCCTGGTGGGGGCCAGGGGTCTTGGTATTGCCCTGGTGGAGCACGGTACGGCACTCGTAGGGACCCCAAGGCGACTTGGAACGCAGGACGATCTGCCAGCCGGGCTTGACGCCGCCCGCGGGAGCGAAGACGTAATACCAACCGTTGCGCTTGTAGAACTTGGGACCCTCGACGGTGGGATGGTCGCCGTGGCCGTCGAAAATCAGCACGTCCTCGCCGATGAGCCGCTCGCCGTCGGGCGTCATTTCGCAGACGCTCAACACGCTTTTCAACCCGGCGCACGACCCGGCCCAACCGTGGACCAGATAGGCCTTACCGTCGTCGTCCCACAAAGGGCAGGTGTCGATGATGCCCAGCACCTTCTTGATGAGGAGGGGTTCCGACCACTCGCCGCGCGGGTCCTGCGTCTTGGTCATGTAGATGCCGACGTAGGGATTGCCCCAATAGATATAGTACCAGCCGTCGTGGAACCGGATGGAAGGCGCCCAGACCCCCTCGCCGTGGCGGGGCTTGTCGAAATGGTCGTAGGGCGGCTGCCGGGTGAAGACGGTGTTGACGATTTCCCAGTTCACCAAATCGGTCGAATGGAGAATCTGCAACCCCGGGGCGCAGTTGAACGACGAGGAAGTCATCCAGAAATCGTCGCCCGTGCGGGTGACGTCGGGGTCGGAATAATCGGCGTAGAGCACGGGATTCTTGTACTTGCCGTTGCCCAAATCGGGCGTCCAGACGGTCTGTGCCGAAACGGCAGCGGCCGAAAAAAGGCCGAAAAGCAAAAAGAGTTTTTTCATAGGTCGATGGATTGGAAACGGCCCGTCCAGTCGCTGCGGAACTGCTCGGAACCGGTCTTTTTGGCGAAAATATGCTCGGGCGTGTAGTCGGCGGCCTCGTCGTCGGAGAGCTCGTGCGACCACGCCACGCGGCGGCTGCGGTCGGCACCGGGGCCGCCACAGCGCCACTCGGCGTAGAACGAAGTGCGCTCGCGGGCGGGGTCGCGCCAGTTGTGCCACCCCTCGGGGCGGATGGCGGCGGGAAACTCGCACCGAAGCCACACGGTGCGTGCGGTGGATTTCCAAGGCCGCCCGAGGTAGACTTTCGTCACGCCGTCAGCGGCCGTCACGCGGCAATCGCGGAAGACATAGCCGTACTTGTTGCGCTCGGTGGTCGATGCGGCTGTAATGTAGCTGTCGGCCTTGCAATGGATCGCACAGCCGTCGAACAGGACGATGGAGGGACCGAAGATGAAATCGGTGGTACCCTCGATATACGTATCGACGACATGGACGCGCGAGACATAACCCTTGGTGAAGAACGTATCCTGGTCGCCGACGAGCGCACAGTCGCCCACCAAGATGCGGTCGCCGCGGGTTTCGAGCGCCACGGCCTGCCCCACCCTGCCGGCGTCGTTGGCGACGGTGAGCCCTTCGAGCCACACGTCGTCGGCCTGGAGGGACATGGTATAACTATCGTAGGTGGTCAGCTCGTAACCGTCGACGACCTTGCCCGAGAAGTCGCTCCAAACGATGCGCACGCTGTCGCGACCGCCCACGCCGACGATTCGGACCTTGTCCTTGTAGACGTCCAAGGTGACTTTCTCGCGGTAAGTACCGGGCATGATGCGCACGGTGCGCCACGCGGCGGACTTGGAAGGCAACGCATCGAAACAAGCCTGCACGGAGGTGAAATCCCCACCGCCGTTGCAGTCGACGACATACACGGACTTCTCCTGCGCCGCAGCGCAACAGCCGCACAGCAAAGCGAAGAAAAGGAGGATTCGTTTCATTTTACAAAGATTCTTCGCTGACGCTCAGAATGACACGATACTGCGAAAAAGACTATTTTCAATTCTTAATTTTTCATTTTTAATTACAAGGTAACGCCCGTCTTGAAGATGGCGATTTCCTTGAACCCGGTCTTCTCGTGGAGCAGATGCTCGCCGTTGGCCGTGGCGAGAACCTTGGCGATGAAACGCTCCAAGACGGCCTGCGGCTCCTCGTCCTCGACGAGCGTTCCGGCGTTGAAGTCGATCCAGTTGGACTTGAATTTCGAGAGCTGCGTATTGGTCGAAATCTTCATCGTCGGCACGAAAGCCCCGAACGGCGTACCGCGCCCGGTGGTGAACAACACGAGTTGGCACCCCGACAAGGCGAGGGCCGAAGCGGCGACGAGGTCGTTACCCGGAGCCTGCAAGAGGTTGAGCCCCTGCCTGCAAATGGGCTGCGTGTACTTGAGCACGTCGACGACCTGCTGGGCACCGCCTTTCTGCACGCACCCCAACGATTTCTCTTCGAGCGTGGTGATGCCGCCCTTCTTGTTGCCGGGCGAGGGATTCTCGTAAATGGGCTGGTCGAACTTGCGGAAATAACCCTTGAAATCGTTGATGAGGCAGACCGTCCGGTCGAAAACCTGCCGGCTCTCGGCGCGGTCCATGAGGATGGTTTCGGCGCCGAACATCTCGGGCACCTCGGTCAGCACGGTGGTGCCGCCCTGCGCGATGAGCCAATCGGAGAAAAGCCCGACGAGCGGATTGGCCGTGATGCCCGAAAAACCGTCGGAACCGCCGCACTTGAGCCCCACGCGGAGGCAGGAAAGCGGCAGCGGCCGGCGCCTGTCGGCGCGGGTCTTCTCGACGAGCTCGCGGCAGATCTCGAAACCTGCGGCGATTTCGTCCTCGACCTCCTGGGCGATGAGGAACTTCACGCGCTCGGCGTCCCACTCGCCGATGGTCTCCTTGAGGGCCGAAACCTGATTGTTCTCGCACCCGAGACCCAAGACGAGGACCGCCCCGGCATTGGGATGCTTGATCAAAGCGGCGAGGGCCCGCTGTGTATTGGCGTGGTCGTCACCCAACTGCGAACAACCGTAATTATGGGTATAGACCCGCACGTCGTCGAGGTGCGAACAATCGCACTCGGCCTTGACGCGCTCGGCGATGGCCTGCGCCTGCCCGTTGACGCACCCGACCGAGGGGACGATCCACAACTCGTTGCGGATGCCCATCGTACCGTCCTTGCGGAGGTAACCCATGACCTTGGCGTCGCTCTTGGGATAACCGACCTCGTAGACCTTGGGCGCATAGGCGTACTCCAAGTCGTCGCGGAGGTTGGTTTTGAGGTTGTGGGAATGAATCCACGCACCGGCAGGAATCGGCTCGGCAGCGTGGCCGATGGGATAACCGTACTTGACGATGTTCTCGCCCTCGGCGATGTCGCGCAAGGCGAACTTATGACCGCGGGCGACGGTCTCGCGCAGGGTGACCTGCACGCCGTCGACGTCGAACGACTCGCCGGCCCAAAGGTTGTCGGCGAGGGCCACGGCGACGTTGTCCGCGGCGTTGATTTTCAGAAACCGTTTCATGGCTCTATACTCGAAAAAAGGGGCGGGCACGCTCTTCCTGCGAAGAACACCCGCCCCGGATGAACGATGGGTCTACTTGCTGAGGAACTTGTCCAACGCCTTGGCCATACCCAGTCCGCGGATGTCGGCGAGGTAAGCGGCGACGGCGGGAACGAAGCCCGGCACCTCGGAGAAATCGACGGTGAAGATACCGCTTTCTTTCACGATCTTCGCGACGGTGGCCTCCAAGTCGGCGGGATTCCAGCTCTTACGAATGAAATCGACGAACTCCTGCGTATCGTCGGGCTGGAACCCGCTTTCGGGACCGTAGAGCGACAACAACGCGGCGAACGTGAAACACTCGTGCTGAGCGACGCGCTTGGCCTTGAACCAATTGTCCTTGACGGTGGGATAATTGCGGGCCTCCCATTTCGACAGCGAATTGAGCGAAATGGACTTGAGCATGTGCTTGATATAGGGGTTGTAGAAACGCTCCAGAATCCCGGCGGCGAACTGCTTCAGCTCGGCCTGGTCCTCCTCGATCATGGGAATCACCTCCTCGGCGACCATGTCGTTGATGAACTTCTCGATAGCGGGCGTATTGAACGCGTCCATGACGGTCTCGCAACCCATCTGCAAGGCGATGGGCACCATGCCGGTGTGCGACCCGTTGAGAATGCGCACCTTCTTGTCGCGGAACTGCTTGATAGAGGGCATGAAGATGACGTGCAGACCTGCCTTGTCGAGCGGCAGCTCCTTCATGACCTCCTTGTAACCGGGACCGCCGATAGCCCAGAGGTGGTACAACTCGGCCTTGACGACGAGATTGTCGTCGAAACCTAACTCCTCCTTGATCTCGTTGATGGTGTCGCGCGGGAACCCGGGGACGATGCGGTCGACGAGCGTATCGCAGAAGTGGCAGTTCTGCTCGACCCAGTCGATGAAATCCTGCCCCAACTTGTTATACTCGGCGTGCCTGATGACGTACTCGTGGAGCGTGGAACCGTTGTTCTCGATGAGCTCGCAGCAGATGATGCAAAGCCCCTTGGAGGGGTCGCCGCCGAAGTGCTTGAAACGCTTGTAAAGCAAGGCGGTCATCTTGGCGGGGTACGACTTGGGCGGGCAGGCCGTGAGGTCGTCGCCCTCCTCGTAACGGATACCGGCCTCGGTGGTGTTGGAGATGGTGATCTTCAACTCGGGCGAGAGGAAATACTGCTCGTACTTCGCATAATCGACATAGGGATTGAACGAATCCATGACGCTCTTGACGAGCCGCACGTCCTTCTTGGGCTGCTTGTTCTCGATACCCTCCAGATAAACGTGGTAGAGGTTGTCCTGCTTATGGAGCATGTCGATCATGCCGAGCACCTTGTGCTCGGGGTCGAGGATGGGCTGGCAGATGGCCACGCCCGAATTCATGACGCCCTTCTCGTTGGCGATGTCGATCTGCCAGTCGACGAACGCACGCAGGAAATTGCCCTCGCCGAACTGGAGGATTCTGACGGGCCGCTCCGGCTTGGAGACGGCAGACTTATTGAGCTGCTTGATCATTGCAATTGATTTGAGATTACTTCAACACGATAGGTTTGTACTTGGGCACGAGGCTCTTCATGATGAACCACGCGAACAGGTAAGCCACGGCGCAGATGCAGAAGACGATCATGTAACCTGCGGGCTTGCCGCTGAACCCGAAGAACGAGAACGCCTCGCCCTGGGCGGCGGAATAATCGAACAACATACCGGCCCCCTTGTTGATGAGGAACGAACCGATACCCCCGGCCATGGCGCCGATGCCTGTGATGGTGGCGATGGTCGACTTGGGGAACATGTCGCCGATAGTGGAAAAGAGGTTGGCCGACCAAGCCTGGTGCCCGGCGCCCGCGATACCGATGATGACGGCGGGGAACCAGACGGAAAGACCCTGCAACGGCTGTGCGAACAACGCCAGCAAAGGGAAGAAAGCGAAAATCAACATAGCGAGCATACGGCCCGAATAAGGCTCCATGCGCTTCTGCTCGACGAAGAACTTGGGCAGGTAACCGCCGCCGATGGAGATGACGGTGACGATGAGGTAGAGCACGAAAACGAGCATCTTACCGGTGGTAGTCTCCATCGAATAACCGCACTCGGAGAAGTAGGCCGGAGCCCAGAAGAGGTAGAACCACCACACGCCGTCGGTGAAGAACTTGCCGACGATGAACGACCAGGTCTGCTTGTAACCGAAGCAACGGATGAAGGGAATGGCCTTTTCGTCGTCTGCGGACTTGGTCTCGGCGGGCTGCCCGGCCTCGTCCTGCAACATGTAATCGAGCTCGGCCTGGTTGACGAACCGGGATTCGCGGGGCTTGTCGTACATGAAAATCCAAAAGAACATCCACACGAAACCGAGGGCGCCGATGATGATGAAAGCCATCTCCCAACCCCACTTCGAAGCCAAAACGGGAATGGAAAGCGGAGCGACGAGCGCCCCGACCGAAGCCCCGGCGTTGAAGAGCGACGTGGCGAATGCACGGTCCTTCTTGGGGAAATACTCGGCGGTGACCTTGATGGCGGCGGGGAAGTTGCCGGCTTCGCCGAGGGCGAGGATGGCGCGGCAGACGAGGAACAACCAGACGCTGACGGTGGCGATGGCTATGGCAGCCTCGGTGCCGTACTCGACGGCGCGCATGGCTTCGAGCGAAGCGTAACCCTCGATGTGCATGGTGGCCCAACCGCAAACGGCGTGGAGACAGGCGCCGAACGACCAGATGCCGATGGCCCAAAGGTAACCTTTCTTGGTACCCATCCAATCGACGAACTTACCCGCGAAAAGGCAGGCGACGGCGTAGAAGATGGAGAAGAAACCCGTGATGGTACCGTAATCGGAATCGGTCCAATGGAACTCGGGGGCGATGAAGTCCTTCCAGGTGAGCGAAAGCACCTGACGGTCGAGGTAATTGACCGTGGTGGCGACGAACAAAAGCAGGCACATCCACCAACGCCAGTTCGTCATGTTTTTCTTGATATCAGTCATTTAAGATTTCCGGTTAAAAGTTTCGGTTGAATCGGGACGGCGGCAGCCGCGCGGCGAAGAACTTCCGCGCCCCTGCTGTCGGGACGCGGGAAGTCCCCGTCTACCCTACTTGCCCCTTACGGCGGCGATGACGCCGAGGGCGAAGCGGCATTTCTCGGCGATGGCCTTCCACTCCTTGGCGGCGATGACCTCCTTGGGGAAGAGCTGCGAACCCATGCCGACGCAGAAGACGCCGGCCTTGAACCACGCGGTGAGGTTCTCCTCGGTGGGCTCGACGGCGCCCGTAGCCATGATATTGGACCACGGCAGCGGCGCCTTGACGTTCTTGACGAACGACGGACCGCCGACGTTGCCAGCGGGGAAGACCTTGGTGAGGTCGCAGCCCAACTCCTGCGCCGTACCGATTTCGGTGACGGAACCGCACCCGGGCGTATAAGGCACGAGGTGGCGGTTGCAGACCCTGGCGACGTCGGGATTAAGGTAAGGACCGACGACGAAATTAGCGCCGTACTGCATATAGAGGGCAGCCGTGGGCGCGTCGACGATGGAACCGATACCCAACACCATGTCGGGGCACTCCTTAGCGGCGAACTTCACCAACTCAATGAAGACCTCCGAAGCGAAGTCGCCGCGGTTGGTGAACTCGAAAGCACGCACACCGCCCTCGTAACAAGCCTTGAGAACCTGCTTGGCGATCTCGGCGTCGGCATGATAGAACACGGGGACCATACCGGTCTTGCCGATGGCCTCCATGACCTGAGACTTATTGAATCTTGCCATTTTTTATAAAGTGAAAGGTGAAGAGTTAAAAGTGAATTTCCGGTTTTCAACGCGGTGCCATTCTGAATGAAGTCAAAGGCTCCGAAACAGAAGAATGACGACCGAAAATTTCCAATCGGAATTCAACTATGCGGCTGCGGTCTGCGGAACCCGCGGTGCAACTCCATGAGCTGCACCGCGAATCAGCCGGACAACCGAATTTTTAATTCTTAATTTTTAATTCTTAATTTCTAACGCTGCACGCGGCCGTTGGCGTTGCCGCCGGCCAAGGATTCGACCTCCTCGACCGAAACGAGGTTGAAGTCGCCGTTGATGGTGTGCTTCAGCGCCGAAGCGGCCACGGCGAACTCGAGGGCCTCGCCCTGCGTGGACTTGGTGAGCAGGCCATGGATGATGCCGCCCGAGAACGAGTCGCCGCCGCCGACACGGTCGACGATGGGATCGATGTCGTAACGCTTCGACTCGTAGAACTCCTGGCCGTTGTAAATCATGGCTTTCCACCCGTTGTGCGTAGCGGAGAACGATTCGCGCAAGGTCGAAATGACGTACTTGAACCCGAACGTCTCGGCCATCTGACGGAAGATGCCCTTGTAACCCTCGGCGTTGGTCTCGCCGCCCTCGACGTTGGCGTCGGGCTTGAAACCGAGACACAGCTCGGCGTCCTCCTCGTTACCGATGCAGACGTCGACGTACTGCATCAGAGGACGCATGATGGACTGGGCCTTCTCCTTGGTCCAGAGCTTCTTGCGGAAATTGAGGTCGACCGAAACCGTGACGCCGTGGCGCTTGGCGGCCTCGCAGGCCAGGCGGGTGAGCTCGGCGGCCTTGTCGGAGATGGCCGGCGTGATGCCCGACCAATGGAACCACTGGGCTCCCTCCATGATGGCGTCGAAATCGAAATCGGCAGCGTCGGCCTCGGCGATGGCCGAGTGGGCGCGGTCGTAGATGACCTTCGAGGGACGCATCGAAGCACCCGTTTCGAGGTAATAGATACCTACGCGGTCGCCGCCGCGGGCGATGAAATCGGTCCTGACACCGTATTTGCGCAGTGCGTTGACAGCCGACTGACCGATTTCGTGCTTGGGCAGCTTGGAAACGAAATAGGCGTCGTGACCGTAGTTGGCGCAGCTGACGGCCACATTGGCCTCGCCGCCGCCGTAGACGACGTCGAACGAATCGGACTGAACGAAACGGGTGTTGCCGGGCGTCGAAAGACGCAGCATGATTTCACCCAAAGTGACGATTTTCATAGGGTTATTGACGATTGATTAAAATTGGAAATAATTCTTGGCATTGCGGTAACATACGCCCTCGACGATTTCGCGGCCGATGAACTCGATTTCCGACGCGGGCAACAGACCCTGCTCGATGTCGTTGCCCAACAGGTTGCAGAGCGTGCGGCGGAAATACTCGTGGCGCGGGTACGAGAGGAACGAACGCGAATCGGTGAGCATGCCGACGAAACGGCTCAAGAGACCCAGCGTCGAAAGGGCGTTCATCTGCTTCTCCATGCCGTCCTTCTGGTCGAGGAACCACCAACCCGAACCGAACTGGATCTTGCCGGCGCCGTAACGGCCGTCCTGGAAGTTGCCGAGCATGGTAGCGACGAGCTCGTTGTCGCGGGGATTGAGGTTGTAGATGATGGCCTTGGTGAGCTTGTCGTTGCGGTCGAGCATGTCGAAGAACTTGGACATGGCCTTGCCCACGGTGAAGTCGCCGATGGAATCGAACCCGGTGTCGGGGCCCAACTGACGGAACATGCGCGAATTGTTGTCGCGGATGGCGCCGTAGTGGAACTGCTGGGTCCAACCCGTCTCGTGGTCCATGACGGCGAATTCGACCATCATGGCCGTCTTGAACTTGCGGATTTCCTCGCGCGATAGCTCCGTACCGCCGAACACCTTATTAAAGATAGCGTCGATTTCGGCCTGCGTGTAATCCTCGGCGTAGAACTCCTCGATGCCGTGGTCCGAAAGGCGGCAGCCCACCTGCTCGAAGAACTTGTGACGCACGCGCAGGGCGTCGATGACGTCGGAGAACTTGCGGATTTCGACGCCCGAGACCTCGGAGAGCTTCTCGATGTAAGCGCGGAAATTGGCGGGCACCTCGACGGCCATGGCCTTGTCGGGACGCCATGTGGGCAGCATCCGCACGGCGAAACCGTCCTCGGCGACCCTGATATGGTGCTCCAGCGAATCGACGGGGTCGTCGGTGGTGCAGACGACCTCGACGTTGTAGTGCTGCATCAGACCACGGGCGAAGAACTCGGGCTTCTGCAACTTCTCGGTGCACTCGTCGTAAATCTTGCGCGCGGTCTGCGGGCAGAGCAGGTCGGTGACGCCGAACGCCGTCTTGAGCTCCAGGTGGGTCCAGTGGTACAAGGGGTTGCGCATGGTATAAGGAACCGTCTCGGCCCACTTCTCGAACTTCTCCCAGTCGGAAGTATCCTTACCCGTGCAGAACCGCTCGTCGACGCCGTTGGTACGCATGGCGCGCCACTTGTAATGGTCGCCCTCCAGCCAGATTTTCGACAGGTTGTCGAAGCGGTGGTTCGAGGCCACGTACCCGGGAATGAGGTGGCAATGGTAGTCGATGATCGGCATCTTGGCGGCGTGCTCGTGGTAGAGCCTTTCGGCGGCACGCGTCTGCAACAGGAAGTTGTCGTCGTTGAACTGTTTCATGATAGGTATTTCGGTTTGGATTTCTACGCGGTTTTCGGAATGTAAAATTAGCACATTATCGGGAAACGCCAATGCGAAAAATTACCAAATTAAGTATAATATTTGCCAGTCCGATATATTAATTTGTCTTTCGGGTTGGCACGGAAGCGAAAAAGTACGTAATTTTGCAGTACAACCAACGCAAACAGATTCAACGTCATGATTCGCAAAATCATTCCGGGCGCCGCCCTGCTGGCGCTCGCATCCTGTGCGCAGAGCGTGCAGATCGAAGTAAGCAACCCGACGCAGCATGCCCGCGAAGCGCAGACCGTGGAAATCGCGTGGACGGAACTGCGGGGCGTAAAGCCGGAAACGGTCGTGGTAACGGACGCGGAGGGCAAGCAGATACCCTCGCAGGTGATCTACGCCGGGCACGAAAAACCGCAGGCGCTGATATTCCAGACCGACGCCGAAGCCGGGCAGACGCTGCGCTTCACCGTCGCCGAGGGCGAACGCGAAGCCTACCCGTCGAAAGCCTACGGCCGCCAGGTACCCGAACGCTACGATGACTACGCATGGGAAAACGACAAGGTAGCCTACCGGCTCTACGGCCCGGCGCTTGAGACCTCGCCCGAGAAACTCATCACCCCGGGCATCGACGTATGGGTGAAGTCGACCGACCGCCTGGTAATCGACGAACGCTATGCCCGCGGCCACTATCACCACGACTACGGCGACGGCATGGACTGCTACAAAGTGGGCGTGACGCTGGGCTCGGGAGCCTCGCTGCCGTTCGCGGGCGGCAAGTTCTGGATGATGGGCCACAACTACGCCGCGCAGCGCACCCTCGACAACGGCCCCATCCGCACGACGGTGGAACTGACCTACGCGCCGTTCGACGTGGACGGCAAACAAGTGTCGCTGGTCAAGACCATATCGCTGGACGCGGGATCGCGCTTCTCGCGGATGGAAAACCGCTACACGGGAGCCGCCGAACTGCCGATAGCCGCGGGCGTGGTACGCCACGACGTCAAGGCGTTCGCGCAGGGCGAGGGCTGGTTCGCGCTGCGCGAAGCGGCTTCGGATTCGGCCGACCCGGCGAGCGACGGCGACATCTATCTGGCCATCGTACTGCCGGGCGCCGAAATCCTGCCCGACACGCTGGGCCATGCGCTGGCCGTGAAGACGGCGGCCGACGGCCAACCGCTGGTCTACTACGCAGGCTCGGGCTGGAGCAAAGGCGGTGTGGACGGCATGGACCATTGGACCGCGACCACGGCCGAAGCGGCGGCCGCGCTGCAAACACCGCTCGAAGTACGCATAGTCCGCTGACGAAAACCGACAACCGAAGAGACGACGAGGTCCGGGACCCGCTCCCGGGTCTTGCCGCAAAAAGGCACCGAGAAAATGGAAAACACCCGAAAAATAGTCACCTTCGGCGAAATCATGCTCCGGCTGACGCCGCCCGCGAACCGCCGTTTCGACCAAAGCCCCGTCTACGAAGTCACCTTCGGGGGCAGCGAAGCCAACGTAGCGGTGTCGCTGGCCAACTACGGCGTCCGCAGCGAATTCGTCACGTGCCTGCCTGCCAACAAGATAGCGACGGCGGCCGTCGAAGACCTGCGCCGCAACGGCGTGGAGACCGGCCGCATAGTCCGCGGCGGCGACCGCATGGGGCTCTACTACATGGAAAAGGCGGCGTCCATCCGCTCCTCGCAGGTGGTCTACGACCGGGCGGGCTCGTCGTTCGACGCGCTGCGGCCGGGGATGATCGACTGGGAGGAGACGTTCCGCGATGCGGGCTGGTTCCACTGGTCGGGCATTGCGGCGGCCGTGAGCGCCGACACGGCCGAAGTGTGCGCCGAAGCCATCGGCGCGGCGCGCCGGCTGGGGCTGACGGTCTCGTGCGACATCAACTACCGCAAAAACCTGTGGCGCTACGGCAAGACGGCCCGCGAAGTGCTTGTGCCGATGATGGGCGAATGCGACGTCCTTTTCGGCACGGACGACGAATACGCCACGGTGGCGGGCATCGGAGTCCCGACGCTGAAAAACCGCGAAGCGAGCGACAAACTCGACGCGGCGGACTACGAAGCGGCAGCCCGGGAGACGGCGGCACGCTTCCCGAACTGCCGCATGGCGGTATTCGCCCTGCGCAACGTACTCAACGCCAACCACCATACCGTATCGGGCACCCTCAGCACCGAGGGGCGCCTGCTGACGACGCGGGTCTACGAAATCGAACCTGTGGTCGACTGCGTGGGCGTGGGCGACGCGTTCGTGGGCGGCATCATATACAGCCTGCATGCGGGCCGCACGCCCCAACAGGCGCTGGACTTCGGAGCCGCGGCCTGCGCGCTGAAGAACACCGTACCGGGCGACTACAACCGTATGACGGTCGAAGAAGTCGATGCCCTGGTGGGCGGCAGTGCTTCGGGCCGGATTGCGCGATAAGGAAATTTTTTGGGCCACAGAAACGGCCGCGCCACCGACCAGCGCCATACCCGCAAAAACGGCCGCGCCTGCGCGGCGTATGAAAAACCACCCTACGACGCCCCGAAACGAAAAGGCTGTCCCGAGTTTCGGGACAGCCTTTTTAACAATCGACCGGGCAGCCTACTGATTGGCCTGGGCCTGCTGGAACAAAGTGTTGTAAGTGTTGTACTTGTCCATGATGCCCTCCTCGTCGCGCAGACGGAAGCAAAGCTGCTTGAGCAACTGAATCGTCTCGAAGTGGTCGGGCTTGAGCTGGTGCGCCTTCTCGAAATAAGGCACGGCGGCGAGGTAAACCTCGGTCACGGCCTTCTGGTCGGCATCGTAAGCCGACTGGCTGTTGTAAGTGTTCTTACCGATGGCGTCGTTCATGGCGTCGCCCTTGACCGTGTACATGTAACCGAGGAAATAATAACCCTCGAACATCTCGGGCTGCAACTCCACGACCTTGGCGAACGAAGCGATGCTCTCGTCGTAGTTCTTCAACGCGAAGAACGTACGGCCGCGGCTGAACCACAAGTCGATATTCTCGGGATTCTCGGCGATGGCGCTCTCGATCATGGCCACCAAATCGGCCGGGTCGCCGACGTTGGGCTCCGAAGTGTAGAGCTGCATCAGCCCTTCGAGAATCCGCTCGTTCTTGGGGAACTTCTCGATACCGGTGAGCAACGCATCCTTGGCGCGCGTCACGAAAGCGGGATCGTTGTCCTTCTGACCGTAATAACTGTGGAAGAGGTAATAATAGATATTGCCCTCCTCGTCGGTATAACCCCGGTCGAGCGCCATGTTGAGGTACTCGGAACCGAGTGCGAACGATTCGGGGTGGTTGGCGCCGTCGAACGTACGCAGGTAACCCGCATAGTAGAGCAGCACGGGGTCGGCCTGCCCGTAAGCGGGACCGGACTGCGCCTCGAAAGCCTGCATGTAAGCGTCGGCAGCAGCCGCGGAATTGCCCAGGTCGAGCTCGGCATTGCCGGCCATCGAACAATAATCGCTGACCTGCTTGAGCCCGGCCTTGACCTTGTCGCCCGCCTTGGGGTCGATTTCGTAAGCCTTGTTGTAAGCCTCGATAGCCTGCGGAACGGCGTTGTCGACAATCTGGCGGGTCTGCTTCCAGGTAGCGACCTTACCGTTGCGGATATAGACCGTGAAATAAGGATACTCCCACGCCTCGCAGGGCTGCCCGCCGATTTCGGCCGCACTCACCGCTTTCGGCTCGCCGACGGCCAACTTGAGCATCGGGGCGTCCATGTTGGGGAAGAGGTTCTTGGTAGGCTCGGCAGCCGCCTCGTAGAACGCCTTGCCGCGGTTGATCCACGTCGAAGCCTTGCCGTTCTTCTTGGCGTCGGCGATGTCGGCATTGCTCTTTTCGATCTTGGAGCGGAAAGCCGATTCGTTCACTTTCTGGGCGTTCGCAACGGGAGCTGCCAGCATCAACGCTGCAAAGGCCATCCAAATCGTTTTTTTCATAAGTATGGAATTTAAGGTTTTACATAGGTATGACGACTATTCCTCGGCGGGCTGCTGACCCTCGGCCGCGGGAGCCGCACCGGATTCGGGAACACCGCCCTCGGCAGGCTGCTGGTCCTCGGCCGTTTCGGGCTCCTCGTCGGAAGCAGGCACGGCCATGACCGAAGCGATGGCGTCGCCCTCGCGGAGGTTGATGATGCGCACGCCCTGCGTAGCACGCCCGGCCAGACGAATCTGCCCGACGGAAGTACGGATGGTGAGACCCGAACGGTTGATGATCATCAGGTCGTTCTCGTCGGTGACGGACTGAATGGCAATCAACTTGCCGGTCTTCTCGGTAATGTTGATGGTCTTCACGCCCTTGCCGCCGCGGTTGGTGATGCGGTACTCGTCGAGGTCGGTACGCTTGCCGTAACCGTTCTCGCTGAGCACCAACACGTCGCGCTTGTCGTCGGGCTCGATGCAAATCATACCGACCACCTCGTCGTCGCCCTCGAGCGAAATACCGCGCACACCGGCGCCGACGCGCCCGATAGGCCGCACCGTAGCCTCGTTGAACCGGATGGCCTTGCCCTCCTTGGCGGCGATCATCACCTCGGCCGACCCGCTGGTGAGCTTAGCCTCGATGAGCTGGTCGCCCTCGCGGATGACGATGGCGTTGACGCCGTTCTGCCGCGGCCGCGAATAAGCCTCCAACTTGGTCTTCTTGATGGTACCGGCCTTGGTACACATGATGATGTAGTTGCTGTCGACATACTCCTGGTCGTCGAGCCGCTTGACGTTGATATAAGCGCGCACCTTATCGTCGGGCTCGATGCGGATGACGTTCTGGATGGCACGCCCCTTGGACGAACGCGCGCCCTCGGGAATTTCGTAGACCTTGAGCCAGTAACAACGTCCCTTCTCGGTGAAGAACAACATGGTGTTGTGCATCGACGCGACGTAGATGTGCTCGATGAAGTCCTCGTCGCGCGTAGCGCTGCCCTTGGCGCCGACGCCGCCGCGATGCTGCGTGCGGTACTCGGCCAACGGCGTACGCTTGATATAACCCATGTGCGAAATGGTGATGACCATGTCGTCGTCGGCATAGAAATCCTCGGGGTTGAACTCCTCGGAAGCGTAGACGATTTCGGAACGCCGCTCGTCGCCGTACTTGGCCTTCATCTCCAACAACTCGTCCTTGATAATCCGGAACTGCAACGATTCGTTTTCGAGCACCTCCTGCAAATGGGCGATGAGCTTCATCAACTCGTCGCGCTCGGCGATGAGCTTGCCGTGCTCCAACCCGGTGAGGGCGCGCAGACGCATCTCGATGATGGCCGAAGCCTGGATGTCGGAGAGGTCGAAGCGCTCGATCATGGTCTGCTTGGCGGCGTCGGGAGTCTGCGACGAACGGATGATCTGCACGATTTCGTCGATGTTGTCCTGCGCGATCAACAGACCCTGCACGATATGCAAGCGCTCCTCGGCCTTGCGCTTGTCGAAACGCGTACGGCGCACGACGACGTCGTGGCGGTGGTCGATGAAGTGCTTGATGAGCTCGCGCATGGAGAGCAGCTGCGGCCGCCCGTTGACCAACGCGATGTTGTTGACGGCGAACGACGTCTGCAACGGCGTATTCTTGAACAACGTATTGAGCACGACGCTGGCGACGGCATCCTGCTTGAGGATGACGATGATACGCAGGCCGTTGCGGTCGGACTCGTCGTTGATATAGGAAATACCCTCGATCTTCTTGTCGTTGATCATGTCGGCGATTTTCTTGATCATCTCCGCCTTATTGATCATGTAGGGAATTTCAGTGATGACGATGCACTCGCGGCCGCTGGGCGTATGCTCGATTTCGGTCTTGGCGCGCATGACGACGCGGCCGCGGCCCGTGAGCATGGCCTCCTTGACCCCCTCGTAACCGTAGATGATGCCGCCCGTGGGGAAGTCGGGGCCCTTGACGTAGTCCAGGAGCTCCTCGCCCGTGATTTCGGGATTGTCGACATAGGCACAGCAGGCGTCGACGACCTCGGAGAGGTTGTGCGGAGCCATGTTGGTGGCCATACCGACGGCGATACCGCTGGCGCCGTTGACAATCAACAGAGGAATCTTCGTCGGCAGGACCGTAGGCTCGTCGATGGTGTCGTCGAAGTTGAGCGTCCAGTCGATGGTCTCCTTGTCGATGTCGGCCATCACCTCGTCGGTAATCTTGCGCATGCGGGCCTCGGTATAACGCATGGCCGCAGGCGAATCGCCGTCCATCGAACCGAAGTTACCCTGGCCGTCGACGAGCGGATAACGCATCGACCACTCCTGGGCCAGACGCACCATGGCGTCGTAGACCGAACCGTCGCCGTGGGGGTGGAACTTACCCAGCACGTCGCCGACGATACGCGCCGACTTACGCGTGGGCTTGTCGGAATAGAGGTTCAACTCCGCACTCATATCGTAGAGGATGCGCCGGTGCACGGGCTTCAGACCGTCGCGCACGTCGGGCAAGGCACGGGAGACGATGACCGACATCGAATAGTCGATGTAGGCCGACTTCATCTGCTCCTCGATGTTGATGGGGATGATGCGCCCCACCAACCCGGCATTCTTTTCTTCTTCAGTCAACATTTCGGGTTCTGGAATTTCATAGTATTCAACGAACAAAAATACGATTTATTTTCGTTCTGAGCAATTTTGCGCCGCAAAAATACGCTTCGCAGGAAGATATTTTTCCGGCAGCACCCGTTTTTCGGCACTTTTCAGCCCGTTTGACGGCACAAAAAAAATTCCCCGACAGGGTGTCGGGGAAAACAAAACCGCGGACAGGTCGTACAGACCTTATGGCGGATGAAAAAGCTACTCCTCCTTCACGAGGTTGAACTTGGTGGAAATCTCCTTCTGCTCGATGGCCTGCCGCAGATTGAAACGCTTCTTCTGCGCGATGTAACCCGGCTTCTCGCAGACGACCTCGATCTGCACGTTTCCTGAATTATTGAATGTCAGCCCCTTGACGTCGAACGTCTCGGTGGTCTCGTAAGGCGTGGAACCCACGTAGTTCTGATTGGTGTTCTTCACCTCGGAAGTCGACGAAACGATGCGGGTCGAGACATCGGCACCCTTGGGCGTCGAATCGACATACCACCGGATGACGGTCGATTCGAGCGCCGTATTGCCGGCTCCGGTCACCTGCTTGTTCTTTTCGAGAGCCGGCGAAGCGGCCCGCTTGAGGAAAAAGGCAATCCGGTCCCAGTCGATGTCCTTCAACGCATTGGCATAGGCCGTATTCAAGGCCCTGGCCCCCGCAAGAAAATCATTGCCGCTGCCGCCGAGGCTGGCACGGCCTACGGCCACAACGCTGGGATAGACCAACTTGCGATCCTGATCGTGGACCTCGACATTCAGCTGGACAGTACCCGACCAACCCACTCCCGAAAGGAAACCGAGGTTGAACTCGCGGACCGAAAGCGTCAGCATGTAGTCGGTCGCAACGTCGGAATCGAGGTTGAAACCCATCGTGCGCATATAACGGCGCGTGCTCTCCGAAACGAACGATACGATTTCGGGGTCGGTCTGCACCTGCGGAAGCGTGGTGGCACTGGCGTCGTACTTCTGAAGCACACGGCTGTTGGAACGCGCATCGCGCACGTTGAGCCGGACGCCGTAATCGAGTTCGACATAACGGTTGGCCTGGGGCTCCTCCGTGAGCGCCAGGTTAATGATCCGAGGACCGGGAGCGACGAAGTTCTTCACGGAGGCGCACGAAGCCAAGCCCAGCAGCATGGCGGCACCCGCAATCCAAAAGACTTTCTTCATGGCTAACGGTCCGTTTTAAGTTTGATGATCTTAGCAGTAACGGTCGACTTGTAAGTGATACTGCGCGTACCGGTCTGCTCGACATTCGTGGAAATGGTCGGCTCGATGACCGCATCGGCGCCGTACTCGCGCGCCAGATTGACCAGTCGATAGAGAGCCACCCGACGGACAACAACCTCGGGCTGCGTGATGTCGGTAGTCGTTCCTGCGTAATCGTTTTGCAGATACCCCAGTCTCAGAATGCCGCTGTGCTTGCAGGCCAGGCCGAACTTGCCGGTCGTGAACTGCATCGAGAAGTCGCCGTCGGAATCGACGATTTCGGTTTTGGAACCGTCCCTGTCGTAGGAATAAACGACCGTGGCCTCGGCTGTAAGCGTATTGAGAATTTCGTAATCCGAACGTTCGAGATTCAGGTCGGCCAGCGGAGCCGTATCAATCGTGTTGACGGCCCGGGGCATGATGACACGCTTGATCGAACCGCAGGAAGCAAGGCAAACGGCGCAGCAAGCCAAGATTAAAAGTTTTTTCATTTTTCGAGTTTGTTTGTTCGTGATGATTATTTCCGAAGTCCTCGAATCGGAAGATACGGACAAACAAAAAGCGCGGACTTCTTCGCAAGATGCCGGATTCTGCGGTCTTCCACAACCTTGTCCCCGAACAACGGAATAAAGCCCACGCTGGGATACAGCATGGGCGTCAAACTTTATTCCTTCGGGGACATTCGTGATAAGTGGAAGTTTCAGAATCCCGAAATACAAGCTAACGCCTTTTGTTTATATGTCCTCGGATGTTATTGTTCCATAGGCAAAAAAATGATGAATTTTCGACGAAGATAAAGGAAAGCCGGCAAAAAACAAAATTTTCCGTGCGATTCGGTAAGACAAGCCTCGGTCTTACTTACCGGAAGTCGATCCACTCGTAGTCGGGATAGGCGGCGCGGTCGAAAGTGCGGAGCGGCCCGGCGAACGGCCCGAACCGAAGAATCCGCACCGTAACCTGCCCGCCGTCGAAGTCGTAGACGATGGACTGCGGACGAAGGGATGCCGTCGCAACGACAAGCGTAATATTGCCTGTCGGAGCACCGCTCCCGGCCGCGGGTGTCAGCAGCACGGCCGTCGCGCCGTCGCGCACCCACAACAGCGAGGATGCATATTCGCTGTCCAGAAAATCGAACGCCCGGACCGGATTGTCGAGCAGGCTGCGGCTGGCGGCGTCCGTCTCTCCGACGATGATTTCCCTGCGGCTGTTGCTGACCTCGAAACGGGTACTGCCGTCGGCGAAAACCTCGTTATCACCCATGACAAGGTAATAACTGTCGCCCGAGACGAAATAAGAGCCCGTACCCCGGTACTCCCCCATCGCCACCTCGAAACCGATTTCGTACCCTTCGAGCGCACGCATCTGCGCCGAGAGCGCCGCCACGACCTCTTCAGCCCGGCTCTGCGCCAGCACGGCCGGCGGCAACAACATACAGACGACGCCCAACAAACAAACAACGGCTTTTTTCATAGGTGCAAAATTAGGTTCTTCGCTGACGCTCAGAATGACAAAATTCGCTCGGAGCGGCAAAATCCGGTCAGAACACCCCCAGCTCCTGCAACTTGGCTTCGAGCGACGGGAGGTCGTGGTAGAGGATTTCGCGGGGCTTGGCGCCGATTTGCCGCCCGACGATGCCGGCCCGTTCGAGCTGCATCATGATACGCCCGGCGCGGTTGAAACCCACCTCGTAATTGCGCTGAATCATCGACGTGGAAATCGAACCGCTCTCCACGGCGCCGCGCGCGATACCCGCGAAAAGCACGTCGTACTTGACCGGAGCCGAAGCCTCCTCGCTGCCCATCCCGCTCTCGCCCCCCTCGGGCACGTAGTCGGGCAACAGATAAGGCGCGGTATAACCCTGCTGCTTGGAAATGTACTCGACGATACGCTCGACCTCGCGCGTCTCGACCAACGCGCACTGAATACGCGTCAGCTCGCCGTCCTTGGAGAAAAGCATGTCGCCGCGGCCGATGAGCTGGTTGGCGCCGGGCTGGTCGATGATGGTCCGCGAGTCGATCATCTGCATGACGCGGAAAGCGATACGGGCCGGGAAATTGGCCTTGATACCTCCGGTAATGACCTTGACGTCGGGACGCTGCGTGGCGATGATAAGGTGGATACCCACGGCGCGGGCTTTCTGGGCCAGCCGCATGACGGGCCGCTCGACCTCGCGCGCCATCATGATAAGGTCGGCGAACTCGTCGACGATGACGACGATGTAAGGCAGATAGCGGTGGCCTTTCTCGGGATTGAGCCGCCGGGCCGTGAACTTCTCGTTGTACTCGACGATGTTGCGCGCTCCGGCCTGGCTGCACAGCTCCAAACGGTTGTCCATCTCGATGCAAAGCGAATTGAGCGTGTAGACCGCCTTCATCGGGTCGGTGATGATGGCCTTCTCCTCCGACTCCATCTTGGCGAGGAAATGGCGTTCGAGCTTGGCGTAGAGCGAGAATTCGACCATCTTGGGGTCGATCATCACGAACTTGAGCTGTGCCGGATGCTTGCGGTAGAGCAACGACGTGATAATAGCGTTCAGCCCCACCGACTTACCCTGTCCGGTAGCGCCCGCGACGAGCAAGTGGGGCATCTTGGCGAGGTCGAACACGTAGTTCTCGTTCTGAATCGTGCGCCCGATGACCACCGGGAGCTCGGCCTTGGACTCCTGGAAACGCACCGACCGCACGGCCGAATACATCGACACGACCTGCTTGTCGCGGTTGGGCACCTCGATGCCGATGGTTCCCTTGCCGGGAATGGGGGCAATGATGCGGATACCCAACGCCTTGAGGCTCTGGGCAATGTCGTTTTCGAGACCCTGGATTTTGGAAATCTTGACCCCCTGCGCCTGCACGATCTCGTAGAGCGTGACCGTGGGGCCCACCGTCGCCTTGATGCGCTGGATGGGGATGCCGAAATACTTGAGGGTCTCCTCGATGCGCGACTTGTTCTCGAAAATCTCCTCGCTGCTTACCTCCGAATCGGAAACGTAGTCTTCGAGCAGCGTCACGGCGGGTTTGCGGTAGTGGATCAGATCCTTGAGCGGGTCGTAGCTCTCGGTCGGAATGGCCTTTTCGTCGACCAGCCGGGCGCGGTTGGTTTCGACCGTGACCACCACTCCCTCGGCCGGAGCTTCGGACGACGCAGGCTGTACCGGCTGCGCGGTCTTGGGCACGGTCACAAGGTAGGGTTCGCCGGGGTTCTGCGGCTCCTCCTCGACGGGCTCCGGTTCGGCGGCAGGCGCCTGCTTGGCCGCCATCGTTATTTCGGTGAACGGTCCGTGGACCACGGGCTTGGGCACCGCAGACTGGTCGAGCTCGACCAATCCGCCACGGCCCATGACGACACGGCCCTTGCGCGAGAGGTCGAATTCGAGGAACTCATCGTCCCCGGCCACAAGAACGGGCCCGGCAGGCTCCTCGGGCACCTCCTCCGGCTCGGCGGGCGCATTGCGCACGATTTCGGTGAACGGGTCGTCGCTCTCCTCGGGCATCTCGGCCACGGACGCACGCCGCGGCTCGGCAGAGACGGGTTCGGCATACCGCCGGGCCGCCACCGGTTCGGTGCGCGGCGGAATCGTATAGGGGGCTTCCTCCTGCTGGTAAGCGGGCTCCTCCTGCGGAACATCGAACCACGGTTCCTCCTCCTGCGGCACAGGATTCTGCACCGGAGCAGGGGTTTGCACGGGCTGCGCAGGCGGCAGGGGCGTATCGTAGAAAAACTCCTCGTTGTCGGACTGCGCGGACGGAGCGACCCTCTGCCGGAAACTTTCGACGAGTCGCTCGCCGCGGCCGACCACGGCCTGTCCGGCGGAATTGACCGTATTGATGAAATTGCGGTTGATGAAAACGCCGACCAGAATCCAGCACACCAACAGCAGAATGACCGTTCCGAAAGTACCGATGCGGCCGCTCAGCAATTCGGCCACCGCGATGCCGAAAGCACCGCCCCACCCGGTCGAACAACAAAGACTGCCGCGGGTTCCGGCCACGAAACCCAGGGTCAGCGAACCGAGAATCATGACCAAGCACAGCGCAAGCACCGAATGGTTGAGCAACATGGGGCGCTGGCGGATGATGCGGATGCCCACGAGCATCAGCACGACGGGCACCAAGATGCCGCAGACACCCAGCGAACGGTCGACCAGCAAGATGCCCAGCCGGGCCCCTGTGCCGCCGCACCAGTTGCGGACCGTCTCGCGGAACAGCTCGGGCTCCTCGCTCGACTTGCGGAGGATACTCTGGTCGGCCTCCCAACAAAAAAACGAAGAAAAGAGCGCCACGGCGGCGAACACCCCGACGCAGAGCAGCAGCAAGCCGACGATCCAGCGGATGCTGTCGGTGTTGCTCCGCTGAACCCGCTGCCGTGCATTGGGCGAAGTGGTGGTGTTTCGGGATGCCATGACCTGACTGAGAATTCGACCGAGCGAAGGTAGCAAAAATTTTCGGATTTCCGGACCTGCAACGCCCGAAATCTGACGGAGGGAATCAGCCGCGCGAACCCATCGCTTTCAGTTCCAGGCGCGAACGGTAGGCTTCGTCGGAGAAAGTGAGGAACTCGCAAGCGGGCACATGGTCCGCGGCGGCCCGAAGCCCGTAGCGGTCGAGCAACTCGGCGACGCGCCGGGCGACGGCGGGCGACGGGTCGACGATGGCGACGCCGCGCCCCGCGACGATGCGCTCCAACACGGGCAGCAGGAACGGATAATGCGTACACCCCAGCACAATCTGGTCGGCGCCGCGCTCCAACATGGGCTCGACGGCCCGGCGCACACACTCCTCGGCTTCGGGCGTCGCTTCGCGGTCGCTCTCGACCAACTCGACGAATCCCCGGCCGGGAGCCGTGACGACCTCGATGCCTCTGCCGTAGAGCGCGGCCGTGCGGCGGAACAAGTCGCCGTCGAGACTGCGCTCGGTGGCCAGCACCCCCACCACCCCGCTGCGGGTGGCCAGACAGGCAGGCTTGACGGCAGGCTCCATACCGACAATGGGCATGGGAGCGTATTTCCCGCGCAGGAAGTCGATGGCGGCGGCCGTAGCGGTATTGCAGGCGACGACCACGAGCTTGCACCCCCGGGCGACCAACGCGGCGACCGCCTCGTCAGCGAGCCGGACAATCTCCTCGCGCGGCCGCGACCCGTAGGGGCAGTTCTTACCGTCGCCCAGGTAGAGGAGCGATTCGCCGGGCAGCGCACGCCGCACCTCGCGCCAGACGGTCAGACCGCCCAGCCCCGAATCGTAGATGGCTATGGGAGCGCTATTCATAATTAAAATCGAGAATGAAAAATTAAAAATCTTTCGGCCGCAAGGGTCGGAATCCGCAGAACGTACCAGCCAAAACCGGGGACCCTGCCGATGAAGTCCGAAACGCCGCCGGGGCCGATTTTTCATTCTTCATTTTTCATTTTTAATTTTGCTTAATATGTTTTCCGCCACTTCGTCGTCCGACAAGGCGTCGCAGTCGAACACCCACCGGGCCTGTGCGTAGCAGGGTTCGCGCTCGGCGATGTCGCGGGCCATGAAGCCGACCAGCTCGCCGTCGGACAAACCCCGCAGGCGGGGCCGCTTCTGCCGTCCGTAGGGCGAAAGGCGCCGCGCGATCTGCTCGGCGGAACGCCGCAGGTAGACCGTTGTTCCGGCTTCGTTCATCCGGGCCATGTTGTCGCGCCACAGCGGAAGCCCTCCGCCCGTGGAGACCACCCTCGTCGCGGGGTCGGCGATCAGCCGTTCGAGCACTTCGCGCTCGACCTCGCGGAAACGCTCCTCGCCCTCGTAACGGAAGATGTCGGCGACGGTCGCCCCCTCCCGCTCCTCCACCGCCCGGTCGGTATCGACCGCCTCCACGCCGAGCCGCCGCGCAATCTTGCGCGCAAGGGTGCTCTTGCCGCAACCCATGTACCCGACCAAGAAAAGCGGACGCATAACCGTCGGAAATCAGAACAAATCCAACTGCTCGGGGTCGATCACCTCGTCGGCATCGCCGCGGGGCCGTTCGACCTCGAAAGCCACTTCGTCGGAGACCGACGCCTGCGCAGCACCGGCCTGCGGCACCGAAACCTCGGAATCTTCCGGCCCCTCAACGGCAAGCCCGGCATCTTCGGCAAGGTCGAAATCCGCCGCGGCCGTCTCCTCGTCGTCCGGCCCGGGTTCGGGCTGTGGAGGGAGCGCGGGCTCGATGAACCGCAGCGACGCGACCTCGAAAGTAGTCAGCCGCTTGCCCTTGGCGCGGTGGCTCTTGACCCCCACGAACCCGTCGACGTCGATTTCGTCGGCCGGGCGCGAAGCATGGGCCCCCTTGTAGGTTATCTCCAGGCGGGCGCCCGCGCGGTCGGTGACGCAGACGAAGTCGGACTGCCCCTCCTCGTCGAGGAAGAACTGCAACTTGTCGGTGGCTTCGGCCGTGAAACGCTTCATATAATAATAACCCTGCGCGCGGTCGAAGTAGCAGACGCTGTAAACGCATCCGGCCTCGAAGCGGTCGACCCGCACGGTCTCGTCGGGGAAGTGCTGGGCGAGGTCGTAACCGGTAATATAATATTGGTTCCTGGAGGTCCAGACGATCAGCTTGTCGTCGCCCTTGAACTCGCCGAGGAGCTTGCCGCGCCCGTCGGCGTTGAGCCGCCGCACGTCCTCGTCGAACCAGACGCTCTGGCCGCCGAGCGTCGAGACGCCGCGCTCCTTCAAGACGATTTTGTGGATGCCGTAGCGCGAGAAGAGGTTGCCCTGGCTCTGGCGCCCCTTGATGGCGAGGGTCGAGAAATCGAGGTCGACGATCACCTTCTTGAGCCGCGGACGGGGCTTGAAGTAGACCTTCAGCACCTCGGCCTCGCCGTTGGGGTTGACCGACATGTAGAGAATCTCGCTGCGCGGCGTACCCTTGGTCATGTCGTACTCCTTGTCGCGCGTGACGGACTTGATGGCGCAGCGCTTCATCAGAATCGGACCGTTGCGGCCGTCGCGGTAGAGCACGTTGTAGATGGTCCGCTCGTCGTTGCGCTTGAAGACGCCGATGTAGTAGATGCCCTTGTCGAAGAACGCCTTGTCCGAGACCTTGGTGATGACGTAGCGGCCGTCCTTGGTGAAGACGATGACGTCGTCGATGTCCGAGCAGTCGCAGACGAACTCGGCATCCTTCATCGACTTGCCGATGCCGAAGAAACCCTCGGCGCGGTCGACGTAGAGCTTGGCGTTCGTGACGGCAACTTTCGTGGCCTCGATGGAATCGAACTCGCGCAGTTCGGTGCGGCGTTCGTGGCCGGCGCCGTATTTCTCGCGGATGCGGCGGTAGTAGGCCACGGCGTAGGCCGTGAGGTGCTCGATGTCGTGCTTGGTCTGCGCTATCTGCTCCTCGATCTGCTTGATCTCGTTGTCGGCCTTTTCGGTGTCGTAGCGCGAAATGCGGATGAATCGCAGTTCGGTGAGCCGCTGCACGTCGTCGATGGTCACCTCGCGGCGCAGCAGCTTCTTGAACGGCGCCAGCCCCTTGTCGACAGCGGCATAGGCCGCTTCGCGGGTCTTGCACCCCTCGATAAGCTGGTAGAGCTTGTTTTCGATGAAGATGCGTTCGAGCGACGCAGCGTGCCAAGCCTCGTTCAGCTCGCCGAGCCGGATTTCGAGCTCGCGGCCCAGCAGCCACTTGGTGTGGTCGGCCGAACGGCGCAGAATCTCCCGCACCCCGAGGAAATGGGGCTTCTCCTCCCAGATGACGCAGGCGTTGGGCGAGATGGAGACCTCGCAGTCGGTAAAGGCGTAGAGCGCGTCGATGGTCTTGTCCGACGATTCGTCGGGAGCCACCTGGATGACGATTTCGACCTTGTCGGCCGTGTTGTCGTCGACCTTGCGGATCTTGATTTTGCCCTTTTCGTTGGCCTTGATAATCGACTCCTTGATGGATTCGGTGGTGGTGGTATAGGGTATTTCGGTGATGGCAAGGGTGCGCTTGTCGATTTTCGAGATGCGCGCCCGCACCTTGACCGCCCCGCCCCGCAGACCGTCGTTGTAACGGCTCACGTCGGCCGTGCCGCCCGTGGGGAAATCGGGATAGAGCTCGAAGTCGCGCCCCTCCAGATGGGCGATGCAGGCGTCGATAAGCTCGTTGAAATTGTGCGGCAGAATCTTCGACGCCAAGCCCACAGCGATGCCGTCCGACCCCTGGGCCAACAGCAGCGGGAACTTGATGGGCAGCGTCACAGGCTCCTCGTTGCGGCCGTCGTAGGAACGCATCCACTCGGTGGTCTTCTTGTTGAAAACCACGTCGAGGGCGAATTTCGACAGACGCGCCTCGATGTAACGGCCTGCGGCGGCCTCGTCGCCCGTGAGGATGTTGCCCCAGTTGCCCTGGCAGTCTATCAGCAGCTCTTTCTGCCCCAGCTGCACGAGGGCATCCTTGATGGAAGCGTCGCCGTGGGGATGGTACTGCATGGTCTGCCCGACGATGTTGGCCACCTTGTTGTAGCGGCCGTCGTCGACGGTCTTCATGGCGTGGAGAATACGCCGCTGCACGGGCTTCAGACCGTCCTCGACATGGGGCACGGCGCGTTCGAGGATGACATACGATGCGTAATCGAGGAACCAGTTCTTGTACATGCCTGTGAGCTTGCGCACCCCGCCCTCCTCCTGCGTCAGACGGTCGTACTTGCCGCTCCTGGCCGGGGCGGCAGGCGCTTCGGCATCGTCCGCATCGGACGCGCCGGCGGGTGCTTCGGCAACCCCGTCGCCGACGGTTCCGGACGCCGCGGGCTCCCCGTTGAACTCCTCTTCGGGATGGATTCTATCTTTATCTTGAGACATCAATTCTGGATTATGAATTGTGAATTATGAATTACGAAAGAGCCAGGTCCTGCTCCACGAGGTCTTCCTCAATGCGCAGGTTGTCGATGATGAAGCCCTGCCGCTCGAAGGTGTTCTTGCCCATGTAGAACTCCAGCAGGTCGTGGATGGGGTCGTCCTTGGTGATGCGCACCCGGTCGAGCCGCATCCCCTCGCCGATGAATTCGCGGAACTCGTCGGGCGAAATCTCGCCCAGACCTTTGAAACGCGTGATTTCGGCGTTGGCGCCGCACTGCTTGAGCGCCTTGAGCCGCTCCTCCTCCGAATAACAATAATGGGTCTCCTTCTTGTTACGGACGCGGAACAGCGGGGTCTGCAAGATATAGAGGTGGCCGCGGCGGATGACGTCGGGAAAGAACTGGAGGAAGAACGTGGTAATGAGCAACCGGATGTGCATGCCGTCGACATCGGCATCGGTGGCGATGACGACCTTTTCGTAACGCAGGTTGTCGATCTCCTCCTCGATGTTGAGCGCCGCCTGCAAGAGGTTGAACTCCTCGTTTTCGTAGACCACCTTCTTGGTGAGCCCGAAGCAGTTGAGCGGCTTGCCGCGCAGCGAGAAAACGGCCTGCGTGCGCACGTCGCGCGACTTGGTGATGGAACCCGACGCCGAATTGCCCTCGGTGATGAAAATCATCGACCGCTCGGCCAACTCGCTCTTATCGGTGCGGTGAATCTTGCAGTCGCGCAGCTTGCGGTTGTTGAGCGACACCTTTTTGGCGGTCTCGCGCGCCTTTTTCTGGATACCCGAAATGGCCTTGCGCTCCTTCTCGTTCTCGACGATTTTCTTCTGAAGAATCTGCGCCGTCTCGGGGTGCTTGTGGAGATAGTCGTCGAGGTGTTTGGTCAGGAAATCCATCACGAAGTTGCGCATCGAAACCCCGGGCTCTATCTCCTTGGAACCGAGCTTGATTTTGGTCTGCGACTCGAAGACGGGGTCGGTGACCTTGACCGAAATGGCGGCGATGATGGAGGTGCGGATGTCGAGCGGGTCGTAGTCCTTGCGGAAAAACTCCTTGACGGTCTTGGCGATGGCCTCGCGGAACGCCGCCTGGTGGGTACCGCCCTGCGAAGTGTACTGGCCGTTGACGAACGAATAGTAATTCTCGCCGTAGCCCGTGCCGTGGGTGATGGCAATCTCGATGTCGTCGCCCGACAGATGGACCGGGGCATAGAGCGGGTCCTCGGTCATGTTCTCGTTCAAGAGGTCCAGCAGACCGTTCTTGGAGACGTAGGCCGTGCCGTTGAAATTGAACGTGAGCCCCAGATTGAGGTAGGTATAGTTGCGGACGAGCTGCTCGACGTATTCGAGGTTGTAATCGTAGGGACCGAACACCTCCTCGTCGACCCGGAACCGAATCAGCGTACCGTTGGGCTCGCCGACGCCCGACTCCCAGCGGTCGCTCTGCTCCAACCCCTTGGCGAAGGTGACGGTGCGGGCCTCGCCGTCGCGCACCGACCGGGCCTCGAACTCGGACGAAAGCATGTTGACGGCCTTGACGCCGACGCCGTTGAGACCCACGGTCTTCTTGAACGCCGAACCGCCGTACTTGCCGCCCGTATTCATTTCGGAGACGGCCGCCGAAAGCGACTTGAGGGGAATGCCGCGCCCGTAGTCGCGGACCGTCACGACACGGTCCTCGATGGTGATGTCGACCTGGTGCCCGGCACCCATGATGAACTCGTCGACGGAGTTGTCGACCACCTCCTTGATGAGGACGTAGATACCGTCGTCGGCCTGCGAACCGTCGCCCAGCTTACCGATATACATACCGGGCCGCAGGCGGATGTGCTCGCGCGGCGAAAGGGTCACGATGGCGTCGTCGCCGTAGTTTTCGGGGGAATTATTGGTAAGTAAATCTGCCATAATATCGAATTAAAAATTAAGAATGAAGAATTAAAAATCGAGACCCGACCGACCGGAACCGACCGGGATAGGGCGAAATTCAATTTTTCATTTTTAATTTTTCATTTTTAATTTCCGCCAGGGCGGCCGCCATGTCGTCGTGGACCTGCTGTGCCAGCTCGTGGACCTCGGTTGCGGCGACCGCCGCGGCTTCGACGGGCGGCAGCACGCGCACGGTGATGCGGTTGCGCCAGTTGAAAAGGAAATTCTTCTTGATAAGCGTCGCAGTCCCGTCCAGCACCACGGGCAGAATCCCCACCCCGGCCTCCTTGGCCAAGGCGAAAGCCCCGGTTTTGAAACGGTGGATCTCGCCGTCCTTGGAACGCGTACCCTCGGGGAACACCGCCACCGAAGCGCCGCGGCGAATCCATTTGCACCCCTCGCGCACCATCTGCTCCTTGGCTTCGGCGGCACGCCCGCGGTCTATGCAGATGTCGCCGTGGAGCACGAGGAACTGCCCGAAGAAAGGCACCTTGAAAATCTCGCGCTTGGAAACCCACCGGAAATTGAGCGGGATGCAGTAAAGCGCCGGAATGTCGATTACTGTGTTGTGGTTCAGCACGATGACATAGCTCTTGCTCCGGTCAGCGTACTCGCGGCCGATGACCCGCTGCCGCCAGAAAGGCGGGATGAAAAAGAAGATGCGGACCAACACGCGCGAAAGTTCGTGGACCGTGCGGCGCGCCTTGTCGAACGGCCAGCATACGACCAGCGCGACGGCCGACAAAAGCATGAAGACCGTGCATAGGGCCACCAAAAACAGATAATATAAAGCACTCAACATAACGTTCGGGCAAAGGAAGTTCGGTTCAATATCGTGCAAAAGTAGGAATTTTTCCCGGAATAACCGCCGGGCCGCCGCGTTTTCTCGTAATTTCCCGCACATGCCCGAACAGCGGCAGGCCCCCGCCCCGACGAACAACGGCACCGATTAATTAACTTTATATAAATAGGTATCGAAAATTTTCGCAAAAATCAAGTACTTTGTATTGCATAGTATAATTATTTTGTCATATCTTTGCACTGTCGAGATATAACGAACAGAAAATAATCAACAACAAAAGATATGAAAAAACTGGCCGCCTTCATCGTGATTGTAATAATGACCGTTCTGCGGGCCCTCGGGGCGCAAAACTACCCTGCCACGGGCCGTGTGGTGACACAGCAGGGCGACGCCGTGGAATTCGCGACGGTGGTTCTGTTGCAGGACGGGCAGCAAATCGCAGGTACGGCGACCGACACCGAGGGCCGCTTCGCGCTGAAAGTTCCGGCGGGCGACTACACCCTCTCCATCCGGTTCATCGGATTCGAGCCGCTGGAACGCGAAGTGCGCATCGAATCGCCGACCGACCTGGGCGACCTGACACTCAGCGCCGCCGCCACGCAAATCGACGACGTGGTGGTAAGCGCCCAGCTTATCCGCCGCGAAGCCGACCGCTTCGTGGTCGACGTAGCCAACACCCCGGCGATGCTCGGCCGGGACGGCATCGAAGCGCTCAAGCTGGCACCGGGCATCTGGATGGACGGCGACAAGATTTCGATCAACGGCAAATCGGGCTCGAAAGTCTACGTCAACGACCGCGAACTGCGCATGGAACCCGACCAGCTGCTGAGCTACCTCCAATCGCTGCGGGCCGAGGACATCCAGAAAATCGAGGTCATTCCGATGGCCGGGGCCGACTACGACGCCGATTCGTCGGGCGGCGTCATCCGCATCACCCTCCGCAAGCGCCGCGAACAGGGCACCGAAGGCTCGGTATCGCTGGCAGCCCAAGCGGGCGAATGGAGCCATGGGCTGAAGCCGCAAGCCAGCGTCAACCACCATTCGGAACGCTTCGACTTCTACGCCAATGCCTGGGGCCATCTGCAAAACACCACGTTCCGCTCCGACGAACTGACCCGCTATACGGCAGGCGACACCCGGCTCGAATCGCACTCGCGCACCAAGGAACGTCCGCGCAACTACGGATTCAAGGCGGGCGGCATCTGCGAACTGACCCCGAAACACAGCATCGGGCTCGAAGCCGACTACTGGCGCACCAACGAACCGGGCATCAACGACACCCACACCGATTTCACGGCCGCCGGCATCCCGACCCGCACCGAGAGCCGCTACGACGCCCACAACCGGCAGAACAACCTTTCGGCGACGTTCAACTACATCTTCAAGCTCGACACCGCGGGCTCGACCCTCAAGCTGCTGGCCGACTACAACCTCCGCTCCTCGGATTCGGGCAACGACAATTCCAGCCGCATTGCCTCGCCCGGCGGCACGCTCGATTCGCTCTACCGCAACCGCTCGACGGCGCACTACAACGTTGCGACCGCCACGCTGGCCCTCGACAAGCATTTCGGCCCGAAATGGACGCTGCGGGCCGGAGCCAAGTACACCTACAACGACATGCGCAACCATGCGCTCTACGAATACCGCCCGGCCGAAACATGGCTGCGCGACGAGGCCCACAGCTTCCGGCTCGACTACACGGAACATATCGCGGCGGTCTACGGCATTGTTGCGGCGAACCTCGGCCGCTGGAGCGCGGTGGCCGGACTGCGCGGCGAATACACCCGCACGGCGGGCAAGAACGACGGCACCCGGCAGGACTATTTTTCGCTCTTCCCCAACGCCAGCGTCTCCTATGCGCTCACCCGCGACGGCGCCTACTCGCTCATCGGCCAGTATGCCCGCACCATCGGACGGCCGCGCTTCTGGTGTCTCAATCCGCAGCGCGTGCAGATTTCGGACTACACCTATCAGACGGGCAACCCGGAACTCGAACCCTCCTACAAACACGATGTAAGCCTGACCCTGGTGCTGGCCCACAAATATACGCTCACGGGCGGCGTGACGATCCAGACCGACGAAATCCAGCAGACCATACAACCCGACCCGACCAACCCCGACATGCTGCAAATCGTGTGGGTCAACTTCGACACGACGAAAAGCTACTACGCTTCGGCCACCATCCCGCTGCAGCCGACCCGCTGGTGGTCGGTCAACCTCAACGGAACCTACATCCGCCAAGGCCAGCGCATCGGCCGGAACAGCCCCGAAGAACACTACAATTTCGGCTACGCGAGCGCCTCGATGACCTTCACGCTCCCGGCGAAATTCTACATCGACCTCTCCTACCGCTACCAGAGCCGCGTGGTGCTGGGCAACTGCTGGGTCGAAGAGATGCACTTCACCGACGCCGGCATCAAGAAACGCTTCGGCGACAATTTCACGGCTGCTTTCACGGTCCGCAACCCCATAGCCCCACCGGTTCAGAAAATCGGAGCCCGTGGCGACGGCTTCGTGCGCCATGTCGACGCCGTCCAAACCTGGAACAGCCGCACCTACCAACTGTCGCTGAGCTATCGCTTCCGAACGGGCAAGGCGTTCCGCCACCGAAACGTGGAAGCAGGCTCGGCCGAAGAAAAAAGCCGTCTGTAACGAATACAGACGGCTGGAACCTGTCGGGCGACCGCGCCTAAAACTCCACGACGGGCGCCTGTGCGGCGGCGGCATCGGCCGTGAAGTAAGGCTTCTCGCCGAAACCGAACATCCTGGCGACGATGACGGCGGGGAACCTGCGCACGGCAACGTTGTAACCCCGAACCGTCGTATTGAAACGCTCGCGTGCCACGGCGATGCGGTTTTCGGTGCCCTCCAACTGCGCCTGCAACTCCTGGAAATTCTGGTTGGCCTTGAGGTCGGGATAACGCTCTGCGACCACGAGCAGCCGGCCCAAAGCCGAACGCACACCCTCCTGCGCCTGCTGGAACCGGGCCATGGTCTCGGGCGTGAGCTCGTCGACCGAAAGATTGACCGACGTAGCCTTGGCACGGGCCTCGACCACCCCTTCGAGCGTTTCACGCTCGTGGACGGCATAGCCCTTGACCGTATTGACCAAGTTGGGAATCAGGTCCGAACGACGCTGGTACTGCGTCTCGACCTGCGCCCAGGCGGTTTTTACCTCCTCGTCCATGCGGACGAAACCGTTGTAAGTCCGGTAAAACCAGAATGCGCCGAGCACGACCACGGCCGCCACGGCAATCCAAATCCATTTTTTCATTGCGCTTATCGTATTTGTGTATTCTATATTGCCTACCACCTTGAACCTGCGCCGCCCCCGCCGAACGAACCGCCGCCGAAACCACCTCCGAACGAACCGCCCGCTCCGCTTCCGAAGCCGCCGATACCGCCTCCGATGAAGGGGCCCCGGCCGCCGCCCAGCCCGTTGTCGCGGGGCGAGCGGACGCTGCGCTTGACGACCTTGCCGCAATTGGAGCAGACGAACGTATATTCGATCTGCTCGTAACGCGGCGTGACGGACAACACCTGTTTGTCGCGCAGTTCCAGCGTGCGTTTCCTGCACCGGGGACAACGCCTGCTTTGGCTGTCAAGCAAGACCAGCACCAACACAAGCATTCCCCCAAGAGTGCAGAGAATCAACAATGTTTGCCAAAGCGGCAATTCTTCCTCCTCCGGCTCGGGGCCGAAGTCGAGCTCACCGTTACGAAGCAATTCGGCCACGGCCTCGACCCCCGCCACCATGCCTGCGTCGTAGTTGTCCTCGCGGAAATAAGGCAGCATGAAATTGAGCTGAATCCGCTTGCAAAGGGCATCGGGCAAAACGCCCTCCAGGCCCGGTCCTGTGACGAAACGGATTTCGTGCAGGCGCTCGACCAGCAAAATCCCCAGTCCGTTGTCGACGTCCTTGCGACCCACGCCCCAACTACCGAACAGCTGCATGGCGAAGGTAAAGGGGTCGCCGCCCTCGATGTCGTCGAGCGCCGCCACAGCCACCTGCGCAAGCCCCTGCGCCCGCAGCGCGGCACACACCGAATCGATCCGGGCCACAGCCGCATCCGAAAGAATTCCATCGGGGTTGGAGACATAGCGGGTCCTGTCGGCAAGCTGCACGTTGGGCACCTCGCCGGGCTTCCACGTACGCGCGCCGACCGTCGCGGAGACGGCCGCCAGCAGCACTATAAGGATAAAACGTTTCATATTCTGAGCAAAGATACGAAAAACCCTGCAAAAAAAGCGCCCCGAACGGACGCTTTTTAACAAGAACCGCGACCGGACGGCCTATTTGCGTCCGTTGCGGCGAAATTCGACCACCAACGCCGAGCGTGCCGGAACGAAGGTGGAATCGCTCATCGTGACCTGCTCTCCGGTCAGCACGTCGCGCCCCTGCGCGGAGAGCGACTGCGCGATTTCGGCGTAGTGCGACCATGGCACCGCCTTGCGGCCGCGCGAATTGTTGACGAAGACGAAGACGGCATCGGTATCGTCGTAACGGAAATAGGCATAGGTGTTGTCGCGCGCGGCGAAATGGAGCGTCCGCCCTGAATGGATGACGGGCTTGGTCTTGCGCCAGTTGAACAGCCGGCTCGTATGCTCGTAAAGCTCGGCCGCGGCCCCCTTGCGCTGTGCAGGGTCGAACAGATCGACCGCATCGCCGGCCCAGCCGCCGGGGAAGTCGACGCGCAGTCCGCCGTGGCCCTGCGAGAGGTCGGCGGAGCGGAACAGCAGCTCGTCGCCCGCGAAGATCTGAGGGATGCCGCGCATCGTAGCCAGCAAGGTCATGGCGATTTTGGCCCGCCCGACGTCGCCGCGCACCAAGTCGGCCACGCGCTCGGTGTCGTGGTTGCCCGCGAAAATCATCATGCGCGAAAGGTCGTGGTAGACGAAGTCGTCGGACAAGGCGTTGTAGACCCGAATCATTCCCTCGCCCCAACGGAGCGAATCGGAGGGCAGCGCGGCGCAGACGGCATCGCGCAGGGGAAAATCCATGATGGACGGCAGGTGCGAATCGAAGCCGTCGCGGTTGGGGTTGCCGCCCTGCCAATAGGCGAGCTGGGGCACGTCGGCCGTCCAGCACTCGCCGACGATATTGAGATTGGGATACTCACGCAACACGGCGGCGCACCACTCGCTCATGGGGCCCTTTTCGTTGTAGGGATAGGTATCGACGCGCAGCCCGTCGAGGTCGGCGAACTCGACCCACCACACGGCCCACTGCTGGAAATAACGCAGCAGGAACGGATTGTCGAGGTTCATGTCGGGCATCATGCGGTCGAACCAACCCCCCTCCTGCACCCGCAGGTCGTACTGCGAAGCGTTGGGGTCCATGTTGGCCGAAAAGAGGTTGTTGGTCTGCGTGTACTCGGGGAAACGGTGCACCCAATCGGCGAAGGGCAGGTCGGCCATCCACCAATGGGCCGCGCCGCAATGGTTCGTCACGATGTCCATGATGACCTTGAGCCCGCGGCGGTGGCAGGCGGCCGCATAGTCGCGGTAAAGGTCGTTCGTGCCGAAACGCGGGTCGATGCGGTAGTAGTCGGCGCAGGCGTAGCCGTGGTACGACGCGGCGGGCTCGTTGTCGAGCAGCAAGGGCGTGGCCCAGACGGCCGTGGCACCCAGCCCGGCGATATAGTCGAGGCGGTCGATCATCCCCTGCAAGTCACCGCCGTGCCGTCCGAAGAAAGCGCTGCGGTCGGCCTGCTCGGCCGTATCGGGCGTCGAATCTATCGAGGGGTCGCCGTTGGCGAAACGGTCGGGCATCAGCAGGTAAATCATATCGGCCGTGGTGAAGCTCCTGCGGTCGGCCGAACCGTCGCGGCGCGCGGCGAACTCGTAAGCGACCTTGAAGCTCTCCCCGCCGCGCGAAAAGACCAAGTAACGGGTACCGGGAACCGCTTTGGCGTCGACCTCGATGTCGACGAACAGGTAATTCGGGCTGTCGGCCTTGTGGACGCCAGCGACGCGCACGCCCTGCGGTCCCTCGACGCGGACGGCGCATTCGGCGATGCGCTCGCCGTTGACGAGCAGCTGGAGCGGCGTACGCATGCCCACCCACCACGAAAGGGGCTCGACGCGGGCCACGCGGGCCCCGGCATCGCCGACCGACCGGGGGTCGAACTGCGGAACGCTGTTGCAGGAAATCGCCGCCATACACACCAGAAATATGAGAAAACGAAGAAGTTTCATAAGTTTTATCGGGTCAGAATCCGGTAACTCCAGGGCGCCATGTCCTCGGCGACCCACTCCGGAAGGTTATATTCGGCCCCGGTCATCGCGTCGGTGTAGCGTCCGGCGTAGATACCGGTGGCGTACTCGGCGCGGATGGCATAGGGCGACAGGTTCATGATGGCGACGACGCGGTTGTCGGGCGTCTCACGCACCAGCGTCATCAGGCAATCCTCGGCATTGTTGCGGATTTCGACCATCTCGCCGCCCGTCTCCCCGGCCGCCAAGGCGGCGTTTTCGTGCCGCAACTTTGTGAGACGCCGATAGAAACGGGTGAAGCCGTTGAGCTCGTAGACCGGAATGGGGTCGCGGTCGAAAAAGGCGAACGCATGGTCGTAACCGACCTCCTGCCCGGTGTAGACGAGCGGCAGGCCGCGCGGCACGACGAACGAGAAGACGGCCATCGCCTCGCGGGCGTCGCCGAAGCGGTCGAACTCCGAACCCGACCACGAATTCTCGTCGTGGTTCGAGGTGAAAGCCAGCCGCATGGCCGAACGGGAATAACGCTCGCGGTCGGCATAGATGTAGTCGCGCAACGCGGTGACGCGGGTTCGCTGCTGCGCCACGTCGACCATCAGGTGGTGCATTTCCCACGCATAGCAGGCGTCGAACGCCCCCTCCTCGAAGAGGTTGGTCTCCTCGGCCTCGGCGAGCATGAAAAGATCGGGCTTCGTCCGCCGGAGCCGCCGGACGGTGGTGTTCCAGAACTCCACGGGCACCAGCATGGCCATGTCGCAGCGGAAACCGTCGACATGATGGTCCCGCAACCAGAATTCCATCGCTTCGGCCTGCGCATCCCACACTGCGGGGTTGGAATAGTCGAGCTTGGCCGTATCGGTCCAGTCCCACGGCACGGCGGGACGCCCCTGGTCGTCGTAGACGTAGAAATCGGGGTGCTCCGTAATCCAACGGGCATCGCGCGCGGTATGATTGGCCACCCAGTCCAACAACACCTTCATGCCGAGCCTGTGCGCCTCGGTCACGAACGCGTCGAAATCCTCCAAAGTCCCCAACTCGGAGTTGACGGCGCAGTAATCGCGAATCGAATAATACGACCCCAACGACCCCTTGCGGCCCTCCTCGCCGATGGGACAGACGGGCATGAGCCACACGGCGTCGATGCCCAGGTCGCGCAGAAAAGCGAGCCGGGCGGCGGCCGCGCGCAACGTACCCTCGTGGGTGAGCTGGCGCACGTTCATTTCATAAAGGACGGAACGGTAACTCCAATCGGGATGCAGCATAAAAAATCGAGAATTAAAAATTAAGAATTAAAAATCGTTTTTGTCGCCCTGGGATATACGAAATTCGGAGCGGCATCGCGATTTTTAATTCTTAATTTTTCATTTTTAATTGACCAATATCAGGTATTCCCACGGACCGAGGGCGAACTCCTCGCCGGGGACGATCGTGCGTTTCGCTCCGGTCATGGCGTCGGTGTACTCGCCGCCGACCTCGACGGTCGGAATGACGGGCTGCTGCCTGGCCGAGAGGTTGAACAAGCAGACCACCTTGTTGTCGCCCGCCGTACGTGTGAAGGCCATCAAATCGCTGACGGCACCGCCCATGTAAGCCATTTCGCCGCCAGCGGCACCGCTTGCCAACGCGGGATTGTCATGACGCAGGGCATTGAGCTTCGTATAGAACGCCGTCCACCGGTTGGGCTCCCACGCCGGGACGGGGTCTTTCTCGAAGAAAGCGAACCGATGGTCGTAGCCGATTTCCTGGCCGGTGTAGATGAGCGGCAGGCTCTGCGGCAACACGTAGGTCAGCGCGGCCATCGTTGCGGCGGCATCGCCCATGCGCTCGAACTCGGTGCCGGCCCACGAATTCTCATCGTGGTTGGAGGTGAACATCATCCGGTGAGCCGAGGCGGGGTAACGCTCGCTATCGGCCTGAAGGTATGCACGCAGATCGGCGGCCGACTTGTCGCCCCGGGCGATGGCGTTGAGCAGATGGTGCAGCTCCCAGGCATAGGTGGCGTCGAAGCCGTCGGCATGGAACTGCGGACCCTCGGCCTCGGCCAGCAGGAACAGATCGGGGCGCACGGCGCGCAGGCGCACGAAAGCATCGGTCCAGAAGTCGTCGGGCATCTCCTTGGCGGCATCGCAGCGGAAGCCGTCGACGCCCTTGTCGGTCCAGAACTTCAGCACGTCGAACATAGCCTCGCGCACGGCGGGCGTGGCGTAGTTGAGCTTGGCTATGTCGGTCCAGTCGTACTGTACGACGGGAACTCCGGTCGAATCGCGCACGTACCACTCGGAGGGCATCTCCGTCACCCACGCATGGTCGGGCGAGGTGTGGTTGGCCACATAGTCGAGGATGACGCGCATGCCCAGCTTGTGGGCGCGGTCGAGGAACCGCTCGAAATCGGCCATCGTACCGAACTCGGGGTTGATGGCGCGGTAGTCGCGGATGGCGTAGTAGGAACCCAGCGACCCCTTGCGGCCCTTTTCGCCGATGGGATAGACGGGCATGAGCCACACGATGTCGACGCCCAGCTCGCGCAGGCGGGGCAGCTGCCGTTCGGCGGCGGCGAAAGTGCCCTCGGGGGTGAACTGGCGCACGTTCATTTCGTAGAGTACGGTGCTGCCGGCCCACTCGGCAGGAGCCTGGGGACGGGAAGTGCAGGAAGCGGCCAGAAGCAGCGCCGCGAACAGCAGGTTGAAAAGTCGTTTCATAGTCTTATTTTGTTTCGGTCAGTATCTCGAATCCGGCGGCCGGGAGCTCTACGCAAAGACGACCGTCGGGCCGGAAGCCGAAAGCGGCTCCAAAGTTAGCTTTTAATTTTCGATTTTCATCGAAGCGGGCGGGCAGAATGCACTCGGCCTGCTGCGGGCGGTTGCCCGTATTGAGCACGACGATGACGAACTCGCCCATGTAAGCGCGGGCGAAAATCCACACCTCGTCGGTCAGCGCGAGGGTCGTCATGTCGCCGTAGAGAAGCGGCATCGACGTGCGGCGCAGGCCGACCAACGCGCGGGTCAGCTCGCGCTGCGCCTGCTCGCGGGGCGAATAACCGTCGAAACGCATCATCCGGCGGTTGTCGGGGTCGTTGGCCCCCGGTTCGCCGTACTCGTCGCCCTGGTAGATGCAGGGCACGCCGGGAAGGGTGCAGTTGAGCGCCTGAATCAAAGCCAGCTTGCGGTAACCGATGCTGTCGCCCACGCCCACTTCGCGTGTCCATCCGGCCGCCTTGTGGTCCTCGTCGGGCGAGAGGGCGCCCCCGGCCAGCGAAATCAAACGAGCCTTGTCGTGGTTGCCCGTGATGTTGCCCATCGTATGGTGGGCGCCGTAGGCGGCGAGCGACTGCTCCGCGACGGCGGCCAGGTGCCGCACCGAACGGCCCCGCGTGAGGACGTCGAGCGCCGTATGGTAGACGTTGAAATCGAACTGCGCGTCGATCATGCCGCTGCGCACGTAGGAACCTATCAGCTCGGGCGAACCGTAAGTCTCGCCTATCTGCCACAGGTCGCGGTCGGGAAAGCGCTGCTTCATCTTGCGGGTGAGCATGCGCCAGTAATTCTCGGGGATGTGCTTGCAGGCGTCGTGGCGGAAGCCGTCGAGATCGTATTCGGCGACCCAGTAGAGCGCCGAATCGGTCATCGGGCCGCACACCTCGGGCCGCTCGAGGTCGAGCGTGGGAATGTGCTCGTCGAACCACGTAGTCAGCCGCTCGTCGTCCCACAGCTCGAGGTTCTTGCGGCCGTCGGGCAGATAGAGGGGCGTCACCCAGTCGGGATGCGCCTGCAAGACGGGCGAATGGATGTGCAGGTGGTTGGCCACGTAGTCGAGGATGACATTCATCCCGTGCGCATGAGCGACGGCGAGCAGCGCATGGAGGTCGTCAGAGGTGCCGAAACGGTCGTCGACGCGGGTGGTATGGATGGGCCAGTAGCCGTGGTAGCCCGAAAAACGGGTGAACGGCTCCTTGTTGAGCCCCCACGCGTCGCGCGGGTTCTGCGTGACGGGCGAAATCCAGAGCGTCGTGACGCCGAGCGAATCGAAGAATCCGGCTTCGATGCGCTGCACGATGCCGCGCAGGTCGCCACCCTGGTAATCGACCTGCGGCAGCACGTCGGGACGCCGCAACGGCGCATCGTTGGAGGGGTCGCCGTTCTCGAAGCGGTCGATCATCAACGAGTAGAGCACCTGCGCCTGTTTGTCGTGGCGCGTGAGCTGCGCCGCATCGGTCACGGGGCGGCCGTCGGCCAACGGAATCAGCAGATCGTTGAAACGGGCATCGTCGGCCGCGGCGAAAATCCGCAGCCACGAACGTCCGGCGGCGCGGGCGTCGGCCGGAATGCGGACGGTCAACCCGTCGTCCGAGAGGGTCACCGCCTTGTCGGGCAGACGGCAGTTCTGCCACAAAGCCACCGCCTTGCGGGGTTCCTGCGAAGTTTTCACGAACACTTTCCGGCCGTCGCACCCCTCGCTGAATGCCCACGCTTCGGACCTCGGTCCGCCGAGCGCAGCCACGGAGAGAGCACGCCCCCCGGTCCACGCCTCGAACGTGGCGACGAACGGCCCCTCGGGCGCCGTGACGACGAACTCGGACCAGTCATCGGCGGCCGGAATCACCTCCAGCGCTGCGGAAGTGACCGAATCGGCCTGCTCCCACTGCGGGAAGTAATCGGTCAGCAACAAACGGTTTTCGCCCGCCTGCAACAAGGCGGGGACGACGGGCTGCGCATTTCCGGCAGCGGGCAAATCCGGGAAAACCCGGCTGCGGCAGCCGCACGCCAGCGCGGCGGCGGCCAACAAAAAGACGAAACGTTTCATCGGGACTGCATTTCCAGGATAATCGAAGAATAAGGCGGCATCGTGAGCGTATGGCTGTCGCCCTGCGAAGAGAGCGCCACACCGTTCATGTCGGCCACGGGAGCTGCGACAGCCCCTTTGAACGCATAGCTGCACTGCGTGGCGGAGACGTTGTGCACGACCAGCAACTTCTCGCTTCCGGCCGTGCGGTAGAAAGCCATCACCTGCTTGTCGGCCGACGAAGCGTCGTCGAACCACTCGGGCAGCTCGATGGCGCCCTCGGCCAACGCGGGATAGGTGTTGCGCAGGCGCATGAACTTGCGATAGACGTTGTAGAGCGACGCGGCGCTTTCGGCCTGCACGGCCACGCTGCCCACGCCCGTGTCGGTGTTCTTGGTCGACGAAATCCAGGTCGGACGCTCCGCATCCTCGGCCTTGGGCTTCCAAAGCATCGGCTCGCGCACGTTGCGGTCACCGCCCTTTTCGGTCTTGTCGCCGAAGAAACCGAGCTCCTCACCGTAGTAGATATAAGGCGAACCCACCGACGTGAGCAACACGGCCGCAGCCATCTTGCAGCGTTGGAGCGAAACGGCGTGCGAACCTCCGACCTCGGTGCGGGCGCGGCTCTCGTCGTGGTTGGAGAGCTTGGTGGCCTGGATGAAATCGGGGCGCTCGGCCGCAAAAACCTCGCGCTCGGCGATCATGTCCTTGGGGAACCACTTGGCGTGGTCGTTCTTGAGGGCGTAGAGCAGGCGGTCGGCCCACGCTGTGAAGTCGAACAGCGCAGGCAATCCCCTATAATACCCGGCCATCTGCTCGGTGGCCATCCAGCACTCCCCTACCATGTAGATGTCCTTGAACCCGAGAGCCGATTTGCCCTGGAAATGGGCGTTGAGCTCGGAATAGAACTTACCCAGCCACGTGGGATTCTCGTCCGAAGTATCGCTGTCGTAGATGTGCTTCACGGCGTCGAGCCGGAAGCCGTCGACCCCCTTGCCGACCCAGAACTTGGCGGCGTCGGTCAGCGCGACGAACGCACCGCTCTGCTCGCACGAAGCGGCGGGACCGTAGTTGAGGTCGGGCATCGAACGATCGAAAACGCCCTGATAGAACCAGTCGGTCGTACCCGACGGCACGGCGATCCACCCCGGTTTGGCGGTCTGCGAAAAGTGGTAGAAATCACGGTAAGGGCTGCCCGCACTCTTGCAGGCCTCGACGAACCACGGGCAATAATGCGACGTGTGGTTGGGCACGAAGTCGAGGATGACGCGGATTTTACGCTTATGAGCCTCGGCGACGAGGTTTTCGAGGTCGGCGAGCGTGCCGTAGTCGGGATTGACGGCCGTGTAGTCGATGACGTCGTAGCCGTGCTCCGAATCGCAGGTGTAGATGGGCAGCAGCCAGATGCCCGCCACGCCCAGGTCGTCGAGATAATCGAGTTTGGCCGTGACGCCGTTCAGGTCGCCGATGCCGTCGCCGTCGCTGTCGGCGAACGAACGGACATAGATTTCGTAGAAGACCCCGGCGCGCTTCTCGCCGTCGAAAGGCCGCGCGTCGTACTGCGACACCTGGTCGACGATGTCCTTGCCGGAAGGTTCGGGAGAGGGACCGGGGATGCCGCCCGGTTTGTCGGAGTTGCAGGCCGCCGCCAGCAAGGCGGCACAAAGCAGGAAATAACGTAGCATGGCAGAATATTCGGTTAGGATAGTAGAAACCGGCGTGCCGGTCAGGGCACGCCGGTCAAAGAACGGGGCGCCTATTCGGCCGCCGTCAAAGTCAGCTTGTGGGGCGTGTGGGTCAGGTCGAGCGCAAGGTCGAACTTACCGGCCGTGACGGTCACATCAGCACCGTTGTGAACCATGTTGTCCAACGCGCCGCCGAGACTATACGTCCATTCGCCGTTGAAACGCACCTTGATGACGCCGTCGACGAAAGTGACGCCCGCCGCCTTGTAGAGACCGTCCGTGGCGTCGCGCACCAACTCCACCTGGTCGTCGGACCAACCGTCGGCACCGAAAGCGCTGCCGATAAGGCCGACCTTGGCGAGGGGCGTAGCCTTGGCCGTCATGGCGTCGAGATCGACATCCCAACGGTAGAGACCGTCGGCGATCATCATGTTGTCGCCGACGCCGAGCGTGAATTCGTTGTCGGCATCCTCAACAGCCTGTCCGGGCACCCAAGTGGCTCCGTAGGTGAACTTGAAACCGTGGGTCAGCCCGTACATCGAGACATAGCCCCAATATTTGCCGGTCTCGATGTTGCCCTGCAACTGCGGTGCGACCTCGGGTTTCCAGTTGATGTCGCCGAAGTCGCCCGTCACGCCGATAGTTTCGGGGAAGAGCACCGGGTCGGCCGTACTGCCGTCGATGGAGAGGGTCATGGGCGAAGTAGTCAAGTCGAGCACGAGCTTGTGTTCGCCCTTGGCCATGTTGAGCATGGCGCCGTCGAGCACGAGACTGCCGCAACTGCCGCCCAACACGGCCGGATAATCGGTGCCGCCGCACGTAATCGTGCCGCCGTTGAGCTGAATCGAAATCTTGCCGGGCTTCTCGAACTCGTGGGTCAGCGTCCATTTACCCGCGCCGTCGGCTGTCATTTCAACGGGAGCATCGGCCCCCTTGGGCAAGACGGCGGCAGCGGTAATTTCAGTGTCATACAACACTTTAGATTCGCCCGAAAGGTCGGCGGCATAATAGCGCAGACCGGCCGTGGCGGCAATCGGCGTAGCTTCGGCCCCGCCGGCGAAAGTCTCCAGCGCAGCGGCCGTACCGCCGTACTGCGTACCCAGCGGCGACTGCAAGCGCGCGAGCAACACCTCGGGCGACGCGGCGCCGACGAAGTTCATGAGCCCGTAGAACTTGCCCTCCTCAAGCAACGTGAGCGCCGGGGCCTCGAAGTAATTCCAACCGTTGACCGAATGGGCCACGTAGAGCTTTCCGGCATCCTCGGTCACCTCGCCCACGGCCACGGAATAGGGATAATCGAAAATCGAGAGCTTGAAGCTGACGATTCCGCCCGCAGCCGTCGCGAGGGACTGGCCGCCGAATTCGAGGTTCTTTTCCTCGCCGCCGAGGGCGAGCCCGTCGACGCCGCTGAACTTGAGCGTATAGCTGTCGCCCTCCTTTACGTCGGCGATGGCCACCCACGTCTTGTCGGCGGCATTGTAGACCATCGTTTCCTCATGGTCGCCGAGCGCCAGCGAAACCGTTACCGGCTCCATCGTAAAAACCAGCTTGTCGATGTCGGCCGTGACGTAGTAGAGGTTGGCGGCGGCGGAAATGTTCTTGGCGCCCCCGTCGGTCGAAATCGTACCGGCTTCTTCGCCCGCACCGTAGTTGGTGCCGTCCCAGTTGGGCTGCGACGCGAACTTGAACTCGCCGTCGGCCGGGAAGAAGACGAATCCGCGGAAGATGCCGTCCTCGCCCTGCAACACGCGCGACATGGAAGCGTTGGTAGCCCAGTTGTTGTACGAACCGATCAGATGCAGGTAGGTCTTCTTGTCGTAGACGAAATGCACCGCCCGGGACTGCGCCATGCGAGTATCACCTGCGGCCGAGAGAGCCTCGACGCTGAAAGTCACGTCGTAGGAACCTGTCAGGGTGATGCCCACGGCATCGAACAACGCGGCATTGGTCGTCGAGAAGAAGCAGGCTTCGGTCGTACCCAGAACGACGTACTCGCCTGCGCCCGACTTGGCCGAGACGGTGTACCCGACCCCCACGGACGCCCCGAACCTGGCGGGCGACCACACCAAGGTGAAAGTCTCGTCCGCAGTAGCGTTGTTGACCGTCACGGCGCTGTGCGGAGCGATGACGGGATCGGCCGACCCTACGGTCATCTCCTCGGGGTCGTGGCTGCAAGCCGCGGCCAGCGAAAGCAACGCGGCGGCCGACAAGATATATTTCAGAATTTTCATGATATTGTCTGTATTTTAGGGTTTGGAAGGCCGGCGGCAACCCGAAGGCACCGCCGGCCCGGCCGATGGTTATTCGACTTTCGCAACGACAGCCGACACGGGCGACGGGTTGGTGGCGTCCTCGGCCAACGCGGCGATGTCGCCGTGGAAGTCGATGGCGAAACGCACGTTGCCCGTCAAAGTGGTCGAGCAGTTGCCGCCGTTATAGTTGATATGGTCGAGGTTGTCGCCGCCCCAGCTGTCGGCCCACGCGTGGTTCAGGCGGAACTTGAACTCGCCGCCCGTGAAAGCAGGAATCGTGCACTCCCAAATCTGAGCGTTGACGGCGGCGTTGTGCGCAGCCTCATAAGCCGGATACCCGGGGTCTTCAGCATCCACGGGTGCGGCGGGCAGTCCGGCGAGCCTCAGCTCGACGTCGTCATCGGCCCAACTATTGTAAGCACCGACCACGCTGATGGCGGTAATCGGGGTCAGCTTGGCGCTTCCGGTCGAGTGGTCGGAAGTGAGGGTCACCTTGACCCAGTAGGTACCGGGCGCCACGCTCAGGTTGCCCGACCCGCCGCTGTTCCCGAGCGCATCGAGACTGTTGCCGAAGTTGCCGCCGTCCCATCCCGGAGTGTCGGTGAACTTGAACTCACAGACCTTGGCCGCAGCATCGGCCGGAACCAGGTAGACCGGGCCCTCGTAAACATCGCTGTTCTCGGCCGTCTCCCACAGCACGGGAGCCGTTGCGGGCGACCACCCCTGATGCCCGCCAGGCACGTAGAGCGGACGGCGTATCCACGACGCCGAAGTCGACTTGACGGTGGTGATGTCGAGCGCGATGACGTTCGACTTCTTGATATAGGCGCTCTCCTGGGCGGTCGAAATCGACGACACGACGTAGAAGAAGACCGTCGAAGTCTCGTCGGCAGGCACGTTCAGCCCCTTGCTGTTGACCAACGCGTTGTTGAGCGTCTCCTTGCTGAGGGTATAGGAAGTGGTGGCGGATTCGCCTACCTGGTAGGGCTCCTCCTCGCCGTAGACGCAGTAGAGCGAATAGGCCACGGCGGCGGGATAACCGTAATCGGCGGCACGCCACGTGAAAGTGACCTCCGACGAGAGGTTGTCGGCGTCGACGAGGATGTCGGAATGTTCGTCCAGCACGGGCGCAACGACCGCATCGGGCGCCAGGGCGCAGGTCTTGTCGACCTCCTGGCACGCCAGCAGCGACAACGCCGCCGCAGCGCAGGATATGTATCTGAGAAATTTCATCGTTTGCAATGTTTGGAGTTGAACACTAATAACCGGGGTTCTGCACCAGATTGCCGTTGACCAGCAGGTCGTCGGACGGAATGGGGAAGAGCTTGAGGTGGTCGGCGAGCGCCTGACCCGATGCGACGCCGCCCTTGAACGGCCACAGGTAGTTGCCCGACGTGAAGCGGTCGAAACGGATGAGCGTCGTACGGCGGAAGCCCTCCCAATAGAACTCGCGGGTGAGCTCGGTGAAAATGTTGTCGAGCGTCACCGGACCCAAAGTCTGCGAGATACCCGCGCGCTTCTGGATGTCAGCGACATAACCCACGGCCGCAGCATCGGAAGTCGAACCGCCGTCGATGCGGGCCTTGGCCTCGGCATAGGCGAGGTACATTTCGGCCGCGCGAATCATCGGGAAGTCGATGGAGACGAACAACTCGAGTTTCGAGTAATCGGTATTGGGGTCGAGGAAACGGTTGTTGTTGAATTTCCAGACATGCCAGCCGGCGGTGAAGTCGGAACCGTTCATCTCCTTGCTGTCGGAGAAACGGAGCGACACGAGCGCGCGGTTGTCGACCGAGGTGAATTCGGGCTCCTTGCCCGTCTCGGCCGCGTCGGCCTGGCCCTGTCCTACGAGGTTGGACACGAACTGCGTCGAAGTGACCAGACCCGACCACGCTTCCGACGTACCGAGCCGCAGGTTGTCGCCGTCCTTGAGATTGCCCTGGCTGGCGGCGATCAGATAAGTGGCACCGCCGTAGGACTGGGTTTTGGTAGCGTCGTAGCACGAAGCGTAGACAATTTCCTTGCGCGCATCGGGGTTCTCGCCGTTGTCGCCCATGAAGAGCGCTTCGTAGTGGTCGGCCAACTCATAGGCGGCGATCACCTCCTTGGCGGCATCCATGGCCTCGGTATAGATGGCGTTGTCCTCCTTGCCCAGATAAGTCTTGTGGTTCAGGCACAGACGGGCCAGCAGACCGTAGGCGGCACCCTTGTCGATGCGCGGATAGACCTGCGTATGCGGAGCCTTGAGGTGGGAATTCTCCCCGGTCAGCTCCTCCAACTCGGCCTTGAGCCAACCGAAAAGCGCCACGGGATCGGTCTGCTTGGGCTTGGCGGCACCCACGGCCTCGGTTTCGAGGACGAAAGGCGGGTTACCGAAGCAATCGAGCAACACCCAGTAGGCGTAAGCACGCAGGAAGCGGACCTCGGCACGCTCGGTCGCCACCTCGGGGTCGCCGTCGTTGGTGTTGCGCAAAAACTCGTTGGCATACGAAATCATCATCATGCCACGCGTGTAAGCCGCATAGATGGCGTCGTTCTTGGTCGAGGTCCAGGTGTCGTTGCAAATCTCCTTGACCCAAGCGTCGCCCCAGACGCAGTGGGCCTCGTCGGTCGAGAGCGTCTGGATGGACCACCATGCACGCAGGAACTCCGAAGCTCCGGCGTCGTCGACCTGGATGTCGGCATTGCCTGCGCCGGACTGTCCGACGAGGGTGAAACCGCCGTAGATCTTGGCCAGCTGGCCCTTGCGCAAAACGGGATTGGAGTAGATTTCGCCGTTGGGAACGGTCGTATCCGAAAGCGGGTTCTGTTCGAGGTCGCCCAGGCAAGAGGTGAACGACAGAGCCGCGCAAAATGCGAATAAAATATGTTTTTTCATGGTCGTGAACTCCTCGGATTAAAAGTTGATGCCTACGCGCAGGCTATAGATGCGCGGACGCGGGTAGACGTTGCCGTCGATACCACCGGCCACCGACACTTCGGGGTCGAGGCCGCTGTATTTCGTCAGCACGAAGACGTTCTGCACGCCTGCGGCCACGCGGATGGACAGCCCCTGCTTGGCCACGTTACGGAACGTGTAGCCCAAGTTGATGTCGTCCATGCGGAAGAACGACGCATCCTCGAGGAAGAGGTCCGACAGACACTGGGGCGTCGAAGCGCTCGACGTGAAGCCGTAGCGCGAAGCAACGGGCTGCGTGTTGGTCAGAAAGCCCTTACCGATCAGATCGCGGTAGTACGACGTGGCCGAACGGCGCATGACGTCGTTGAACATGTAGTTGCCCACCGTACCGTGACCGTTGAAACCGAAGTCCCAGTTCTTGTAGGTCAGCTTGAGGTTGATACCGTAGTAGAAGTCGGGGTTGGGGCTCTTGTTGGTCATGTAACGGTCGGCGTTGGTGATCTGGCCGTCGCCGTCGCGGTCTACCAAGGCGTTTTCAACGGCGTTGCCGTCGGCGTCGTAGACCTGCTGCCACAGGTAGAAGGTGTAAGGCGCATAACCGACCACATGGCGCTGGGCCGTGTTACCGGTACCGCCGCCGGCACCGCCCACGTCGATGGCATCCGAAGGCAGGGCCGTGATTTCGGTGTTCTGGAACGTACCGTTCAACCCGATGCTGAGGTGCCAGTCCTTGGTCTGCACGGGCACGAAGTTGAGCGAAACCTCGACGCCCTTGTTCTTCATCGAACCGATGTTCTGATAGACGTAGTTCGAGAAGTTGCCGCCCAGCGGCACGGCCACGCGCGAAAGCATGTCGTCGGTCTTGCGGTAATAGGCATCGACCGAACCGTTGATGCGGCCGTTGAGGAACCCGAAGTCGAGACCGACGTTGTAAGTGGTCGTCTCCTCCCACTTCAGACTTTCGTTGTATTCATGGGGCTTGAGCGGGAAATACCACTCGTCGGGACCCAGCGGATACTGCGTGGCGGGGTCTTTCGAGATTTCGGCATACGAACGGGCCGCATAGCGGTCGTCGAAGTCCTGCTGGCCCGTGACGCCCCAGCCCAAACGCAGCTTGAGGGCCGACACCACGTCGGAATCCCTGAGGAATTTCTCCTGCGCGATGTTCCACGCGGCGGCGGCCGAGGGGAAGTAACCCCAACGATTGTCGCCCACGAAACGCGACGAACCGTCGGCACGCATGGTGAAAGTGAAGAGGTAACGCGAGTCGATGGAATAGTTCAGACGGCCGTAGAACGATACCAACACGTCCTGGTAAGCCGAATGGGTGAAGTTGATGAGCTTGGAATCCCACGGACGGGTCTCCTCGGTGGGCGCGATGCGGCCGTAGAAGTGCGAATCGGTCGAAGCGTAGTTCTCGGCCCACGAATAACCGGCCATGGCGCTGAAGTTGTGGATGCCCCACTCCTTGGCGTAATTGGCGTAGAACTCAAGCAACTGGTTGCGGTGGAGGTTCTTGTAGTCCTCGAAGCGGCCGAAGCCCTTGTAGGCACTGTCGCCGTCGCGGTTGGCCATGATCGAACCGGGATTGTTGCCCTTGTCGCCCGAGGTGGTGGTGATGTCGAGACCGAGGTTGAGGTTGAAACTCAGCTCTTCGAGCCCGTGGACCTTATAGTCGAACTGGAGGTTGCCCAGCGCACGGTACGAATGGTTGCCGTCCCACTTGTCGTAGAGCAGCGACAGCGGGCTGGTGTCGGCCAGGTTGCTCTCCCAGTTGAAATAACCGTTGTTGGTGGCGTAGTCGACAGCCCCGTCGGCGGTCCGGTGGTAGGGGTCCTGCGTGGGGTCGAAGTAGACCGCCGCGCCGATGGCACCGCCGTCGGCATAGTTGCCGCGGTTGTAGATACCCTTGGCGTTGAGGTTGACCGTCAGATGGTCCTTGAAGAACTTGGGCGACAGGTTGAGGTCGACAGTCACACGCTGGTTGTCCGACGTTTTGAGCGTACCGCCGTCGTAGGTGTAGCCGACCGATGCGCGGTAAGGCAACTTGTTCTGAAGCGCCGAACCGTAGACCGACACGTTGTGGTCGGTGGCGATGCCGACCTTGTAGATGAGGTCCTGCCAATCGGTGTCGGCCGTGCCGAAGAGTGCCGAAGACTTGTCGGCCAAGTCGGGATAGGTGCCGAGAATGTACTCCTTGAACTGGGCGGCGTTCATCATCTCCATGGTCTTGTGGTTATGCTTGACCGAGACGCTGCCGTTGTAGGAGACGCGGGGCTTGCCGCCCTCGCCTTTCTTGGTGGTGATGAGGATGACGCCGTTCGATGCGCGCGAACCGTAGATGGCCGTGGCCGAAGCGTCCTTCAGAACGGTGAACGAAGCGATGTCGTTGGGGTTGACCATCGCCAGTCCGTTGGACATGCCCGGGCCTGCGTCGTTGGCCACGGGTACGCCGTCGATGACGATCAGCGGGTTGTTGCTCGCCGAGAGCGATGCGCCGCCGCGGATGCGGATTTCGGCACCTGCACCGGGAGCTCCGTTGCCCGAGACGATGTTCACGCCCGGCACCTTGCCGCGCAAGAGCTCCTGCGGCGAAGTAAGGGCACCGCGGTTGACTTCCTCGGCCTTGACGGCGATGACCGAACCGGTCATGTCGTTCTTCTTGACGGCGCCGTAACCGATGACCACCACCTCGTCGAGCGACATGAGGTCCTCCTCGAGCACTACGCGTGCCAAGTCGGCCGACGAAGCGACGCGCTCCAAGTTCTTATAGCCGATGAAGCTGATTTGGACGGCGGAATTACCGTCCTTGACGGACAGCACGTACTGCCCGTTGAAATCGGTCGACGTACCGTTGGTGGTTCCCAACTCCACCACGGTGGCTCCGATGACCGGATTGCCGGAAGCGTCGACGACGACGCCTTTGACCTCGTAACTGCCCTGCCGGGCGAGCGCGAGGGGGGGGGTGCAGATACATAAAATCATGACACCCAAACACATAGCCAGAATTTTTCGCATAAAGCCGTTTGTGTTAGTGAATAATAGGTTGTTGGATTGTATCGTTTATTTCATAGAACGCTCGGTCCGGCCGTCGACTTTCAGCCGTTCGCCGCAAAGCAGAATTTCGACGGGCTCGCCCTCGCAGGAAACAATGGCGCGGTCGTGCGTCGCTTCGACCGAGAGCACCCGGCCCCGGTAGTCGATGCGGAACGCCAGCCGCTGCCATGCCTCGGGCAAACGGGGCTCCAGCGACAGCACGCCGTCGACGATGCGCATGCCGCCGAAACCCTCGACCACGGCCAGCCACGAACCGGCCATGGAGGTGACGTGGCAGCCCTCCTCGACCTCGCGGTTGTAGTCGTCGAGGTCGAGACGCGCCGTGCGCAGATAAAGTTCGTAGGCCTTGTCCATCAGCCCCAGCTGGGCGGCGAGAATCGTATGGACGCAGGGCGACAACGACGATTCGTGCACCGTGCGGGCTTCGTAGAAATCGAAGTTGCGGCGCAGCGTACCTTCGTCGAACCTGTCGCGGAACAGATAGAGCCCTTGCAGCACATCGGCCTGCTTGATGAAGCACGAACGCAGGATGCGGTCCCACGACCATTTCTGATTGATGGGCCGCTCCGCGGGGTCGAGGTCCTTGACGAGCACCTGCTCCTTGTCCAGATAACCGTCCTGCTGGAGGAAGATGCCCAGTTCGCGGTCCTCGCCCAAGTACATGTTGCGGTCGATTTCGAGCCACCTGGCCGTCTCGGCCTGCTCGTCGAACGAGCGCTTCGCGCAGATGGCGGCGTAGGCTTCGGGGCTGTTCTCCCGCACCCACGCGACCGCCTCGGCCGCATAGCGCAGACACCAGCAGGCGATGTAGGAGGTGTACCAGTTGTTGTTGACGTTGTTTTCGTACTCGTTGGGACCCGTCACGCCCAGCATGACATACTGCTTGCGGGCTTCGGACCAGGTGATGCGCTGAGCCCAGAAACGGGCTATCGACAGCAGCACTTCGGCACCGCCCTCGGCCAGGTAGTTTTTATCGCCTGTGTAACGGATATAATTGAAGATGGCGTAGGCGATGGCACCGTTGCGGTGAATCTCCTCGAAAGTGATCTCCCACTCGTTGTGGCACTCCTCGCCGTTGATGGTGACCATGGGATAGAGCGCGGCCCCGCTGTGGAAACCCAACTTGGCGGCGTTCTCGATGGCCTTGTCGAGCTGGTTGTAACGGTAGACGAGCAACTCGCGCGCCACCTGCGGCCCGGCCGTCGCCATGTAGAACGGCAGGCAGTAGGCCTCGGTGTCCCAATAGGTCACGCCGCCGTACTTCTCGCCCGTGAAGCCCTTGGGGCCGATGTTCAGGCGCGTGTCGACGCCTGTGTAGGTTTGCAGCAACATGAAGATGCAGAAGCGGATACCCTGCTGGGCGGCATCGTCGCCCCCGATTTCGATGTCGCAGCTGTGCCAGCGGGCGGCCCACGCGGTCTCCTGCTCTTTGAGCAGGGCGTCGAACCCGGCGGCGGCACCGTCGGCCGCTACCCCGCGCGCGGCGGCCATCAGCTCCCCGGACTTGTGGTTGAGCGACGAACAGATGCCCGCATATTTATAAAGGACAGCCCACTCGCCCGCTTCGCGGCGAACGGAAGCCGAATGGCAGACCCGCTCGGGCTTGGTGCCGCACCGGAATTCCGCGCCGTCGAGCACCACGCGCTGGGCCCATGCCACGTCGAAGCCGCTTTTCTTGGTACGGCTCTGCACGGCGTCGCCGTCGGTAGCCACGGGCTCCCAGAACTTCTCGTCGTAATTAGCATCGGTGTTGCGCACGTCGGCGTCGATGAACGGCGCGAAAGTGATTTCGGCGGCCTTGTTGAGGGGCCGCACCGCATAACGGATGACGCCCAGCTCGCGGCGCTGCAACGAGAGGAAACGCACGATTTCCGCCTCGACCTCCACGCCCGACGGCATCCGCACGGTCATCCGCCGTGTGAGCACCGAACGCCGCATGTCCAGCTCGCGGCGGAACGCGAGCACCTCGACGCGGGCCAGGTCGAGCGGCTCGCCGTCGATTTCCACCCCCACGCCGATCCAGAACGCCGAATTGAGCACCTTGGCGAAGTATTCGGGATAACCGTTCTTCCACCACCCCACACGCGTCTTGTCGGGATAGTAGATGGCGCCTATGTAATTGCCTTGGAGCGATTCGCCCGAATAGGGCTCCTCGAAATTGGCCCGGCCGCCCATCACGCCGTTGCCCAGCGCGAAGAGCGATTCGGACGACTTGACGCGGGCCGGGTCGAAACGCTCCTCGACGAGCAACCACGGGTCGGTCTTGATAAATTGGTTCATATCGGAATTAGTCAATTTGGTTACGTAACATCTCCAGCGTGAAGCCCTCGAAGGTGGGCAGCTGCATGGTGGCCTTGCAGAGCAGCGGACTGCCGCCCACCCCCACCGAACGCATGCCGGCGCGCGTGGCGGCTTCGATGCCTGCCGCGGCATCCTCGAAGACCACGCACGCGGCGGGCGCTTCGCCGGCCAGTTCGGCCCCCTTGGCGAAAACTTCGGGGTCGGGCTTGGCCTTGCTCACGAGCGTGCCGTCGACGATGTGGTCGAACAAGGGACGCAGGCCACAGCGGTCGAGGATGACCCCGGCGTTCTTCGACGCGGAACCCAGCACCACTTTGACCCCACGGGCCTTGAGCTCCTGCAAGAACGGCAGGACGCCCGGCAGCACCTCGTCGGCGGTCATACGGCCTATGTACTCCAGATAACGGGCATTCTTCTCGGCGGCCAGGCGCTCCTTTTCCTCGGGTGTGAAACGCTCTTCCAACCCTCCGGCACGCAGCACGATGTCGAGCGACGCCATACGGCTGACGCCCTTGGTGGCTTCGCCCTGCTCGGGCGTGAACTCGAAACCCAACTCACGGGCCAATGCGGCCCAGGCAAGGTAGTGATACTTGGCGGTGTCGACTATAACCCCGTCCAAATCGAAGATACAGCAGGTAATCATAGGATGATAACTATTTTTCGCGGACGAAACCCACCGACACGGCGGCCAGCAACATGAAGACTCCGGCCAGCGCAATCATGGCCAACGGCTGTCCGCCGAACAGATACTTCACGATCAGACCGCCCGTCAGTCCGACGACGATCTGCGGCACCGTGATGGTGAAGTTGAAGATGCCCATGTAGACCCCCATCCGGCGCGCCTCGACGGCCTGCGAGAGGATGGCATAGGGCATGGCCAGGATGCCGGCCCACGCCACGCCGATGCCCGCCATCGGAATCATCAGCGCATATTTGTCGCTCAGGAAACAGAGCCCGACGAACCCGGCGGCGCCGCACAGCAGGCAGAGCGCATAGACGAACTTGTTGCCCCACTTGGCCGCGATGCCCGCAATGAAGAGCGACGCGATGCAGGCAGGCACGGGATAGGTGCCGTTGAGCACGCCGACCCACGTTTGGGCCTCGCCCTCGGAGAGGAGCACGCCCCCGTCGGTCGCCACGCCGGTGATGGCAGGCTTGAGGTAGGTCCACATCAGAAACAGCGCGGCCCATGAAAAGAACTGCACGACGCCCAACTGCCACATGACCCGGGGCACATTGCGCATCAACTCCATGAACGAGGGCTTTTCAACCGTCTCCCCGACCGTCCCGTCGTTATAGCGGGCGAACTCCTCGGGCGGATACTCCTTGGTCTTGAACGCGGTGACAAGCACCGTCAGCAACAAGATAGCCCCACCTATATAATATGACCACGCGATATGCTGCGCGACCTGGCCGGGCACCACCTCGTCGGAGACGCCGCAACGTGTCAGAATGAGCGGCAGCACAGCCCCGACGATGGCCCCGAGGTTGATGAGGAACGTCTGGACCACATAGCCCTTGGTCTTCTGCGAATCGTCGAGCATGTCGGCGACCAAGGCGCGGAACGGCTGCATGGTCACGTTGAACGACAAATCCATGAACAACAGGATGAACGCCCCCATCGCGAGCGGCGCGAAAGCCAACAGCAACGGAGCGTTGGGCATCAAGGCCAGCGCCAGCGCCGAAACGACGGCCCCGCCCAGGATGAACGGGATGCGGCGCCCCCAGCGGGTCCAGGTCCCGTCGGAGAACAACCCGACGATGGGCTGGATGACGAGCCCGGCCACGGGTGCCGCGAGCCAGAAATAACTCAGGTGCGAAAGGTCGGCGCCCAACGACTCGAAAATGGTCGACGTATTGGAATTCTGCAACGAATAACCGATCTGAACGCCGAGGAACCCGAAGCTCAGATTCCATATCTGCCAAAAGGACAAGCGCGGTTTTTTCATCATTGGTTCGTGTAGTTTTCGGTTTCGGTATATAAAACTATATAAAAATCCGCAAATCCCCCGCCGCCCCGCCGACGAACTGCACGATTTGCCCGACGAACGGCCGGTTCCGCAGGACGAATACAATGAATAATTATGAGAACAAGGAAGCAGATTCTTCGTCAAGGCTCCGCCTTTCCTCAGAATGACAGCAGAATGTCATGTTGAACGGAGCGAACCGACGAACGAAGCATGGGCAGAGACTGCTTGCAGGCTATGCCATGCAAGGAGGAGGAAAACAAGCGCAACGCAGTTAAACATCTATTCCTAATTCCGCGAAAAGAAAGATTCTTCGCTGACGCTCAGAATGACAAGGCAACAAAAGGCAAGATGACTAAAAAAACTTATCCATTTCACCGCCGGATTTGGAATTTCCGCCGAAAAACACTAATTTTAGATTCGGATTCGTACAATCCCGGACCATGAAGCGACCTTCGATAACCATTCCTGCGGTCATCCACCTTTTTGCGGCGGCGCATGTCGCCGTGGCGGTGCTGAGCCGAATTTTCAATTACGTCGACGACGTACCGCTTACGGTGCTGACCCTCTCGATGATCCTTATCATCTCGGTGCGGCGCGGGCTGCGGGTCGAACTGGTGGCCACGCTGGCACTCATCTGCATCTTCGTCGCCTACCTGTTCGGCATCTACGGCGCCCGCTTCTTCGAGCAGCTGCTCGGATGCGGAATCGCAGCCCCGGCCATCACGACAGCCATAGTCACCGAGCTGATAGGCTGGCTGACCTACGCTTTCGCCCGCTCGCGCAATCCGCAGACCAGCCGCCGCATGCAGTGGTCGCCGTCCACGCGGCAAATCGTCGTCAGCGTCGCCGCCATCCTCCTGTTCCGCATCTTCTACACCAGCCTTTTCAGTTCGCCCTACTTCGAGCAGCAGGGCATCTATCCCGAATTCTACCGCCTGCTGGGCAACACCCTCGCCCTGATGACGATGTTCTGCGGCAACATCATCTTCGTCAACCAGCGCGCGCGCCTCTTCCGCCGCCGCGGCCTGCGGCTCGCCGCTTCGGCCCTCTTCACGCTCGGGTTCGTCCTCCTGCTCACGGCCGCCGTCTACTTCGGCCTGCCGCAGGGCAACGGCGCCGCCCTGTCGGCCCGCCACTTCTTCCGGCTCTATACCGTCGTGCTGCTCGTCGACATCGTCGTCTACGCCATGCTCCAGCTCGCGGTCTACGTCATCGAGAGCCACCGCGAACTCCGCTCGGAACGCGGCAAGAAACACCGCGCGCTGTTCCACTACGACCGGCTCAAACAGCAGATCAACCCCCACTTCCTGTTCAATTCGCTCAACATCCTCGATTACCTCGTTCAGGAACACGAGACCGAGCGGGCCAGCGCGTTCATCCGCAAACTCGCCGCGACATACCGCTACATGCTCAAAAAAGCCGACGAACAGCTGGTACCCCTGGAGGAGGAACTCGAATTCGCCCGCCAATATATCGACCTCCTGCAAGAACGGTTCACCAAGGGATTCGAGGTCGAGGTCGACATCCCCCGGCCCCTGCTTCGGCGCTATGTCGTACCCTGCTGCCTGCAACTGCTCATCGAAAACGCTATCAAACACAACGTCGTGAGCCCCGAACAGCCCCTGCACGTCCGCATCGCAGCCGCGGGCGACCGGCTCACCGTCAGCAACAACCTCCAGCTCCGCATGAACGCCCCCGCATCGACGGGCGTGGGCCTGCGCAACATCCGCCAGCAATACCTCGACACGGCGGGCGCACCTATCCTTGTGGAGCGAACCGACACCGAATTCCGCGTACAACTTCCTCTGCTATGAAAACGTACAACGTATTGATCGTCGAAGACGAAATCCCCGCCCAGACCAACCTCCGGCGCCTTATCGAAACCCATTTTCCGGACCTGCGCATCGCCGGCGTCCAAAGCTCGGTGGTGGGGACCGTCGAATGGTTGCAGGATTCCGCCAACCGTCCCGACATCATCTTCATGGATGTACAGCTATCCGACGGCATGTGCTTCGACATCTTCGCCCGGACCGAAGTGCGCGGCAAGGTGGTCATCACCACCGCCTACGACGACTACGCCATCCGCGCGTTCCGCGTCAACAGCGTCGACTACCTGCTCAAACCCATCGTCCCCGAAGATTTGCAGGCCGCCGTCGAACGCTGCCGCCGGGCCCTCGAAACGGAAAACCCGGCGCCCGATGCGGAACTGCTGCGAAGCGTCCTTGCGCAGGTGGGCCGCGAGTACAAAAAACGGTTCGTCGTACGCGTAGGCGACAAGATTACGGTTGTCGGCACCGAACAAATCGCCTACTTCTGCGCCGAGGAGAAATACACCTATTTGGTCACCTCCGACGGTCGGCGGCTGATTCTCGACACCTCGCTCGACGCCGTTTCGGAACAAGTCGACCCCCGGCAGTTCTTCCGTCTCTCGCGCAGCTGCACCGCTTCCATCGGCTCCATCGCGGGCATTTCCAGACACCTGAGCAACAGGCTCAAGGTCGCCCTCGACCCCCGGCCCGACTTCGAGGTATTCGTGAGCCGTTCGCGCACGGCCGACTTCATGAACTGGCTGGAAGACAAATAAAATTTGGCAGTCCGCGGGTGTTGTATTAACTTTGCAGGGAAACAACCCCGGGGGTCCGGACGTCCCGCATCCCGGCAAACAACGCTAAACGATGAAATTTTTCCAGACCATACGCGACCGCTGGCGCGACTTCTTCCGCAAACGCCGCTTCACCATGCTCAACGCCACGGACAATTCCGAGGAGTGGCACATACATCTTTCGCCCGCAAGCGTGCTGGCGGGTTTCGTGTCGTTCGTCCTGCTGCTGTTCATCCTCCTGCTCTCGCTCATCGCCTACACCCCGGTGCTGGAATTCCTGCCGGGCTACCGCACGCAGGCGGGGCGTTCGCGCGAGAACATCATCCAGAACATCATCCGCATTGATTCGATGGAACGGGTGCTGACCGACATGATGACCTACAACGAGAACATCTCGATGATCCTCGACGGCAAGATGCCTGTGGTCCGCACCTTCATCTCGTCCGACAGCCTGCGCACCTCCAAGATACTGGTCAAGCCGTCGGCCGCCGATTCGGCCCTGCGCATCCAGATGGAGGGCGACGGACCCTATTCGCTGGCCGGGGGCGGGGGCATCACCCCGCAGTCGCCGCGCCGCGCCATCGAACTGGTGACCCCCATCGACGGTATCGTCACCGACCACTACGACATCAAGGAAGGGCGTTTCGGGGTCAAGGTAGCCGCCGCGGCAGGTGACCCAGTGACGGCCATCGACGAAGGTACGGTGGTCATCAGCCGCTGGACCCCCGAGACGGGCCACATCATCGAAATCCAGCATACCAACAGCCTGCTTTCCATCTACCGCCACCTCTCGCAGTCGCTCGTCACCAAGGGACAGCGCATCCGTTCGGGCGAGGTCATCGGCTACAATTCCGAGGTGGTCAACGGCGAAGTGGAACTCTTCGAGTTCGAGCTCTGGAACAACGGCAAGCCCGTCGACCCCGAAGGCTACATCCTCTTCTGATGACACGCCAGCGGGTAGCCATCCTCGGGTCCACCGGGTCCATCGGCGAGCAGACGCTCGACATCGTACGCGAGAACCCCGATTCGTTCGAGGTCCGCATTCTCACGGCCCACCGTAACTGGCAACGGCTTGCGGCACAGGCCCGCGAGTTCGACGCCGACACCGTCGTCATTGCCGACAGCACATGCTGCGAACCCCTCCGCACGGCTTTGGCCGATACCGACACCAAGGTCTACGCCGGAGAAGAGGCCGTGGCGCAGGTGGCCGCCGGGGGTGACACGGACGTTGTGGTCAATGCGCTGGTCGGCTATGCCGGGCTCGCGCCCACCGTCGCAACCTTGCGCGCCGGCAAGAAACTCGCCCTGGCCAACAAGGAATCGTTGGTCGTCGGCGGCGAAGTCGTCATGCGCCTGGCCCAGGAGCACCGGGCGCCGATTCTGCCCATTGATTCGGAACACTCGGCCATCTTCCAATGTCTTGCGGGCGAGCAGTCGCCCGTGCGGCGGCTTATCATCACGTGCAGCGGCGGATCCCTGCGCGACTTCACGCGCGAACAACTCGAAACCGTCACCGTCCGGCAGGCCCTGCGGCACCCCCAATGGCAGATGGGCGCCAAGATTACCATAGATTCGTCCACGCTGGTCAACAAAGGGTTCGAGGTCATCGAAGCCCACTGGCTGTTCGGCACCCCGGCCGACAAAATAGCGGTCCTGCTCCACCCGCAGTCCATCGTCCATTCGATGGTCGAATTCGAGGACGGGGCCATCAAGGCGCAACTGGGTACGCCCGACATGCGGATGCCTATCAGTCACGCCCTGCTCTATCCGCGCCGCGCCGTACGTCCCGAGGAACATTTCGATTTCCTCGCCCACCCGCAGCTCACGTTCGCCGAAGTCGACCGGACCAAATATCCCGCGCTCGACATCGCCTACGACTGTCTGCGCCGCGGCGGCACGGCGGCATGCACGATGAACGGCTCCAACGAAGTGGCCGTGGCGGCGTTCCTCGGGGAGCGGTGCCGCTGGACCGACATCGTCCGGGCCATCGAATACGCCCTCACGCGTGCCGCATTCTCTGCGGCACCGACTTTGGACGACTACGCCGCGGCCAACGCCGAATCGCGGCGGCTGGCGGCCGAATATCTCCATCTGTAAGCAAGCGCAACCATGGAACTCACCATCAAAATCATCCAGTTTTTCCTCTGCTTCACCATCTTGGTGGGCATTCACGAACTCGGCCATTTCTTCATGGCCCGCCTTTTCCGCATCCGGGTCGACAAGTTCTACATCTTCTTCGACTTCGACCCGTGGTTCTCGCTCTTCAAGTTCCGCCGCGGCCACACCGAATACGGCTTAGGCTGGCTGCCGCTGGGCGGCTACGTCAAAATCGCCGGCATGATCGACGAATCCATGGACAAGGAACAGCTGCGGCAGCCCGTGCAGCCGTGGGAGTTCCGCACCAAACCCGCCTGGCAACGGTTTCTGGTCATGATTGCCGGGGTCGTGATGAACATCGTCCTGGCCATCGCCATCTACTGCGGCATCTGCTATGCGTGGGGCGACACCTACTTCTCCAACGCCGACGCCCGCTGGGGCTACGCGTTCAACGAAACGGGGCTCCGGCTCGGATTCGAGAACGGCGACCGCTTCGTTTCGGTCGACGGACAATCCGTCGACGACCCGATGGAGGTGCTCAACGCGCTGCTCATTACCGAGAACGACCGCACGGTCGTCGTCGAACGCGGCGGCGAGCAGGTGGCCCTTACCCTGCCCTTGAACGAGCTCATCGCCATGCGGCAGGAACGGAGCTACGAGAATCTGTTCGCCCTGTGGCAGCCCTTCATTATCGACAGCGTCGTTGCACCCGGAGCGGCCGCGCTGCGCCGGGGCGACGAAATCGTGGCCATCCGCACCCCCGACGGCCAAAACTACGGACAGCTGCAATTCCGCGACAGCCGGGCCCTGCTCAAGCTCCATGCGGGCGACACCCTGCGCTTCACCCTCCTGCGCGACGGCGCCCCCGTCGAGCTGGACCTCCCCGTCTCGGACGAGGGCACGCTCGGCGTGCTGACGCTCAACCCCTACACCCCGCGCACGCGGCACTACACCTTTTGGCAGTCCATCCCCGCAGGTTTCCGCAAGGCGGGCCGGACCATCGCCTCCTACTGGCAGCAGCTCAAGCTCATCGCCCAGCCCAAAACCGAACTCTACAAGGAGGTCGGCGGCTTCCTCTCCATCGGCAGCATCTTCCCCGGCAGCTGGAACTGGCAGGATTTCTGGGCCAAGACGGCCTTTCTCTCCATCATCCTGGCCGTCATGAACATCCTCCCCATTCCCGGGCTCGACGGCGGGCATGCGATTTTCACCTTCTGGGAAATGATTACGGGCCGCAAGGTGAGCGACAAGGTGCTTGAAGTAGCGCAATACATCGGATTGCTGCTGATTCTGGCCCTGCTGCTCTACGCCAACGGCAACGACATCTATCGGTTCTTCATCAAATAGCGATGGCCAAAGTCAAGAAAGCCTATTTCTGCAAGAACTGCGGGCACGAAGCACCCAAGTGGCTGGGCAAATGCCCCGCATGCGGCGAATGGAACACTTTCGCGGAGGAGATCATCGCCCGCGAAAGCGGCCCGGCGGCCGCATCGGCGGCAGGTCCGCTTCCCACCGCCAAGCCGCAGCGCGTCAGCGAAATCCGCCAGAACGACCTGCGGCGCATCGACCTCGGCAACCCCGAAATCAACCGCGTCCTGGGCGGCGGGCTCGTACCGGGTTCGCTGGTCCTCTTAGGCGGCGAGCCGGGCATCGGCAAATCGACCCTTTCGCTTCAGATTGCGCTGGCGCCCAACGGGTTGAAGACCCTCTATGTCTCGGGCGAAGAATCGGCCGAACAAATCAAGATGCGCGCTTCGCGGCTGGGCATCCACAACGAGGAGTGTCTGATTTACGCCGAAACGCTGCTCGAGAACATCGTGGCCCAAATCGCCGAACAGAAACCCGACGTCGTGGTCGTCGACTCCATCCAGACCATCTATACCGACCTGCTCGACTCGTCGGCGGGCAGCGTGTCGCAAATCCGCGAGTGCGCCGCCACGCTGCTCAAATACGCCAAGTCGACCGCCACGTCCATCTTCATCATCGGCCACATCACCAAGGACGGCGCCATTGCCGGACCCAAGATACTGGAACACATAGTCGACGTCGTACTCCAGTTCGAGGGCGACAGCAACAACGTCTACCGCATCCTGCGCGGCATCAAGAACCGTTTCGGCGCCACCTACGAAATCGGTGTCTTCGAGATGCTCGACAGCGGACTGCGCGGGGTCGACAACCCGTCCGAAATCCTGCTGACCCATTACGAAGAAGCTCTGAGCGGCATTGCCGTGGGGGCTTCGGCCGACGGTGTGCGGCCTTATCTTATAGAAGTGCAGGCGCTGGTCAGCGGTGCCGCCTACGGCACACCCCAGCGCACCGCCACCGGGTTCGACGCCCGGCGCATGAGCATGCTGCTGGCTGTCGTCGAAAAACGCATCGGGCTCAAAATGTTCCAGAAGGACGTCTTTCTCAACTTCGCGGGCGGGTTCAAGGTCGCCGACCCGGGGCTCGACCTGGCCGTCGTCGCGGCGGTCGTCTCCTCCTATTACGACCGGCCCGTCGGCCCGGGCATCTGCTGTGCCGGCGAAATCGGCCTTTCGGGCGAAGTACGCCCCGCTCCCCGCACCGAACAGCGCATCGGCGAAGCGGCCCGGCTGGGCTTCAGGCGCATCATCGTCTCGGGCTACCTGGCCCCGGGAATCAAACGGCCCAAAGGCATCGAGGTCGTTCCCATCAGCCACATCGGCGAACTGCCGCGGGCGCTCTTTATGGAATAGATTTTGCTCCTGCTCCCCCTAAAAAGGAGCAAGCGATGCAAAAAAGAGTCGTCATATTGGGAGGTGCGGGCTTCATCGGGGCCCATCTGTGTCTGCGCCTGCTGGAAGCGGGCCATCGGGTTTTCTGCGTGGATATACGCGATGCGGCCGATTCGCCGCTGCTGAGGGGCGCCTTGCAGCACCCCTCGTTCCGGTTCGTGCGCCACAACATTGTCAGTGCGTTCGGCATCGGATGCGACGAAATCTACAACATGGCCTCGCCCTCGATGGTGCGCTACAACAAGGCGCTGCCCGTCGAATCGCTCAAAACCAGCATCATAGGTTCCATCAATGCACTCGATACGGCCCGGACCGAACATGCACGCGTGCTTTTCGGGTCGTCGGGCGGCGTTTACGACACCGACCGCCGCACCGCCGTGTCCGAGAGCCGCGACTGCTGCTCCACGCACCGCATGCTGGCCGAAGGCAAGATGGCCGCGGAAGCCCTCCACCGGGCTTACCGCAGCGAATTCGGCGTCGATACGCGCATAGCCCGCATCTTCAACACCTACGGACCCGGCGCCGACATCATGGACCAACGCGTGGTCATGAAGATGATTGCCGCCGCGTTGCAGAACCGCGACATCGCCGTTAACGGCAACGGCGAACAGACCCGCGCTTTCTGCTGGGTGGAGGACATGGCCGACGGGCTGATCCGCCTCATGGAAGCCCCGCCCACCGAACAGACCCGCACGCTCGACCTCGGCAACAGCCACGAAGTGCCCATCCGGACGCTGGCCGAGAAAATCATCGCCCTGACCGGCAGCCGTTCGCGCATCGTCCACCTCCCGGCGCGTCCCGACGACGTCCCGCGCCGCGCGCCCGACATCGCCGCCGCACGCCGCGAACTCGACTGGTCGCCCCGAACTCCGCTGGTCGAGGGACTCCGCCGGACCATCAGCTACGTCGAAAAGGAACTCTCCGGCAACAAACATTCCGTCATGACCTGGGCGGAAATGAATTAAAAATTAAAAATTCAGAATTAAAAATTGAGCGGGGCGGAATGACAACATAGTGAATAATTAATAGTGAATGGGGAATCATTTTATTCTTTGTCATTCTGAACGAAGTGAACCGACGAACGCTCAACATGACATTTATTCCTTATTAACTATACATTATTTTCTGCGGCGGCCCGCATCAGAGATGCGTCCGGCCCCAGCCGGGCCCGCGAGCGGTTGCTGTGGAAGACGAAACAGATTCTTCGTCGCCTGCGGCTCCTCAGAAGAACAAACCGCCTTTCACTTATCACGTTTAACCTTTCACATTATTCAAAATGCAGGATTTGGACAAGATTATCTGGCGCGATGCGCTTACGTTAGTCGATTTTTTCGCCAGCTGGTGCGGGCCATGCCGGATGATGCACCCCGTCATCGACCGTTTCAAGGAGGAGATGCACGGCCGGGCCGACGTCTACAAGGTCGACATCGACGACCGCGACACCGCCGAATTCACCGCCCGCTACCGCATCGCATCGGTACCCACGCTTATCTTCTTCCGCCGGGGCGAGGTCCTCTGGCGGAGCAGCGGCGTCATCGGGTACAGCGATTTGGTCGGCGTGCTGGAGGAACTGGAGAAGACCGAGCGCGTCGAACAGAGCTAAAGACGCCACGCCAGCTCGTCCCGGAGATAGCGTTCGGCCGGGGTGTCGCCCCCGGAACCGGCTGCGCGGATTGCCGCCTGCCGGTTTTTTTCGTCGCGCGACCCGATGGCGGTCAGCAGCGCCGCCGCTCCCTGCGCCGTCAGACGGGCCGCATAGGCGGGCTGTCCGCCCTCCTCGGCCGCTGCTGCAACGCGTCGGAGCGCTTCGGCCGCACGTTCTGCCCATGCCGTCGGAGCGTCGGACCGACGGGCCGCACCCATCAGCGCGGCGTATACAAGCAACGGATTTTCAGAAAAGGTCCATTCGTCGAACAGCGACGGAAAAACCGCCGCCCGGCTCAGCAGGCCGAAAGCGGCTTCTTCGGCCGCTTCGGAGTTGACAATCGCCGCGCCCCATCGGGGCAGTTCTTCGGCCGACAGCCGTTCCGGCTCGGCAATATGGAACGCCGCAAGCCGCAGTTCGCGCACGTCCTGCGAACAAAGATAGAGCGCGAAAGCGTGGTCCGGAGCCTGCGCCCGGGCTATCCGGCGCAACGTAGGCAGGCTCACCCCGAGGTTCAGCCCGTAGGGCGCGCCGAAAAAGCGCATTTCGTCGGCCACCGCCCCGTTGCGCTCGCGCCGCATGGCGGCCAGCAGGGCCACCATCCGCGACGTGAAGTCCACCGCGGTCATTTGCGGCGCGGCAATGCCGCATGCACCGTCTTGCCGAACTCGAACACCGGCAGCACCGCGCGTGCGCATTCGCGGCCCGCACAGCTGACCGTGCAGGTCGAGAGGTCGGCGATGCGGCAAGCCACGTAAGGTTCCTTGTACTCGGCCTCCGCGATTCCTCCGACAGCCTGCCCCGACGGGGCGATTTGCAGCAACACCATGTCGCCCGAGAGGTCGGTTTCGGGCAGCAGACCGTCGACCGAACTGAAACGGCAGACGATATACTGCATCTTATCCGACTGCGGATAAACCACATAGCGGCGGCTTTCGGTCGTCACCACATGTTTGCCGAAGAAAAGTTCGAGGTATTCCTGTTCGAGCCGCGCGATTTCGTCGAGCGCCGCCCGAAGTCCTTCGCCGAAGACGTTCTCTCCCGCTTCGCCCGTGATGAGCTCAAGACGGTGGCGCCGCAGCGAAAAAATGGTGCTGGCCGCACTGCGCGCCGCATCTTCGAGCGACTGCACCCCCATCGTCACCTTGTCGGGCTGGATGCGGGCGAAATCGTCATGCGCCACGGCATGGGCGACCGCGCGCTGCTCCGAAACCTCGGGAGCATCCTCCGCAAACAGATTTTCCGGCGCCAACAGGGCCACCGACGCACTGCGGAGGGTCCATGCCACCTTGTCGGTCATCGGAGCACGCACACCCAGATATTTCTGCGCAAAACGCGCATAGGGGCCCGCAAGGATCCGGTCGCACTCGGCCACCACGTCGACCGCCAGCGTGGTGCGGGGGTCGGAGACGGTCGCGCCCTGCGCGCTTTCGGCAGCGCCGAACAGCGCGATATACGGATTCTGCGCCGCGGCACCGAACGTGCTGAGCAGCAAGGCAAAAGCCATTGTCAAGCGTTTCATAGTCGGCAATTTTTCAAAACGTATTTGCAAATCAAATATAGCCAATTTTCGCAAGAGTTCAAAATCTGAGGTAGAAATCGCGCGTCAACACCCGGTATTCGGGGGTGTAGCATTCGTGTTCGCCCGTCCCGACGGTCAGCTCCGTGCGTTCGGGAACGGGCGCCGGACCCGCTCCGGCCGGGGTGAATTCGAGCAACACGCGTTTGGCCGGGCGCCGGGGCGTCGTGCGGACGTCGGTACGGCGGACCAAGTCGAGCGGCCCGCAGCAAAGGACAATGAAGCGGGTCGCCGCATCCGCAGGCAGCACCACGGCGAAGCGTCCTTCGGGCGCAAGCAACCGCACGGCGGCGTCGCGCAGCTCCTCGAACGAAAGCCGCACCGTATGCCGGGCCGCCGTGCGCCCGGCGTCGGGACAAGGCAGCGAACCGTCGAAAAACGGCGGATTGGAGACGACCAGGTCGAACCGCCCGCCGGGGCTGAACGTCTGCGCACTCTCCTGCACCATCTCGATCCGCTCGCCCCACGGCGACGCATCGGCATTGGCCCGGGCTTCGGCCACCTCCTCGATGTCGATGCCCGCAATCCGTGCCTGCGGAGCCCGCTGGGCCAGCATCAACGCGATCAGCCCCGTCCCCGTACCAATGTCGAGCATCCGCCGGTCCGAAGCCCGCACCGTGGCCCACGCCCCCAGCAACACCCCGTCCGTCCCGACTTTCATCGGGCTGAGGTCCTGCCGGACAACGAACTGTTTGAACCGAAACGAAGTCACAAGGTCATCCTCCTGTCTATTCCGGCCCCGAAAAGGGCGAAATCGAACCGCACGGGGTCGTCGGGGTCGAATGCGCGGAGCGCGGCGGTAATCTCCTCCACGGCCCGCCAGTCGTTCTGACGCCGGCCCAGCAAGCCGAGTGCGCGCCCCACCTCGCCCGTATGGACGTCGAGCGGCAGGAAGAGCGCCGACATGGGAATCCGCCGCCACAGACCGAAGTCCACGCCCCGGTCGTCGCGGCGCACCATCCACCGCAGGAACATGCACAGGCGCTTGCAGGCCGCCCCCTTGTCGATGGACGAAAGGTGTTTCTCGCAGCGCGGCGCATGGCGGCACCCGAAAAATTCGCGCCGGAATTCGGCCAGCACCTGCGGCATGGAACCCGTCGCCTGGTAACGCTCCTCAAAAAACGCGCCCAGCCCGCCGAAACGTTCCTCCAACAAACGGAGCGCAAGGATGAAGTCGCGCAGATCGCTGCCATTGAACGTGCGGTGCGCATAGCCGTCGAGCTGCGCCAGCTCGCGGTCCGAAGCGTGGCGGACGAAGTCGGCCGGAGCATCGTCCATCAGGCGCATCATCCGGTGAGCGCTCCGGACGATGGACTTGCGGTTGCCCCACGCGATGGTCGCCGCCAGGAAACCCGCTATCTCGCGGTCGGCCCGGTCCGTATAAGCATGCGGCACCGAAATCGGGTCGTCCTCGATGAATTCGGGGCGGTTGTAACGGTCGCAGAGCCGTTCGAGCAGCGCACGCAGTTCGCCGTCCACGTCAGCGTATGTTTCCGTCGGACATGACAATCCGGCGGTCGGCCATGGCCGCCAGATTTTCGTCGTGGGTCACGATGACGACAGTCTGCCCCAACTTGTCGCGCAGCTCGAAAAAGAGCTTGTGGATTTCGTCGCGGTTGCGCGAATCGAGGTTGCCCGAGGGCTCGTCGGCCAGCAGCACCGCAGGCGAGTTGACCAGCGCCCGTGCGATGGCCACCCGCTGCTGTTCGCCGCCCGAGAGCTGGCTGGGCTTGTGGCCGCGACGGGCCGAAAGGCCCATCAGCGCCAGCAGCTCGTCGGCCCGGCGTTCCACCTCGGCACGCGGACGGCGGCCGATGAAGCCCGGGATGCAGACGTTCTCGAACGCTGTGAATTCGGGCAGCAGGTGGTGGAACTGGAAAACGAAGCCGATGCGCTCGTTGCGGAACTGCGACAGCGCCTTATCGCCCAGGGCGAAAGGCTCGGTCCCGTCGATGAGCAGCCGCCCCGAATCGGGCCGCGAAAGGGTGCCCAGTATTTGCAGCAGCGTCGTCTTGCCCGCGCCGCTGGCCCCCGCTATCGAGACCACCTCGCCGCGCGCCACTTCGAGCGACACCCCTTTGAGCACCTCCAGCTCGCCGAAGCGCTTGCGTATGTCGGTCGCCCGAATCATCGTCCGAAGCCGTATCGCTCGTCGAGCTGCCGGAGCACGCGGTCTACATGTTCCACCGCCCCGCCGTCGAGCGTCTCCGGCCCGAAGCAATCGCCCAAGGCCGTTTCCAAGCTGTTATAGTTGTTCACAGCCGCCCCGAAGCGCTCCAGATACGCGTAGCATTCCAGCACCTCCAACAGCAGCTGCCTGTCCTGCACGGCCGCCATCGCACCCGACGCACGCAGCACCTCCAGCGCATCGCTCTGCGGCGCAAAGCCGGCGGCCCGCTCCACGTCGGAACGGTATTTTTCGAGCGTATCGGCCGGAATGCGGCCATAGTCGCGGCCGTACTCGTCGAGCAGGGCGATGCCGCGGCAGGCTTCTGCGGTCAGGGCCCGGTTGGCCTTGAGCTCCTCGCTGACCAGCTGCATGACGCCCCGCACCTGCCGGGCCTCGCGCCACCGTTCGACCAACCCGGCCGCGGCGAGCGTCAGTGCCACACCGACGATGACCACCAGCAACTGGCGCATATAATCGCCCCACGAACGACCACCCGCGGAATTGCGGCCCGCAGGATTGCCCGGCTTGCGGTTCACGGCAGCCCCGCGTCCCGGACGGTTCTGACGGACGTTGTTCTGCTGTGCGCGCTGACCAGCGTTCTGCTGGCTTTTCTGCGATGCGCTGCCTGCACTCTGCGCACTGGCCTGCTGGGCGTTCTGCCCGTTCTGATGCCCGCGCGAGCGTCCGCGCGAACGGCGCCGGCGTCCGGTAGCGCTGCCGGATGCGGCTTCGGCGGAGTTCTCCGCCGGATTCTTGGTTGTCTGTTCTTCTTTCATGCTTGTTTTCTGTTTTGTTCGTACAGCCCGAAAAGACGGACCGTGTCGGCCGCTTCGCGCACGTCGTGCACCCGCAGCACCGTCGCTCCCTGCCGCAGCGCTTCCCACCCGAGGGCCACCGTTCCGGCCAATGCGTCGGCAGGCGAAGCGTCGAGCGCCCTGTATATCATCGACTTGCGCGACATCCCTGCCAGCACCGGGAAACCCAGCGCGCACAACTTGTGCAGTCCGGCCAACAATTCATAATTCTGTTCGAGGGTTTTGGCGAATCCGAATCCGGGGTCGAGCACGATGTTCCCGCGCCGGATGCCCGCGGCCGTCAGCTCCGCGACCCGACGCCCGAAATAACCGCACACCTCGGTCACGATGTCGCTGCGGTAGTCGGTCAGCGTCTGCATGGTCTGCGGGTCGCCCTTCATGTGCATAATTATATAAGGTACACCCAGCCGCGCCACGGTGGCAGGCATGGCCGGGTCGAGCTCTCCGGCCGAAATGTCGTTGATGATGACCTCGCCGAACCGCTCCGCGGCCTGCGCCGCCACCGACGCCCGGAACGTATCGACCGAAACGGGCATGTGCGGAGCGAGCCGCCGCACCACGCCGAGCGCCGTCGAGACGCGCCGCCACTCCTCGTCGGGCGCCACCGCGTCGGCCCCCGGACGCGAAGAATAACCCCCGACGTCGATCAGATCGGCCCCCTGGTCCAGGCACTCGCGCACCCTGCGCTCGATGGCCGCCTCGTCGGCCGTGCGGCTGCCGGCGAAGAACGAATCGGGCGTGGCGTTGAGAATCGCCATCACGCAAGGCTGTGAAAAATCAATTCGCATGCTGTCGGACTTGGTTTTCGTGGCGCAAACGGCGGTCGAGCTCGTCGACGGCAGGCTCCAACTCCTCCTCCATGATGTTGACCAGCGTGAAGTCGGCGCGGCGGCACAGCGTATCGTCGTCGGTCTGCACCGCCATACGGGCCCGCACGGCCTCGGGACGGCTTCCGTCGCGGCGGCAGGCCCGCTCCACCCGCACCTCGGCGGGCGCCAGCACCGCCACCGTACGGTCCACGACCGCATCGAACCCCGACTCAAAGAGGATAGCACTCTCCAACACGACGTAATCGCCCGTCTGCCGCGCGGCCCACTCCTCGAAATCGCGCCTAACGGCGGGATGGACCAAGGCATTGAGGTCGGCGAGCGCAAGCGCATTGCCGAAAACGACCCCGGCGAGGTAACTGCGGTCGAGCTGCCCGTCGCGATAGACGGCCGCGCCGAACCGCGCGACAAGCCCCTCGCGCAGGAACCCGTCCTCCTCCATGAGCCGCCGTGCGGCGGCATCCGAATCGTAGACGGCTACCCCCCTGGCGGCCAACAACGCGCAAACGGTGCTCTTGCCGCTGCCGATACCGCCCGTAATACCCACCTTGATCATCGCTTCTGCGGCCTGTCGATTTCGGGCACCCCGTCGACCGAAAGCACCTTGATGTCGCTCAACTGCACGGCGATGGCGTTCTGCAACGACTTGGGGTCGATGACGATTTTACCCTCGTGGCCCTCCTCGCGCGAAGGCTTGTACTTGAGCTGCGAAAGCGGGACGCGCAAGGTCTTGTTCATGTAGACCTTATAACCGAACAGGTTGGTGCCGACGCCCTGCACGACGCACGACACTTCGAGCGGCACCCCGTCGACCTCGACGCGGACCCCGAGGTGGGTGCTGTAAGTATAACTGAGCTTGGCGATATACCAAAATATGAACGCCGCGACGAACAACGCCAGAAACACGGGCGAGACATAACGCCGCAACCAGGCTGCCAACTTTTCCATGAATGACGAAACTTTTCTGCGAAGATAATGCAATCCGCCCGCACCGCCAAACCCGGCCTGCAAAAAATGGCCCTGCCCCCTGCGGAAAACAGCGCACCCGGGCTTTCGCCCGGGTGCACCGCCTAACCTTAAATATGAAAAAGTGACGAATCTTATTTCTCCTCTTTCTTCCTGTCCGAACGGGTCATCAAGTCGTAGGCCACGGGCGTAGCGATGAAAATCGTGGCGGCCGTACCGACGACGACACCGACCGTGAGGGCGAAGATGAAACCGCGGATGGTCTCGCCGCCGAAGAAGAAGATGGCCAACAACGTCACGATCGTCGTACCCGACGTGTTGATGGTACGCGACAAAGTGGAGTTGATGGCGTTGTTGACGTTCTCGCGCAACGTACGTTTCGGATAAAGACCCAGGAACTCGCGGATGCGGTCGAACACGACCACCGTGTCGTTGATGGCGTAACCGATGATGGTCAGAATGGCGGCGATGAAAGCCTGGTTGACCTCCAGGTTGAACGGCATCAGACCGTAGAACATGGAGAACAGACCGATGATGAACAACGCGTTGACGGCCAGAGCCAAGGTAGCACCCGTAGCCCACTGCCACCGCTTGAAACGGAAGGTGATGTAGAGCCCGATGGCGATGAGCGAGAAGAGCACCGAATAGATGGCGTTCCAGGTCATGTCCTTGGCGATCGAGGGACCGATTTTGTCGGCGTTCAGAATACCGTTGACGTCGGTCTGGGTATTGCGGAACTGCTCGAACGTAATATCATAGGAATAGAGCGGAGCGACCGCATCGTAGATGATGCGCTCGACCTCGGCCGTAGCCTCGTCCGAAGTGTCGTCGAAACGGTACTGCGTGACGATGCGCATCTGGTTCTCGTTGCCGTACTGCTTGACCTCGGAGCTGACCGAAGCGGCGTCGGCATCGGCCTGCGCCGCGAAAGCCTGCTCGACGCGCCCGCGCACCTCCTCAGCCGAAACGGCCTTGTCGAAACGGACCACGTAAGCACGGCCGCCCGTGAACTCGGCGCCGAGGTTCAGACCGCGCACGGCGAACGACACGCACGAAAGCAGAATCAGAACGGCGGTGACGATATAGGCGATCTTGCGCTTGGCGATGAAATCGACATGGGTGTTATTGAGGAAATTCTCCGACCACCTGCGCGAGAAAGAGATATGGCCCCACTTGGCGACAATCCATTCGATCAAAAGGCGCGTGATGAAGACGGCGCAGAGGAACGAAGTGATGATACCGATAATCAACGTCGTAGCGAAGCCCTGCACCGGACCGTTGCCGAAGATGAACAACACGATACCCGTGATGATGGTGGTGAGGTTACCGTCGATGATGGCCGAATAAGCCTTCGAGAAACCGTCCTTGATGGCGAGCGACAGGCTCTTGCCGCCGCGCAGCTCCTCCTTGATACGCTCGTAGATGATGACGTTGGCGTCGACGGCCATACCCATCGTCAGCACGATACCGGCGATACCGGGCAAGGTGAGGACGGCGCCGAACGACACCAGGATACCCATGAGCAAGAAGACGTTGGTCAACAAAGCGATGTCGGACATCCAACCTGCGGTCTTGTAGAAGAGACCCATGTAGAGCAGGACGAGGACGAAAGCGATGAGGAACGACAGCATACCGGCGTTGATGGACTCCTGGCCCAACGACGGACCGACGACGGTATCCTGGATGATTTTGGCGGGTGCGGGCACCTTACCGGAACTGAGGACGTTGGCGAGGTCCTGCGCCTCCTGAATGGTGAAGTCGCCGGAAATCTCGGACGAACCCTTGTCGATTTTGGTGCGGACGTTGGGTGCCGAATAAACGTAACCGTCGAGCACGATGGCGATGCACTTGCCGATGTTCTCGCCTGTGAGCCGCGACCACTCCTGTGCGCCCTCGGCGTTCATGGTCATCGACACGACGGCCGAAGCACCGCGCTCGGCATACTGCTCGCGCGCCTCGGTGATGACCGACCCGTCGAGCGGAGCGCGCCCGTCGGAAGTGGCGACGCGGATAGCGTAGAGGTAATAACGGCCGTCGATGCGGTCGTCGCCCTTGACCCCCCACTTGAACTCGATGTCGGCGGGGAAGAACTCACGCACCTTGGGATCGCTCAGATAAGCCTCGACGGCAGCCATGTCGGCCTTGTAAGCGGCACCCACGGCGGCCCCGCCAGCGAACGACGGGTCGAGGACGGCGAACAACGGATTCTGCGCACGGTCGAAACGCTCCGACGCGGCGGGCGCAGTCTCGGCGGTCTCGCCGATTTCGGAAATGAGGTCGCCGGCTTCGCCTGCACTCTTCTGCTTCTCGACGACTTCGGCCTTGACGCTCTCGCCGCCGGCGGCAGCCTCGGCCAACGCCGAACGCAGATACTTGTCGGCGGTCATCAACGACGGCAGCACCTCGTTGGCGTTATAAGTAGTCCAGAACTCCAACGACGCGGTACCCTGCAACAAATCACGAACGCGCTGCGGCTCCTTGACGCCCGGCAACTCGACGAGGATACGGTGCGAATTGGGCAGGCGCATGATATTGGGCTGCGTGACGCCGAAGTGGTCGATACGACTGCGCAAAACGTTGAACGAAGCGGCGATAGCAGCCTCGGTCTCGCGCTTGAGAATCTTCTCGACGTCGGCATTGGTACTTTCGAGTGAAATGTCCTTGCGGTCGGGGCTGACGAAGATGGCCGCGAGCGACCCGCCGTTGGTCAGACGCTCGTAAGCCTTGACGAAGTCGCCGATATAATCCTTGGAATCGCCCGACTTCATGGCCTCGTCGGCCTCGGCGATAGCCTGCATGAAAGCGGGATCGCTCTGGCTGTCGCCGGCCAACGCCTTGACAACGTCCTCGACCTGCACCTCCAACATGACGTTCATACCGCCCTTGAGGTCGAGACCGAGGTTCAACTCCTTCTCCTTGCACTCCTTGTAAGTGAAACGCTTGAAACCGACGTTGTAGACGGGCAGATTCTGGACCGAATCCAGGAAATGCTGCTCCGCCTCGGCCTGCCGGTCGAGCGGGAACTGGGCGGCATAGGCGGCCGCCTGCTTCTCTACGCTCCGTGTCTTGAACGTGAACGAGAGCTGGTAAACGCATGCGAGGGCCAGAAGCACCGCGATGAGTTTGATGAAACCTTTACTTTGCATCGGTAAGAAATGAATTTGTTATTTGTTGTAATTATTCTCTCCAAAGCCTAATAGCGCACAAAGATACGAATAAGTGAGGGCAAAAGCAAGTTTACTTGCATTTTGCCGAACGTGAGTATCTAAGACGCAGCCAAAGATACGAAAAGCCGAGGGCAATGCCAAATTTATTTGAGTATTGCCGAGGCGGAGTATCTTCGGCGAAGCCAAAGATAGGAAAAACAATTCACAATTCATAATTGCAGGCAACGAATAGTTGACGATGGACAAGAAATAATGATAAATACTTTACGCGGAGCGCGGCCGGGGCGATGGTTGCTACGGACGGGGGAAACGGTTCTTCGTCGGTCTTGCGACCTCCTCAGAATAACAAGGCGGACATCAAAATGATATTTAATTTATACCCTTTTAATTTTCAATTAAAAAAGCGCAGTCCCGGGAAACGGAACTGCGCTGAAAACACCGGAGGGAAAAACCGCCCCGGACGGAATCTATTTGACCTCCTCGAACTCGACGTCCTCGGGCTGGTTGTTGCCAGCGGCATCCTGAGCACCGCCAGCATTGGCCTGCTGACCAGCGCCCTGCGCACCGGCGGCACCCTGTGCCTGCTGCTGGGCGTAGATGTCTTGAGAAGCGGCCTGCCAAGCAGCGTTCAACTCGTTGATAGCGGTGTCGATAGCGGCGATGTCGGCGTTCTTGTGGGCCTCCTTGAGCTTGCCGAGCGCCGTTTCGATGGCGGACTTCTTGTCGGCAGGCAGCTTGTCGCCGTACTCCTTGAGCTGCTTTTCGGTAGCGAAGATATTGGAATCGGCGGCGTTGATCTTGTCGATACGCTCCTTTTCCTCCTTATCCTTGGCCTCGTTGGCCTTGGCCTCGTCGCGCATGCGCTGGATTTCCTGCTCGGTCAGACCCGACGAAGCCTCGATACGGATTTTCTGCTCCTTGCCGGTACCCTTGTCCTTGGCCGAAACGTTGAGAATGCCGTTGGCGTCGATGTCGAACGTAACCTCGATCTGCGGCACGCCACGCGGAGCGGCAGGGATGCCGTCGAGGTGGAAACGCCCGATAGACTTGTTATCACGGGCCAACGGACGCTCGCCCTGGCAAACGTTGATTTCGACCGAAGGCTGGTTGTCGGCCGCCGTGGAGAAAGTCTCCGACTTGCGGGTAGGAATGGTGGTGTTGGCCTCGATGAGCTTGGTCATCACGCCGCCCAAAGTCTCGATACCGAGCGACAGGGGCGTAACGTCGAGCAACAACACGTCCTTGACCTCGCCCGTGAGCACACCGCCCTGGATGGCGGCGCCGATGGCCACGACCTCGTCGGGGTTGACCGACTTGTTGGGAGCCTTGCCGAAGAACTCCTCGACGATTTTCTGGATAGCGGGGATACGCGTCGAACCGCCGACGAGAATCACCTCGTCGATTTGCGAAGCGTCCAACCCGGCGTCGCGCAAGGCGAGCTTGCACGGCTCGACGGTCTTACGAATCAGATGATCGCACAACTGCTCGAACTTGGCACGTGTAAGCGACATGACGAGGTGCTGCGGAATGCCGTTGACGGGCATGATGTAAGGCAGGTTGATTTCGGTCGTAGTCGAAGACGAGAGCTCGATTTTGGCCTTTTCGGCGGCCTCCTTCAGACGCTGCAGCGCCATGGGGTCCTGCCGCAGGTCGATCTGATGCTCGGCCTTGAACGCCTCGGCCATGTAGTCGATGAGCACGTGGTCGAAGTCGTCGCCGCCGAGGTGGGTGTCGCCGTTGGTCGACTTGACCTCGAAGACGCCGTCGCCCAGTTCGAGAATCGAAATATCGAACGTACCGCCGCCGAGGTCGTAGACGGCGATTTTCATGTCGCTGTCCTTCTTATCGAGACCGTAGGCCAAAGCGGCGGCCGTAGGCTCGTTGATGATACGGCGGACCTTGAGACCGGCGATTTCGCCCGCCTCCTTGGTAGCCTGGCGCTGCGAATCGGAGAAGTAAGCGGGCACGGTGATGACGGCCTCGCTGACCTCCTGCCCGAGGTAATCCTCGGCCGTCTTCTTCATCTTCTGGAGGATGATGGCCGAAATCTCCTGCGGAGTGTACTGGCGCCCGTCGATGTCGACGCGGGGCGTATTGTTATCGCCGCGGACGATGGAATAAGGCGCACGCTCGATGTCGGAGGCGACCTGGTCGTAACGCTCGCCCATGAAACGCTTGATGGAGAAGACCGTACGCTTGGGGTTGGTAATCGCCTGACGCTTGGCGGGATCGCCGACCTTGCGCTCGCCGTTGTCGATGAAAGCGACCACCGACGGCGTTGTACGGTGACCCTCGGAATTGGGAATCACAACGGGCTCGTTACCCTCCATGACCGACACGCAGGAATTTGTCGTGCCAAGGTCGATACCAATAATCTTTGCCATAATAAGTGTGAATTTGAATGCTTGTTAATTCTGTTAATCCGGTAACCTGTTCCCTGCCGCCCCATTCTGTGCTTGTGCGGACTATGCCGCAGCGAGAAAAGGCGCATGAATACGAACCGTTTTATCGGCTTTTACGACCGTAAGTCAATCAAAGGTTGTACCAAAGGGCGAACTCTGCCAATTTGACAGCCCCGTGGCAGTTCGGGCCGCCGGGAAGTCCGCGCAACGTGCTATTTTGGCAGGAAAGCGAGGGCAAGGCATGGCTGGCAAAAGATTCTTCGTCGCCTATGGTTCCTCAGAATGACAAAGAATGAAATGATTCCCCATTCACTATTAATTATTCACTATGTTGTCATTCCGCCCCGCTCAATTTTTAATTCTGAATTCTTAATTAAAAAAGCGCAGCCCCGGAATCCGGCACTGCGCTGCACTGAAGAAAGATATGTCTCTATTTCTGCTCGCCGAGAATACGCATGGCCACGTCGAGAATAGTCGTGTCGTCGAGCGTCACCACGCCGCCGTCGGGCCCGGGCTCGAAATGAACGCCCACGCACTCCTTGGCTTCGTGCTTGCCGCCGAAATAGTTGCGGACGGACTCCACGTCGATTCCCAACTCGTCTGCGATACGCTGCGAGCTACCGCTGGGCAGCCGGTCCTTGATCCGGCGCAGTTCGTTGAATGTAATGATCATATCCCGTAGTGTTTAAGTGTTTTTATTACTGCACTACTAAGTTACGGCAAATTTACGGAACCTCCAAACTTCCGGACGGAAAAATGGCGAAAAATCACTCTGCGGGCTCCACGTATATCTGGAAGACCAGCGGCGTGAAAGGCAGAACCTCGGTAATGACGGTCGTCGTGGTCTCGGATTGGTCCCCGTCGCCACTGCCGATACCGCCCATATAGCTGCCATAGCCGCCGTACATGCCCCCCAGATAATTGCCGTAATAACCCGGGAAATAACCTCCGTAGCCGTTGCCATAGTAGGCATTGGCATAGTTGAGAAGATTCAGATAATCGGAGTAGCTCTGCGAATAGCCGCTGCCCGAAGACGAGCTTTGCGTACTGCCCTGCTGACCCTGCGCCCCGTAGGCGTGGGTCGACACGGTCACGATAGCGGCCCACTGCCCGTACTTGAGCTTAGGCACCGTATAATACCAGGCCTGCACGGCTCCGCCTTTTTCCGGGGTGTACTCGAAAGCCTCGCCTTCCGTCTTGACCTCGCCGTAGACAATCTGCTTCACCTCGTCGATATTGGTATCGAGTACGAAACCGTCGAGGAAACGGGTTATGTACCAGATTTTGGCCTTGCCCTCCATCCCGACCGAATCGGCGTCGAGGGTCACGGCATCGGGGAAATCCGCCGCATCGTCGTCGAGGAACCGTTTGCGCAGAGCCTCGTTGATTTGCTGGTCGACAAGCGCCATCGACGCTTCGGAAGCGTAGGGCTCGACACCGACGGCATAGGGCTCGGGGAAGACGAGCTGCCGGGCGGGCGTATACCGATAATCGACATAGAGCTGAGGCAGCGAATCGCAGGCGCTGACCCACCGCTCGGCCACCCGGTAAGGATGATTGGCATCCTTGGGGTCGGTCGGCAGGGGCACGACCCCGTCGGCGGCCTCTTTGGACGAACTGTAAATCCGCAGACCGCCCTGCTGGCGACAATAGGAATCCACGGCCGAACCCTCGGCCTGCAAAGGATTCTTGACCGTGTCGCAGATGGTCATCTCGATCCGCACGGGCTTGCTTGCGGCGAGGGTGAAATCGCCCTCGTAACCGCCGCTGGACGACAGGTCGCCCACCACGCGCGAAGGACAATAGAGCGCCACGCGCGCGCCTTCGCGCAACAGAAACGGCAGCTCGATTTCGCGCCCGGGATTGTTGCGGTTGAAATCGGCCACGTAATCTTCGCCCAGCGTCTGCTCGTTGCGCATGGCCAGATAAGTCGCTTCGGGCAACCCGGTGTTGCCGGTACCGCAATAACGGTAGAACGGCACGTAATGGGTATACTTGGTGAACGTCCCTGCCAACTTGGCCTGGCGGGCGCTGCGGGTGATGATAATCTCGTGCGACGCCAAATCGCGGCCCGAGAAATCGAACTGCACCCAACAAACCGTATCGTTGACGGGCCTGGCGCCGGAATCGCCCGCGTCGAGCACCTCTATATAATAACTCGCATTGCCGAACCCCTGCCTGTTGCCCAACAGCTCGGGCTTGTTCTGAGCCATCCACGCCTCCAACGACAGATCCTCCAACTTATTGTAGGATTCGGACTGCTCCCTGGCACACGAAACGGCCAACAGCAAGGCGGCCACGGCGGCCAAACTCAAACGGATATAACGCATCATCGGATATTCTCTGGTTGTTGTCATTCCACTTTGTCGACGCTGAAAAAGACAGCGACGGGGCTTTCCTTGGGGATGAAATAAAGGTAAGTCTTGTCCCCGTAAGCCATATTGTAAGTCATATAAGCCTCCACGCGGTCGCCCTCGCGACACCCTACCAACGCGAGTCGGAGCCCTTTTATTATCCCGGCGTTGCGCATGTCGACGCTCAACGGAGCGAAATCCCACGCGCCCGGGGTCAGACCGGCCATCCGGAAATAAGGCTCGAAAGCGGGATCGTTGGTATAGAACGGCGGTGTCACGCTTGCGAAATTGTTCTCGTTGAGCCCGCCGTCGGGCAACCCCCTGATAAGCGTATTGTTGAAAAGATAAGCGCGGTAAGTCAAAGTCACCCACGAATCCTCGGTCACCAACGGCTTGTTTTCGCGGTCGGGGTCGTAGTAATTTTCGACGTCGATATAACGGTAAACAGCGTCGCCCAACGTAGCGTAGACCCCCTCCCTGCTACCGGGTTCGAGGTTCTCCACGGGTATGAGCCGCGGCTGGTGCGTCTTTTCGAGGAACGAAACGAACGTGGACTTCTGCTTGCCGAAAAGGTCCTCCTTCTCGGCGCAGCCGACGAAGAGAAACACCCCGGCGAAGAGGAACAACGACGATATGACAGACCTTTTCATCGGCACGGAATCATGCAAAAATACAAAAACAATCCGGAAATCCTACCATTGCAACCGAACTATTCGACCACCTCCTTGCGGGAACGGCGGCGCGGCGCAGGTGCCAGATGGCGCTGAAGCATCTGCTGCAAACGCGACGGGTCGACGTCGCGCCGCAACTGACCGCCCTGGGCCACGGAGATGCCGCCCGTCTCCTCGGAAACGACCACGATGACGGCGTCGGAAATCTCGCTCATGCCGAGCGCCGCGCGATGACGCGTACCGTAGGACTTGGGGACGTCGCTCTGCGTGACGGGCAGGATACACTTGGCGGCGATGACCCGGTCGTTGTGAATCAACACCGCCCCGTCGTGCAACGGCGCATTCTTGAAGAAGATATTTTGCAGGAGGTCGGGCGAGACCTTGGCGTCGACGGCGATGCCGCCCTCGGCAATCAACGTCAAATCGCTCTGCAACCCGATGACTATCAAAGCTCCGGTCTTGGTTGCGGCCATATCGCGGCACGCCGCGACGATGGGCGCCACGTCGGTCCGCGGGCGGGCCTCGACGGGCGAGAAGATGCGGGTGATGAAATTGAAATGCTTCTGCCGGATACCGATCATCTGAAGGAAACGCCGCAGCTCGGGCTGGAAGACGATGATGAGCGCGATGACGCCCACCGAAATCAACTGGCCCAGAATCGTAGAGAGCAGCTCCATGTTGAGCGTCCGGACCACCACCCACATCAAATAGATGGCGATGATGCCCGACAAGATATAGGGAGCGTTGGTGCCCTTGGTCATGCGGTAAATCCAAAACATGATCAGCGCCACCAGCAAGATGTCGATGAAGTCAACGAAAGTGAACGGTATGAAACCCATAACGATAATTTATCAGGTGCAAAGACAATCGAACCGCGGGCAACGCCGAACCTGCGGCGGATTTTACCGGGGCGGAACGCATTTTCTGCATCTGCAAAGATAACGCAAGGCGAGTGGAAAAGCAAACGAAGTTCGCATTTTCCCGAACCGCAGCTTATCCAAACCAAGCGAAGCGGCGAAAAACGGCCATTGCACATGCCCGAAACGCGACCTGTTTTCAGGCGATTTATCAGGTGCGGTTATCGTCCGGGGTGGCAACAATAACTTTGCGCGGAGCCCGGCTCACGCTTCAGCGCGCCGCCCCAGCCGGGCCCGCGAGTAGTTTCTGCAAGGTTCCGCATTCGTAAAAATGGCAGGGTTTCCTCAGAATGACGGGGAGGGAGACTCAGAATAACAGAGGACACCAAAGGAGAAATAGAGGAGCAAAAGGCAAAACACTTTTCACCTTTCACCTTAAATAACTATTCACCCTTGACTTTCGGTCAATAACCCAAGATACGGAGCATCGAACGGTAGGACTGCTCCTTGGCGAAAAGGCGCGTATAATACTCGTTGTCGGACTTGTCGCGGTCGATAATGACGTGCTTGGGCGCGGGAATCAAACAATGCTGGATACCGCCGAAGCCGCCGAGCGATTCCTGGTAAGCACCCGTGTGGAAGAAACCGATATACTGCGGGTTGCCCTTTTCGAGCTTGGGCAGGAAGATGGCGTTGGTATGGCATTCGGAATTGTAGAAATCCTCGCTGTCGCAAGTCAGCCCCCCGAGGAACACGCGCTGATACTCCTTGTCCCAATTGTTCACGGCCAACATGATGTAACGCTGGTTGATACCCCACGTATCGGGCAATGTGGTGATGAACGACGAGTCGATCATGTACCAGTTCTCGCGGTCGTTCTGCTGCTTCTGGTTGACAATCGAGTAAAGCGCCGCACCGCTTTCGCCGACCGTGAAGGAACCGAACTCAGTGAAGATGTTGGGCTCTTCGACGCCGTTGCGCTGGCAGATGTTCTTGATTTGCGCAACGATTTCCTCGGTCAGATATTCGTAGTCGTACTCGAAATTGAGCGAGTTCTTGATGGGAAATCCGCCACCGATATTGAGGCTGTCGAGCTCCGGGCAGATGGCCTTGAGCTCGCAGTAGACGTTCATGCACTTGGACAACTCGTTCCAATAATAAGCCGTGTCCTTGATGCCCGTATTGATGAAGAAGTGCAGCATCTTGAGCTGGAACTTCTTGCTGTTCTTGATTTTGGCCTTGTAGAAATCGACGATGTCGTTGTAACGGATACCCAGGCGCGAAGTATAGAAATCGAACTTGGGCTCCTCCTCGCAGGCGATGCGGATGCCGACCTTGCACTTCTTGGTGAAAGCGTCCTCGAACAAGTCGATCTCCTCCTTGTTGTCGATGACGGGAATGGTGTTTCCGAAACCGTCGTTGACCAGCTGGGCGATGTTCTCGACGTACTGCGGACGCTTGAAACCGTTGCAGATGATGTAACGGTCCTTGTCGAGGATGCCGCTGTCGTAGAGCGCATTGATGATATGGATGTCGTAGGCCGACGAAGTTTCGAGGTGGATGTCGTTCTTCATGGCCTCCTCCAAGACGAACGAGAAATGGCTCGACTTGGTACAATAACAATAATTATACGACCCCTTGTAATCGACCTTGGCCATCGCTACGTTGAACATGCGCTTGGCCCGGTTGATCTGCTGGGAAATCTTAGGCAGGTAGGTAATCTTGAGCGGCGTACCGTACTGCTTGATAAGCTCCATGAGCGGAATGTCATGGAAATTGAGCTCGTTGTCCTCGACGGAGAACTCGTCCTGCGGGAAGTCGAACGACTGTTCGATAAGGTCGATATACTTGTCTTTCATAAGTCGGCTTAACGGCGGTTTTGCAATCCGGCTCGTCTACATTGCAAATTTCGGGTCAAAGTAGCTCGGCCGGATTCTCCCGGATTTCGCGATGCAAAGTAGGCGATTATTTTCGGTTCCTCCAACGAAAAGGCCCGTTATTTTGAAAAAGCGCCGCCGATTTTGTTTTTTTGTGCGAAAAACGGTAAATTTGAAGCCTGAAACCATCCGCAAATGTTGATTCCAGTCATCGCACAATATCTTCGGTCGCACAGGCGGCTGATCATCCCCCAGATGGGAGCGTTCATCGTCAAGGAACCCGGGCAGAGCGTGCTTTTCTCCGAACTGCTGAAACGCGACGACGGAGTGCTGCGCTCGCTGCTCGTCGCGGCCGGAAGCAGCGAACTCGAAGCCGGGGGCGAAATCGACCGCTTCGTGTTCGAGGTGCGCCACGCCATCCAGCAGGGGCGCGAATTCCCGCTCGCAGGGTTGGGCGTACTGAAACCCGGGCCCAACGAAACCATCGCGTTCACCTATGTTCCGCAGCCCGCCGAACCGACGGCGGCAACTACGGACGCGGCGGCCACAGCTACGGCAAACACAGCAGTTGCATCGGACGCACCCACCGCCGGAGCCGCCGTATCGGCCGAGCCCACAACCGACATTCCGACCGGAAAAGTCACAGCGGCCGCGGTCGAAGCCCTCTACGACGGCAACCGCCCCGCCCGCGAACCGGAACAGGCTCCTGCGGCCCGTCCGGCATCGGGACCCGCATTTTCGGCACCGAAACCCTCGGAAGCCCAACCGACAGCGCCCACGACGCCTATCGCCGAACGCCGCTTTTCGGGCCGTGCCGACTTCGCGTCGCCCACGGAACAATCGTCCCACCCGCAATTCAAATCGCTGTCGCTGCCCAAACGCACGAAACGCGACGACACGCTGGTCGACTCCTACTACGGCCGGCTGCCGCGGCGCCCGGCCATCGAACAGACGGTCCGCGTGAGGAAACGCTCCGACCACTTCATCTGGATAGCGCTGGCGGCGGCCCTGATTGCACTGGGAGCCATCGCGTTCGGCCAATGGTGCGACAAATTCGGCCGCGAGGGCGACGAAGTGATTCTGGAACACATTTCGACCGACGACGGCTACATGCCGTCGGGACGCTAACCCCCGCAGTCTCATGACAGAACTCACGACAGTCAAACAACGCTTCGGCATCATCGGCACCTCCCCGCTTCTGGACCGGGCGCTGGACGTAGCCGTGCGTGTGGCGCCGACCGACCTGACGGTGCTGGTCACAGGCGAGAGCGGCGTGGGCAAGGAATTCTTCCCGCAAATCATCCATGCCTTTTCGGCCCGCAAACACAACAAATACATAGCCGTCAACTGCGCGGCCATCCCCGAGGGAACCATCGACTCGGAACTGTTCGGCCACGAAAAAGGAGCTTTCACAGGCGCTTTCGAGGCCCGCAAGGGCTATTTCGAGGAAGCCGACGGCGGCACCATCTTCCTGGACGAAGTGGCCGAACTGCCCCACTCCACGCAAGCCCGCCTGCTGCGTGTGCTTCAGACGGGCGAATACCTGCGTGTGGGCTCGTCGAAAGTACAGAAAACCAACGTCCGGGTAGTCGCGGCGACCAATGTGGACCTCCAACAAGCGATAGTTTCGGGACGGTTCCGCGAAGACCTCTACTACCGCTTAGGCACGGTACCCATAGCGGTGCCGGCCCTGCGCGAACGCCCGGAAGACATCCCGCTGCTGTTCCGCAAATTCGCTTCCGACGTAGCCGTGCAATACCGCATGCCGGCGGTCACGCTTGACGACGGAGCGCGGCAACTGCTGACGAACTACTACTGGCGGGGCAACATCCGCCAACTGAAAAACGTGGCCGAACAGATTTCGGCCATCGAACAAACCCGCGTGATTTCGGCGGCGATGCTGAGCAAATACCTGCCCGAACAAACCACGGGCGCACCCATGACGGCGGGAGGGATGCGGCCGGACGACAACATGACGGCCGAACGCGAACTGCTCTACAAAGTACTTTTCGACATGCGGGCCGACATCAACGACCTCAAGCGCATGATCGGCGAACTGATGCAGGGCGCGCCCCTGCACCGCACCGACCCGGCGCCCGACATCAAGGCGCTGCTGCCGTCGGTGGCCCAAAGCGCGGCCTACGGCCCGGGCCCCGACGAAGCGTATGCCCCGGTCTATGCCGAGAGCGAAGACGTGACCGACTTCCCGCCGCGCGAAATGACCAAGGCCGACATGCAACGCGAACAAATCGTACGCGCCCTGCGCCGCAACAACGGACGCCGACGCGAAGCGGCCCGCGACCTGTTCATGTCGGAACGCACGCTCTACCGCAAAATCAAGGAATTAGGAATCGAAGAAGCCGGCGAAAGGTGAACTTTGCGATCAAGCGAGAGCAGGAACCACCTCAGGTGAGTTCTGCCGAGCGTGAGCAAAGTCAGAACCTCGCAGGGGGACTAAAAGGCGACAAACCGAAACTGAAAAACATGAAAAACATCGCAAAAAAACATATTTTTTTAACTTGTGCGCTTGCGCTGTTGCTGGGGCTCGGAGGCTGCGGCGTGACGGTGAAATACTCGCTGTCGGGAGCGTCGATACCGCCCGACGCCAAGACCTTTTCGGTGGCCTACTTCCCGAACAACGCAACGATGGTTTCGCCGATTCTGAGCTCGACGATGACCGACGCGCTGGTGGACATCTTCTCGCGGCGCACGCGCCTGATGCAGGTGGACGAGGGGGGCGACTTCGCTTTCGAGGGCGAAATCGTCAACTACACCTCGACGACGGCGTCGGTGTCGAGCGACGACTACGCGGTACTGAACCGCCTGACCATCACCATCAAGGTACGCTTCACCAACGCGGTGGACGAATCGGCGTCGTGGAACAAGACCTTCACGGCCTACGAAGACTACGACTCGACGCTGCTGCTGACCGAAGTCGAAGGCGACCTGATACCGCAAATCGTTGACAAATTAGCGACCGACATCTTCATGGCGTCGGCCTCGAACTGGTAACCGACCAACGCCCGAACCGATGGACCGACTGAAAACCGGACTGACGCCCTCCGGGGCCGAAAACTACACGCCCGAAGAACTCAACGCGCTGGTGGCCGAATACGGCTGGTGCGCGCCTGTGCGGATACTGCGCGAACTCCACACGGGCCGCCCCGACCCGCTGCTGGAAGTGATGGCGCCGTGGCGGGCCCAAAGCTCGCTGCGCCAACGCCCGGTCGACGGCGGAGTATTTGCGGCGGTGCCGTCGGAAGAACTGATAGACCGCTTCCTGCAAGAAACCGACCTGCGCATCGTAGCCGAAGAGGGCGAACCCGAAACCGAAGTCCGCACGGCACCCGAACTGAGCGACGCCGAAGAAGTGGTGTCGGAAGAACTGGCCCGAATCTATCTGGCACAGGGTCTGCGGGACCGGGCGGCGGCGATTTATCGCAAATTAAGTTTGCTAAATCCCGAAAAAAGTGTTTACTTTGCCGAACTTATTGCGAAAACGGAAAACAATAATTAAAATCCTACGGATATGTTATCTATGATTTGCATCATTCTGACCCTGCTGGCGAGCGTGCTTGTCATCCTTGCCGTGCTGGTGCAGAATCCCAAGAGCGGCATGGCCGCCAATTTCGGTGCGTCGAACCAGGTAATGGGCGTGCGCGAGACGACCAACTTCCTGGAGAAATTCACGTGGACGATGGCCATCTCGATTGCGGTGCTGAGCCTTGTGGCCACGGTAGCCATGGGCGGCGGCACATACGAAGGCAACTCGGAAATATCGAACGACGTCAAAGCGCTGCAGGAACAAACCATCGAGGGCCAGCTGCCTGCCATGCCGCAGGCCGAAATCCCCGCCGAAGAAGTTCCCGCCGACGCAGAATAAGCGGACACCTAATATAATAATAACCAAAGCCGTGGCTTCCGAGTCACGGCTTTGGTTTGTTTTCGGACAAGCCTCAACATCTGTCGTCCGTCATGTTGAATCAAATCTCCGCACTCGTGGAAATGGCGGGGTTTCATTCGTCGAGGGAGCGAGCGCCCGGAGCGGGTGTTCGGAACAGCGTAAGTCTTCCGTGCCCGCTCAGCGAACAAGCGAAGACGGATGCCGCCATTTACACCGTGCAAAAGCTCTTTGGTACTTTCTTGCACAAGAAAGTACAAGAAAAAAGGGAACAGCGAGTTGCTCGCAAAGGTTTAGCGTAGAAATAGATTCTTCGCTACGCTCAGAATGACTGGGAGGGGGGGGGTAGGGTTTTGTTCAGATTGCCGCGCTCGTTGTACTCGCTCGCAATGACGATGCTGTGAAACAGATTCTTAACTGCACTACGCTTGTTTCCCTTCTCCTTGCATGGCATAGCCTGCAAGCAGTCTCTGTACTCAGATGAATAATGAATAGAGAATAATTAATAATAGGCATTTGTCATGTTGAGCGCAGCGAAACATCTGTACGCCGAGTAACAGATTCTTCGTCGGTCTTGCGACCTCCTCAGAATGACGGGCAGGGGCTCGGAATGACGGGCACAATCCCCTCGGAATGGCATTGCTATGAAACAGATTCTTCGTCAAGGCTTCGCCTTTCCTCAGAATGACAGGACAATGAATATATTCACTATTCCTTATTAATCATTCCTCCTGCAAGAAGACGGTGGCGGTGCGGGCGGTATTGTAGATACGGATGCGGGGGGCGCCGTCGGGGTCGGAAGCGGAGAACGAAAAATGCTCGCCGGACATATCCTGCCGCTCCTGCCCGCCGAACCGCTTTTCGTCGGTCGAGAGGACGGGCACGAACTTCCCGGGCCCCTGCACGGGCAACTCGTAATCGGGAATCGATGCGGAGGGGTGCCAATTGAAAACGAACAGCAACCGCCCGTGCGAAAAGACCATAGTCTTGTTCTGCTCGTCCATCAGGAGGTTCCAAGCGTACCCGTCGGAAAGAACCCCGTACTTTTTGACGAGGGCAATCATGGCGCGGTCGAAGTCGCCCAACCACGAATAACGCAGCAGCCCGTTGTCAGCCAGCGACCACTGCCTCCGGGCGTGGGCATAGCTCCAACCGTTGCCCTCACGCGGAAAGTCGATCCACTCGGGATGGCCGAACTCGTTGCCCATGAAATTGAGGTAAGCCTGCCCGCCCGTGGAAATGGTCATCAGGCGTATCATCTTGTGAAGCGCCATACCGCGGTCGATGACAAGATTCTCGGACGCACGGTCCATGTGGAAGTACATCTCCTTGTCCATCAGCCGGAACGCCAGCGTCTTGTCGCCGACCAGCGCCTGGTCGTGCGATTCGGCGTAAGCGACCGTCTTGACCTCGGGCAGGCGCCCGGTCATGACGGACCACATCTCCCAGATATTCCACTCCTCGTCGGGCACCTCCTTGAGGTAACGGATCCAGAAGTCGGGAATGGCCATCCCCAACCGATAATCGAACCCGATGCCGCCGTCGGCGACAGGGATGCACATGCCGGGCATGCCGCTGACATCCTCGGCGATGGTGACGGCCGCGGGACGGAACTCGTGGACGAGCCGGTTGGCGAGCGTGAGGTAAGTGACGGCATCGGTGTTGACCCCGGCATCGAAAAAGCGCTCGCGGCAATCGAAATCGACATAACCGTGGTGGTGGTAGAGCATCGAAGTGACGCCGTCGAAACGGAACCCGTCGAAACGGAACTCGTCGAGCCAATATTTGACGTTGGAAAGCAGGAAGTGCTGCACCTCGGGCTTGCCGTAATCGAAGAGCTTGGAATCCCAATAAGGCTGGTTGCCCGCCTCGCCCGGGAGGGAATAATGACGGTCGGTGCCGTCGAGCTCGTTGATGCCCTCGTTAAGATTCTTGACGTAATGGGCGTGCACAAGGTCCATGATGACGGCGAGCCCGAGCTCGTGGGCGCGGCGAATCAACTCCTTGAGCTCCTCGGGAGTGCCGAAGCGCGACGAAGGGGCGAAAAAACTCGACACGTGGTAACCGAACGACCCGTAATAAGGGTGCTCGGCGATGGCCATGAGCTGCACGGCGTTGTAACCGTCCTTTTTAATTATAGGGAGAATCTTGTCGGCGAACTCGCGGTAAGTACCTACCCCCTCGCTCTCCTGCGCCATACCGACGTGGGCTTCGTAGATGAGCAGGTCGCCGATCTGCGAAGCGTCGAACGCATCGCCCTGCCAGTCGAACGGCTCGGCGGGAGCCCAGAACTGGGCCGTATAATTCTTGGTGGCGTCGTCCTGCACGACGCGCCGGGCATAAGCGGGGATGCGGTCCATCCACCCGTTGTTGCCATGGACGTGGAGCTTGTAGAGCGAACCGTGCGTGAGGCGGTCGCGATACATGGCGGCCGGAAAAAAGGCGCTCCAAACTCCTGCGGCGTCGCGGTGCATGCGGATTTCGGTACGCTGCCAATTGTTGAAATCGCCGAACACGTAGACGTCGTGCGCCCCGGGCAGCCACTCGCGCAGCCACCACCCGTCGAGCGTATCGTCCCACTGCCAGCCGAAGTAACGGTAACCGTTGGCGTAGTCGGCGAGCGACCCGGCCGAACGCACGATGTCGTCGGCCTTGCGGCGGTAACGCTCCCAGCGAAGATTCATTTCGGACTCGACGGGTCGGAGCCATTCGTCGCGCTCGACGACGGGCAGGCGGGAAGAAGTTTTGCTCATGGCGGAAAGGAGTTTGTCGGACATATCAAAGATACGAATAAGCGAGCGCAAAAGCAAATTCATTTGCATTTTGCCGAGCGGGAGCATCTTCAACGAAGATACGAAGTTAAAGATACGAAAAATTTTCCTATATTTGTCCTACTCACTTCAAAAACAAGGATCATGTTCAAACAACCCAAAGGTCTGATTGCCGCGGCCCTCGCCAACACGGGCGAACGCTTCGGCTTCTACACCATGATGGCCATCCTGACGCTGTTCCTGATGTCGAAATTCGGCATCGACGGCCAGCAGGCGGGCAAAATCTACTCGTTTTTCTACACCTCGATCTACATCCTGGCCCTGGCGGGCGGTCTGATAGCCGACCGGCTGCGCAACTACAAGGGAACGATCATCGCCGGCATACTGGTCATGACGCTGGGCTACACGGTGCTGATGATGCCGCAAATCGACTCGCAGGCGCTGGTCATCGGCGCGCTGATGATCATCGCGTTCGGCAACGGACTGTTCAAGGGCAACCTCCAGGCGCTGGTGGGCCAGCTCTACGACAACGAACAATATGCCAAACTGCGCGACACGGGATTCCAGATTTTCTACATGTTCATCAACATCGGCGCGATGGTGGCGCCGTTCGCCGCGGTGGGCGTACGCAACTGGTGGCTGCGCACGCAGGGCTACCTCTACAACTCGGACCTTTCGGCGCTGTGCCATGCCTACAACAACGGCAAGATGACCGAAGAAGTGGCGAACGGCCGCTTTGCGGAACTGGCGTCGCAGGTGAGCCTGAACGGAGCCCCGGCCGACCTGGGAGCGTTCGCGCAAGACTATCTGACGGCGTTCAACACGGGATTCCACTATGCGTTCGGCGTAGCGATTGTGGCGATGCTCTTCTCGCTGGCAGTATTCGTACTGAGCAAGAAAAACCTGCCCGACCCGCAGGGAACGGCGGAAAAGAAGCAAATCGACAAAGCCGAAATCCGACAGGATGCGCGCGAAATCAAACAGCGCCTGTATGCGCTGTTCGCGGTCTTTGCGGTGGTCATCTTCTTCTGGTTCTCGTTCCACCAGAACGGTCTGACGCTGACGCTTTTTGCACAAGACTACACGCGGCTTGAAATCTTCGGCATGCCGATTTCGGCGGAAATCTTCCAATCGGCGAACCCGATCTGCGTAGTGGCGCTGACCCCGATAGTGATAGCGATATTCGCGTGGCTGCGCAGCCGCGGCAAGGAACCCTCGACACCGATGAAGATAGCCATCGGCATGGGCATTGCGGCGGCGGCCTACGTACTGATGGTCGTGGGCTCGCTGGGCCTGCCGGGGCGTGCGGAAGTGGAAGCGATGGGCGGACTGGACGCCTCGGCGCGCGTGACGCCGTGGCTGCTGGTAGCGACCTATCTGATACTGACGGTAGCCGAACTCTTCATCTCGCCGCTGGGTCTGTCGTTCGTCTCGAAAGTGGCGCCGCAGAAACTGCAAGGTCTGATGCAGGGCTGCTGGCTCGGCGCGACGGCGCTGGGCAACGGCCTGCTGTTCATCGGCCCGATTCTCTACAAACACATATCCATCTCGGCGACGTGGGCCGTATTCGTAACGGTCTGCGGCGTGTCGATGCTGGTGATGCTGGCCATGGTGAAGTGGCTGGAACGGGTGACGGAATAACCCACCCTACCGAATTTCACGTTCTTTCCGGAGCCCCTGCGCAGGAGCTCCGGAAAGTTTTTTTGAGGAGAGAGGGATGGGCATAATTAAGAATGAAAAATGAAGAATTAAAAATTAACGAAGTGAAGAATCCAATATGTCATTCCGAGTGAGCGAAGCGACGAAGAATCTACAAAATAGAATAAGCGGTAGATTAACTGCGCTGCGCTCAGAATGACATTTCACCTTTCACTTTTCACTTTTAACTTTCCACTTTATACAAAAAACCGCCGGGCAGAACCCGGCGGAAACGGCGCGCCCGAAGCGCGAAGAAGCGGAAAACCCGCTATTTTTTATTGGCTTTCTCGGCCTGGTCGGCGGCGTACAGCTCGTTGACCTTGGCAAGGACGGCGGGGGTGATGTTGAGCGTCGTATCGGCGTCGATAAGCGCGGAAGCGTTGATAATCAGCTTATACTTCCCATCGGCGTTGATTTCGTCGACAGCACGCTGCAAAAGGTCCTGCGCCCGGTTGGTGAAGACGAAATTCTCCTCGTCGAGCGTGCGGGCCTCCTTCTGAGCCGAATTCTGATACGAAGCGGCCCGGCGCTGGATGCTCTCCTGCTGAGCCTGCGCATCGTTGGTGGTGATGAGCCCCTTCTGGTACTTCTCCTGCAACTTGGCAGCCTCGGCCTGCAAGTTCTTCTCGCGCTGGGCCCAGCTGTTCTGCGCCTTCTGGGTCTTCTCCTGGAGCGCGGCACCCTCCTTCTTGTAGAGGTCGCTCTCGGCCAGGACGGCCTCGACCTGGATGTAGGCGATGTCGTAGGACTTCACCTCGTCGGTGGCATCCCCGGTCGCAGCGGCAGGCTGCGACTTCGGACCGCAGGCCGCCAACGCAACGAACATGGCCGAAAAAAAGATTCTTTTCATATCGGTACTTCTGTTTTGATGAATTATTTTCCGCTTGAAATGCAAAGGTAAAAAAAAATCTTTACTTTTGCCCGGAACCCCGTAAAAAACGAATCCATGTACGAATACATAAACGGCCCGGTGGCCGAACTGACCCCGACCTATGCGGTACTCGACGCTGCGGGCGTGGGCTACTACCTGAACATATCGCTGGAAACCTATGCGGCGCTGGAGGGTGCGCAGCAAGCGAAACTGTTCGTGCACTACGTAGTCCGCGAAGACGCGCAGGTGCTCTACGGCTTTGCGACGCGGGCCGAACGGGAGCTGTTCCGGCTGCTCATCGGCGTATCGGGTGTGGGCGGCAACACGGCGCGCACGATTCTGTCGACCTACTCGCCCGCAGACCTGCAAAACATCATCACGACGGGCAACGCAGTACTGCTGAAAAACGTGAAAGGGCTGGGGCTCAAGACGGCGCAGAAAATCATCGTGGAACTGAGCGGCAAACTGACGGGGCTGGAACCGGGAGAGACCCTGCCGGGCACGGCCGCCGCGCAGACCGAAGAAGCGCTGGCGGCGCTGACGATGCTGGGATTCAACAAATCGGCGGCCGAAAAAGCCCTGCGCACCGCAGTGCGCACCGCACCCGGAGCCACGACCGAAGAACTGGTCCGGCTGGCGCTGAAAGAATTGTAGCTTCTCAGAAAGACGGGACAACACCTTGTGCGACGCCCGGCCCGCGCCTATGGAGCGACCACCCCAGCCGTGCCCGCGAGCGGCGGGTGCTGCGGCTCCTCAGAATAACAAGACGGCTACGACTGGTCTATTCATTACTCGGACCGATTGTCGGATTTTTCCGGGGAAATGTAGAAATAGGATGAAAACCTGCAAAAACAGAAAACTTTTTTTGTTTTGCAGGTTTTCGTCATTATATTTGTGGCCGGATTAAAAAGAACAACGGAGGAGACAGGGCGGCGGAACGAAAACCGAGCCGGAAAGAATCGGAACCGAAAGGCGCCCCGTCCGAGAGAGGGAAGGAAGAATCCTCGTCGCTGCGCTCAGAATGACAGGAGGAATGAACGCAATGACATTCGGGGCGTAGCCTGCGGAAACTGCGCAGCGGGCCTCCGCAGGGGGGAGGCTACGGCCCGCCCGGCTAAGAGCCGGGATTTAGAGGAAAAGATTCCTCGCTGACGCTTAACATGACAACGAAAGATAGAACACCGAAGTAGGGAAGAAACGATGTCGCAAAAAGAACGAATCATAGAACAGACGATGCGGATGCTTGTAGCACAAGGCATCAAAGCCGTGCGCATGGACGACATCGCCCACCAGCTGAGCGTCTCGAAACGGACGCTCTACGAACTTTTCGGCGACAAGGAAAGCCTGCTCTACCTGGCGATGGTCTGCTACTTCGAGCAGAACCGCAGGAACTGGGAAAACCTGAGCGCGCAAGCCCCCAACGTACTCGAACGGCTGTTTCTGGTGCTGAACGAGGTGATGGAACACTCCGAGACGACGCGCCGGATGCTGGAAAACCTCCGCAAATTCTACCCTGCGGTCTACGAAAGACTGCTCCACGAAAGCACCGACCGCAACCGGCAGGACTTCCGGGCGATGCTGACCCAAGGCATCGCCGACGGCCTGTTCATCGACAACATCAACATCGAACTGGCCATCACGGTACTCTACTACACGGCGTCGGCGATAACGATGCGCCGCGACATGATGCTGCCCGAGGGAATCTCGGAACGCAGCGCCTTCACGCAGATAGTGAGCACCTTCTTCCGGGGCATATCGACGGCCGAGGGACTCAAGATCATCGACGAATTTCTGAAACGACAAAACGACGAAATATGAAAAAAACGATTCTGACACTCTGCTTTGCGACGCTGGGCCTGTGGGGCGCGGCGGCGCAGATGCGGCTGACGCTCGGCGAAGCGGTGGACCTTGCGCTGAGCGAGAACCCGACCATCAAGGTGGCCGAACTCGAAATCGAACGCTTCGACTATGTGAAACGCCAGACGTGGGGCAACCTGCTGCCGCAGCTCTCGGCGTCGGGCAGCTACCAGCGCTCGATCGTCAAGTCGGAAATGCGCGGCGGAATCTCGTTCGGAGCGGACAACACGTTCGCCGTGCAGGGCGACCTGTCGCTGCCGCTTTTTGCACCGCAAATCTACCGGACGATGAAACTGAACGACACGCAGATGGCGGCGGCGGTGGAAGCGGCCCGGGGCTCGCGCATCACGCTGGTGGCGGAAGTGAAGAAAGCGTTCTACAACATCCTGCTGGCCGAACAATCGCTCGAAGTACTGCGCGAATCGCAGGCGACGGTACAGCGGACCGTGGACGACACGAAACTGCAATACGACAACGGCCTGGCGTCGGAATACGACCTGCTGACCGCGCAGGTACAGCTGAGCAACCTGCACCCGACCATCCTGCAGACGGAGACGTCGGTCAAGCTGGCGAAACTGCTGCTGAAGATGTACCTTTCGATACCGGAGGAAGTGGAAATCGAAGTGGAGGGCGAACTGGACGGCATGCGCGACCAGGTGCTGGCGGGCACGGACGGACTGACGGCCGACGTGACGGAGAACTCCGACCTGCGGACACTGGAACTGCAACAGGAACTGCTGCAACGCCAACTCAAGGTAGCCAACGCGAACCGGCTGCCGACCCTCGGAGCATTCGGCTCGGCGACCTACACCGGAAACGACATGGAACCTTTCATGGGCATGGGCTCGACGGACGGTGCGAAATTCTTCTGGACCCACCCCATCACCGTGGGCGTACAATTGTCGGTGCCGATTTTTGCGGGGCTGACGAAGATGAACAAATCGCGCGAGATAAAGAACCAAATCAAACAAATCTCGCTGCAGCGCACCTATGCCGAACAACAGATAAACGTACAGATGCAATCGGCGCTGAACGACCTGCTGACGGCCCGCGAAAAGATGTTCGCGCAGGAACAGACCGTAGCCCAGGCCCGCAAGGCCTACTCCATCTCCGACACGCGCTACCGTGCGGGAGCAGGCACGATTCTGGAACTGAACAGCGCCCAACTGGCGCAGACCCAGGCTCAGCTCAACTACTCGCAGGCCATATACGACTACTTGTCGGCCAAGGCGGAATACGACCGGATAGCGGGAAAGGAACGGTAAAACGAAAACAAACGACAAAACGAAAAATATGAAAAGACTGATGTACCTGCTGCTGGGTGCCGCGGCGCTGACTGCGTGCACGAACCGGCAGACGACGCAAACGAAGACGGACGAAGGCGTGCTGACGAAAACCGCGGCGGCCGAAACGGCCGAAGTGAGGCTGACAGAAGAATTCACGTCGGAAATCGAACCCTACAAGGAAAACGACATCACCCCGGCGGCGCAGGGCGTACACATCAACCGCATCCTGGTGGACGTGGGCGACCAGGTAAAGGCGGGCCAGCTGCTGGTGACGCTGGACCCGACGCAATACACGCAGGCGCGGGTACAGCTCAAGACCGTGGAAGACGACTACAACCGTCTGCTGCCGGTCTACAAGGCGGGCGGCATCTCGGCCCAGCAAATCCAGCAGGCGAAAGCCCAGGTGGACGTACAGCGCGAAGCGGTGGCCAACCTGAAGAAGAACATCGAGGTGAAGTCGCCGATAACGGGCGTGGTGACGGCCCGCAACTACGAATCGGGCGACCTGTTTGCGGCACAGCCGATTCTGCACGTGATGCAGATCGACCCGCTGAAAGTAATCGTGAACATCTCGGAACAATATTTCCCGAACGTGAAGGTAGGGATGCCCGTAGAGTTGCTGGTCGACATATTCCCGGACAAGAAATTCACGGGCACGGTGTCGCTGATATACCCTGCGCTCGACCCTGCGACCCGCACGTTCAAGGTAGAAGTACGCGTACCCAACGCCAACCGGACCCTGCGCCCGGGCATGTTCGCCCGCACGATTTTCGACCTGGGCGAAAAACCGGGCATCATGGTGCCCGACGTAGCAGTGCAAAAACAGGTAGGCACAGCCGAACGCTACCTCTATGTAATCACCTCCGACTCGGTGGCCGAACGCCGTGCCGTGAAACTGGGCCGCCAGATAGGCGACCGCATCGACGTGCTGTCGGGCGTGGAAGCGGGCGAACAAGTGGCCGTAACGGCGCTCTCGAAACTCTACGACGGTGCCAAAGTGACCGTAAAACAAGACTAAACCCCACCCCGCTATGAAAATCTACGAAAGCGCGGTCCGCAAACCCATCTCCACGATACTGCTGTTCGTGGGCGTGATAGTCTTCGGACTATACTCGCTGATGAACCTGGCCGTGGACCAATACCCGGAAATCGAAATCCCCCAGATTTCGGTCATCACGATGTATCCGGGAGCCAACGCGGCCGACATAGAAACCAACATAACCCGTGTGCTGGAGGACAACCTCAACACGGTCAACAACCTGAAGAAACTCACCTCCAAGTCGCAGGACAACGTGTCGATGATCACGGTGGAATTCGAGTACGGCTCCGACCTCAACGAAGGGGCCAACGAAATCCGCGACGTGGTGTCGCGCGTGCAGTCGATGCTGCCCGACGACGTGGACTACCCCACGATCTTCAAGTTCTCGACGTCGATGATTCCGGTGATGATGCTGGCGGTGACGGCCGACGAAAGCTATCCGGCGCTCAACAAGATACTGGACGACAAGCTGGTGAACGTACTGAACCGGGTGGACGGCGTAGGCGCCGTGTCGATCGTGGGCGCACCGGAACGCGAAATCCAAGTCAACGTAGACCCGGCCAAGCTGGACGCCTACGGACTGACCGTGGAACAGCTGGGCCAACTTATCGCGGCGGAGAACGTCAACATCCCGAGCGGCACCATCGACATAGGCAACAACACGTTCAACATCAAGGCCGACGGCGAATTCAAACTTTCGGACGAACTGCGCAAGGTGGTGGTCTCGAACGCAGGAGGCCGGACGGTCATGCTGACCGACGTGGCGGAAATCCGCGACACGCTGGAAAAAGCCACGATGGACGAACGCGTGAACGGCAAACGCGGCGTGCGCGTCATCTTCCAGAAACAATCGGGCTCGAACACGGTGAACATCGTTCACGAAATCCAGAACCGCCTGCCGGAAATCCAGCGCTCGCTGCCCAAGGACGTGAAGATGGAACTTATCTACGAAGCGTCGCAGGAAATCACGGACGCCATCGGCTCGCTGTCGGAGACGATCATGTATGCGTTCATCTTCGTGGTGCTGGTGGTGATGATTTTCCTGGGCCGCTGGCGCGCGACGTTCATCATCTGCATGACGATACCCGTGTCGCTGATATGCTCGTTCATCTACCTCTTCGCGACGGGCTCGACGCTCAACATCATCTCGCTCTCGTCGCTCTCGATAGCCATCGGTATGGTGGTGGACGACGCGATTGTGGTGCTTGAGAACATCACGAGCCACATAGAACGCGGCTCGAACCCCAAGGAAGCGGCCATCTATGCGACCAACGAAGTCTGGCTGTCGGTCATCGCGACGACGCTGGTGGTGGTGGCGGTGTTCCTGCCGCTGACGATGGTGCCGGGCATGGCGGGCATTCTGTTCCGCGAGCTGGGCTGGATTGTGACCATTGTGGTCTGCGTCTCGACGACGGCGGCCATCACGCTGACGCCGATGATGTCGGCCTACCTGCTCAAGCTGGAGGGCGGCATCCACGACTACAAAGGCATCGGCATCGTCTACAAACCCATCGACCGCGCGCTGGAATGGCTCGACAATGCCTATGCACGCGCACTGAACTGGGTAGTGCACCACCGCCGCATCACGTTCGGCTGCATGATGGCGCTGTTCCTGGCGTCGCTGGGGCTGGTGACGCAGGTGCCGACCGAATTCTTCCCGCCCGCGGACAACAGCCGCATCTCGGCGACCGTGAAGCTGGAACAGAACCTCTCGATGGAATACACCGCGCAGGTGGCGCGTCAGATAGACAGCATCCTCTACGAAAAGTATCCGGAAGTGATCATCGTATCGGCCTCGGCAGGCGCCAACTCGTCGGACAACGCCTTCGCGGCGATGCAGACGACGGGTTCGCACATCATCAACTACAACATGCGCCTGACCGACACCGAAGAACGCGACCGCTCGATTTTCGTCATCTCGGACCTGCTGCGCAAGGACCTCGACAACATCCCCGAAGTACGCCAGTACACCGTCACTCCGGGCGGCATGAGCGGCGGCATGAGCGGTTCGTCGACGGCCGACATCAAGGTGTTCGGCTACAACATGGACCAGACCAACGCCATAGCCAACGACCTGAAGGAGAAGCTGGCGGCGCTCGACGGCACACGCGACGTACAGCTCTCGCGCGACGACCTGCGGCCCGAATACAACGTGGTCTTCGACCGTGACCGCCTGGCCTACTACGGCATGAACAGCGCGACGGCGGCCACGGCCGTGCGCAACCGCATCGACGGACTGACGGCCTCGAAATACCGCGAGGACGGCGACGAATACGACATCATCGTCCGCTACGCCGAACCGTTCCGCACGCGGGTCGAGGACGTGGAGAATATCACGCTCTACAACATGCAGGGCCGCCCTGTGAAGCTCAAGGAAGTGGGCAAGGTGCAGGAAGAATACGCCGCGCCGGAAATCCAGCGCGAGAACCGCCAGCGAGTAATCACCGTGCAGTCGACCTTGGGCGCAGGCGTGGCGCTGGGCGACGTGGTAAGCGAAATCGAAGAAATGATTGCGGACTATCCGCTGCCCGACGGCGTGGACCTCGAAATCGGCGGTACGGTCGAAGACCAGGGCGACGCATTCCGCGACCTGCTGACGCTCTTCGTGCTGATCGTGGTGCTGGTCTACATTGTGATGGCCACGCAGTTCGAGTCGCTGAAATTCCCGTTCATCATCATGTTCACCATCCCGTTCGCATTCACGGGCGTGTTCCTTGCGCTGTGGATGACCTCGACGCCGCTGTCGCTCATCGCGCTTATCGGAGCCATCATGCTGGTGGGTATCGTAACGAAGAACGGTATCGTGATGGTGGACTACATGAACCTGCTTATCGAACGCGGCTCGGGGGTATTCGACGCGGTGATTGCGGGCGGCAAGAGCCGTCTGCGTCCGGTGCTGATGACCTCGTTCACCACGGTGCTGGGCATGCTGCCGCTGGCTATCGGCACGGGTGCGGGCTCGGAGACATGGCAGCCGATGGGTATCGCCGTCATCGGCGGTCTGACTTTCTCGACCATCCTGACGCTCTTCATCGTACCGGTGCTCTACTCCATCATGGTGAACCGCGCACAGCGCAAGGAACGTGAAAAACTGGCCCGACTGGCCACCGAACAACAGAGCGGGAACAATTGAGAATTCACAATTCATAATTAAGAATTTTGCTTCTGCCCGGAGTTTTGCAGCAAGCAGCTTCGGGCAGAAGCGAAAACGGCAACGATATATGAAAGCAGTATTTTTGTCATACAACCAGGCACTCACCGACCGGGTGAACCGCATATTGGACGAACAGGGCATCCGCGGGTTCACGCGCTGGGCCCTGACCGAAGGCCGCGGCTCGGTGGACGGCGAACCCCACTACGGCACCCACGCGTGGCCCTCGATGAACGCCTCCGTGCTGGCCATCGTGGACGATTCGCAGGTGGCGGCGCTCATGGACGCGTTCCGCGCGATGGACGCCACAACGAAGATGCAGGGCTCCCGAGCCTTCGTCTGGAACATCGAAAGCGGATACTAAGAAGTAAAGAATTCGGTCTGTCATTCTGAGGAGGGGCAAGACGAACCGACGCTCGCAGCATGCGCAGAGACTGCTTGCAGGCTATGTCATGCAAGGAGGAGGTCAACAAGCGCAGCGCAGTTAAGAATCTGTTCCCAAGCCTGCCCCGCATAACAGATTCTTCGCTACGCTCAGAATGACGAATGCAAAGCGCGCAGCCTTGAGGGCCGCGCGCTTTTGTATTTCCATAGGAACCGGCTACCAACCGCCGCCGAGGGCCTTGTAGAGCTGGACCAGCGCGAGGTTTTCATCGCGCACGGCGTTGCTCAGCCCTATCTGCGCATCGAAATAGCGGCGCTGGGCGTCGAGCACGTCGATATAATTGATGCTGCCCGACTGATACTGCAACCGGGCCAGCTCGACATACTTGAGGGCGGCATCGCGCGAATGGATTTTCAGCACCGTAGTCTGCCGCAGCTTGCGGTAGGTCGAAATGGCGTCGACGGTCTCCCGGAAGACCTCCAGCACTTTCTGCTCGTAGCCTAAGCGGCTCTCGTCGTAGGCGGCCAAAGCGGCCTTGTAGCGGGCCTTCTTGCGGCCGAACGCGAAAACGGGAGCGGCCAGCTGCCCGGCGACATAGGAAAACGGCGAGCGGAAGAATCCTTTGAGCGCGTCGTTCTCCCAACCGCCCTGCAAGGTGAAGGTGAGCCTCGGAAAACGGTCGGCATAGGCCACGCCGACCGACCCCATGGCCGACCGCAGCCGCTGCTCGGCGGCCCGCACGTCGGGACGCCGCTGCAACAGCTGCGAAGGCAGCCCCACGGGCAGCGAATCGGGAACCGAACTCTGCATGTCGACGGCGCGGCGGCGGACAACCTCGCCGGGATAAGCCCCCATCAAGAGACACAGCGCATTCTGAGTGACGCCGATACGGTTTTCCAAATCGGGAATGAGTGCCGCCGTGGAAGCGAACTCCACCTGCGCCTGCCGATAGACGATTTCGGAAGTCAGACCGCCCTCGAACCGCAGTTTGGCCTTGGCGACCCCCTCGCGGCGCGTTTCGAGCGTACGGCGGACGATGGCCAGCTCGCTGTCCAGGGCGACGAGCCGGAAATAGGCCGACGCGGCCTCGGCGATGAGGGTCATGCGCATGGCGCGCTCGTCCTCCACCGAAGCGAGCCACTCGGCCTCGCCCTTGCGCTTCGCCCAGCGCAGGTTGCCCCACAAATCGAGCTCCCAGCCGATGGTCGCCTTGAGCCCGAATTCGGGGTCGAGCTTGGAACTCTCGCCATAGTAATCGTTGGTCTCGTGGTCGGCAAGCACGTTGACGCCCAGCGACGGCAGGCGCTCGGCCTTGCGGATGCGGTAGAGCTGGCGCATCTGCTCGACGTGCGCGGCGGCGGCGCGGATGTTCCTGTTGTGGTCGAGCGTGCGGCGGATGATGCTGCAAAGCGCGCTGTCGCCGTAGAACCGCCACCACTCCATGTCGGCGAGCGTGAGCGTATCGACGGCGCCCGGCACGATGGCCGCGGGCAACCCGAGCTCGGGGGCCTTGCAGTGCCGCACGGCCGAACACGAAACCGCGAACAGCGCGGCGCAGGGGATGAGAAATGAGAGAACCCGTTTCATCGTTTCAATTTTTCTTTCAACCGATAAACCCACACGAAGAAGAACGGCACGAAGATGATGCCGATGCCGATGGCGGCCAGCATGCCGAAGAAAACGCCCGTACCGATGCCCTGGCGGCTGGCCGAGCCGGGACCCGACGCGAAGACCAGCGGCAGCAGGCCGAGGATGAACGACAGCGAGGTCATGACGATGGGCCGGAAACGCAGGTGCATGGCGGTCAGGGCCGCCGACACGGCGTCGCGCCCTTTCTCGACCTCCTCCTTGGCGAACTCGACAATCAGAATGGCGTTCTTGGCGACGAGACCTACCAACATGACCAGACCGATCTGGAAATAGATGTTGTTTTCGAGCCCGCAGACCCAGATGCCCAGATAGGCCCCGAGCCCGGCGACGGGCAGGGAGAGGATGACAGCAACTGGCACCGACCAGCTTTCGTACTGAGCGGCGAGGAACAGGAAGACGAACAACAGCGCCAAGGCGAGAACCAACCCCGTATTGCCGCTCTCGTGCTTCTCCTGGTAGGAAAGGCCGCTCCACTCGATGCCGATGTTCTCGGGCAGATGCTCGCGGACGATACGCTCCAACGCGCGCATGGCCTGCCCGGAACTATAACCGGGAGCGGCCTCGCCCGTGATAGGAGCGGCGTAGAACATGTTAAACCGCTTGACGTTGCCCGCCCCTGTGGTATAGTGGGTGGTACCGAGTGCCGTGACGGGAATCATGGCCCCGTCGGCCCCGCGGACGAAGAAGAGCCGCAGGTTGTCGCGGTGGGCCCGGTAAGGGGCCTCGGCCTGGATATAGACGCGGTAGATGCGGTTGAACATGTTGAAGTCGTTGACATAGAGCGACCCGGTGAAGGCCTTCATGGTGGAGAAGATGTCCGACATGGGCACCCCCTGCAACCGGGCCTTGTCGCGGTCGACGTCGTAGTAGAGCTGGGGAATGTCGTTCTGCATGGAAGTCGACAGCCCGGCGAGCTCGGGCCGCTCGGCGGCATAGCGCATCAGCGTATCGACGGCCCGCTGCAAATCGGCGTAGGCGGCGTCGCCGCGGGCTTCGAGGACCATCTCGAAACCGCCCGACGACCCCAGACCGGGGATGATGGCGGGCGTGGAGAGGTAGACCTTGGATTCGGGGTAACGCGAGAACTCGCGCCGCGCCCGCTCCATGACGGCGGCGATGCCGTCGGTCGAACGCTCGTCCCACGGCTTGAGGATAACCGTGAGCTGGCTGCGCGCCTGGTTGGAACCCACGCGGGGGCTGGACCCGGTGACGTTGAGCACGTGCCCGACGTCGGGATCGGCTTGCAGGAACGCAATGGCCCTCTCGGTGACGGCGCGCGTGCGCTCGATGGTAGCCCCCTCGGGCAATTCGAGCTCGACGGTGAAATAACCCTGGTCCTCCTTGGGCATGAAACTCTTGGGAACGAACTCGTTCAAGAGCCAGATACCGACGAGCGCGACGCCGAAGACGGCGAACATACGCCGCGAACTGCGGATGGTCTGCGCGACCAGCCGCCCGTAAAAACGGTTGCCCGTGGCCAAAGCGTAATTGATGGCCCGGAACACGCGGTTCTTGCGCCCGCCCTTGTCGGGCCGGAGGAACGCCGCGCACATGACAGGGCTCAACGTGAGGGCGACGACGGTGGAAATGATGACCGAAACGGCGATGGTGATGGTGAACTGCCGGTAGAGCTGGCCCGTGATGCCGGGCAGGAAACTCACGGGAACGAAGACGGCGCAGAGCACCAGCGACATAGCGATCAACGCGCCGCTGAGGTTGCTCATGGCCTTTTTGGTGGCTTCGTAAGGCGGGAGACCCTCCTCGTGCATGATGCGGTCGACGTTCTCGACCACCACGATGGCGTCGTCGACCACGATGCCGATAGCGAGAATCAAACCCAAGAGCGTCAGCAGGTTGAGCGAGAAACCGAAAGCGAGCATGACGCCGAAAGTACCGATGAGCGAAATAGGCACGGCGACGACGGGAATCAACGTAGCGCGCCAACTCTGCAACGAAAGGTAGACGACGAGGATGACCAGCAACAGCGCCTCGAACAACGACTGGTAAACGTGGTGGATGGACGACGCGATATAAGTCGTCATGTCGAACGGAACGGCGTAACTGATGCCCTCGGGGAAACTCCGCCCGATCTCCTCCATGGTCTCGCGGACCCGGGCGGCGACCTCCATGGCGTTGGCGCCGGGCAGCATGTTGATGTTGAGCACGGCGGCATTCCCGCCGTCGATGCCGCTTTCGGTCGAATAGGACGACGCTTCGAGCGAAATCCGCGCGACGTCCTTCAGACGGATGATCGACCCGTCGGGGTTGGCGCGCACGACGATCTGCTCGAACTCGCCGACCGACGACAGACGCCCCTGCGCGGTGATGGGAATGGTGACGTCGATACCCTCGATAGGCGCCTCGCCCAACACCCCGGCGGCCGATTCGCGGTTCTGGTCCTTGAGCACCGACTGCAAGTCCTTGACCGTGAGCCCGAGGTCGGCCAACTTGTCGGGCTGGACCCAGATGCGCATGGCGTAATAACGGCTGCCGACGTTGGAGACGCTGCCGACGCCGGGCACGCGGCGCAGGAGGTCGAGCACGTTGAGCGTAGCGTAATTGGAGAGGTAGATTTCGTCGAACTTGGGGTCGGACGACAGCAGAACGATGGTCATGAGCTTGCTGGCGGCCTGCTTCTCTACGGTGATGCCGTTCTGCACGACCTCGGCGGGCAGGCGCGACTCGGCTTTCTTGAGCCGGTTCTGAATGTCGACGGCGGCCAGGTCGGGGTCGGTGGAGATGTCGAAAGTGACCGTGGCGGAAAAACCGCCGGAATTGGAACTCGACGACTCCATGTAAATCATGCCGGGAGTGCCGTTGAGCTCCTGCTCGATGGGCGTGGCAACGGCCTGCGTGACGGTCTGCGCGTCGGCACCGGGATACGATGCGGCGATGCGCACAACGGGCGGGACGATTTGCGGATACTGGTCGACGGGCAGCAGGAACAGCCCGATGGCACCGACGATGACGATGACGATCGAAAGGACCGTCGAAAAAACGGGATGGTCGAGGAAGAAATTGCGCTTCATGGCCTACTCCTCCTCCGTGACGACATCGACTTTGGCAGGCTCGGCGGGCAGGGCCTCGACTTTCATGCCGTGCGACAATTTGTGGAAGCCCTCTACGACAATCCATTCGCCGGGCACCAAACCGCGCTCGATGACGGTGTTGTTGCCCACCTCGGGCCCGGTCTCGACGAAACGCTTCTCGACGATGCTGTCGGGCCGCACGACGTAGATGTAAGCCCCGCCGTTCTCGATGACCAGCGCCTTGGCAGGCACAACGACAGCGTTCTCGCGCACGTCCATCAGCAACTTGACGCGCGTGAACTGCCCGGGCAGAAGAACATGGTCGGGATTAGGCATCTCGGCGCGGACCGAAAAGGTCCCGGTCTTGGGGTCTATCTGCGGGTCGGCGAAATCGACCAGTCCGCGCAGCGGATAGGCCGACCCGTCGGCGAGGGTAACGGTGATGTAGGGGTCCCACGTGCGGGTGGAATCGCGGTGCCCGAGATTGACGTTGCGGGCCTTGGAGCGCAGATATTCGAGCGACGTCATGCTGAAGTCGATACGCACCGTGTCGCTCTTGACGACGGTAGCCAAGAGCGACTGCCCGCCGGGACCGACGAGGGCCCCGATGTCGGCGTTGCGCTCGGAAATGTAGCCCGACACCGGCGACCGGACGGTGGTATAACCCAACGTGAGCTCTGCTTGCGTGAGGTCGGCCTCGCAAACGACGACATCGGCCGCAGCGCTCTCGTAAGCGGCGACGGCATTGTCGAGGTCGAGCTGGCTGGCGGCGTTCTGCTCGTAGAGCGGACGGATACGGTTCAAGTCGCGCTGGGCCTTCAAAGCCTGCGCCCGGGCCTTGTTGAGCTGGGCCCGTGCGCGGTTGGCGCGGGCACGGTAGAGCTGCGGGTCGATGATGAAGAGGGTCTGCCCCTTATTGATATAGGTACCCTCGGCGAAGAGCATCCGTTCGAGGTAACCCTCGACGCGGGCGCGGATTTCGACGAACTGCTGGGCGCGAATACGCCCCACATACTCGCCGTAGACATTGACGTCCTGCGTGACGACGGGCTCGACGGCCACGACGGGCAACATCTCGGCCACGGGCCGGTGCCGCAGCACGTAGACGACCGAGAAGACGCCGAGGACCACGACACAAACCGCCCCTGCGACCCAACGCTTCAACCGCGGCGAAATCCCCCGGAACCACCGGGCCAGGCCGCCGCCCGCCCGCCGCGCATAACCGGCGTAAGTCTGCAACAACAGCTTCTCGGGCCGGATCTCCTTTTGCTGATTCATCATGCACAAATTAATAAGACCGATTCTTTATCTTCTCTGTCGGCACCTGCCGGCCGGAGCTGCAAAAAACAAGCCCCGCATACGACACAACGCCGCAAGGTGCAAAGATATTGCTTTAATTCAGATTTCCATGCGGATAGCTCCGGGAAACACGGATAAATAGGGGCACGCTTGACAAATTAACCGTCTTTATCTTTATCTTTGCAACTATGAAACTGACATTCTTGGGCACAGGAACCTCGCAAGGGGTGCCGGTTATCGGGTGCCGCTGCGCGGTATGCCGGTCGGAAGACCCGCGCGACAACCGCCTGCGGACCTCGGCGATGGTCGAGACCGGGGGCAAACGGCTGGTCATCGACGCGGGCCCGGACTTCCGTGCCCAGATGCTCCGCACGGGCGTGCGCCGCATAGATGCCATCCTGCTGACCCACGAACACAAGGACCACACGGGCGGGCTGGACGACGTGCGGGCGTTCAACTTCGTGGACTACCCGCCGACGGTACACCGGGTCGACATCTACGCGGCACCGGCTGCGGCGGCCGTGGTGCGCAAGGATTTCGACTACGCATTCGCGCAGGACAAATACCGCGGAGTGCCGGAAATCGCGCTGCACGAAATCGACCCGGCGCAGCCGTTCGAGGTCCAGGGAGTGCGGATAGTGCCGATAGCCGGGCACCACTCGCCGCGCTTCGGGGTGACGGGATACCGCATCGGGAAACTGGCCTATCTGACCGACTTCAAGACGATAGACGACCGCGAAATCGCGAAGCTGCAAGGCGTGGAAGTACTGGTAGTCAACGCACTGCGGTTTGCGCCGCACGATTCGCACTTCAACGTCGACGAAGCGCTGGCCCTTATCCGCCGTGTCGGCCCGCGCGAAGCCTACCTGACGCACATGTCCCACGAAATCGGCCTGCACGCGGCGACCGACCCGACCCTGCCGGAAGGGGTGCGCCTGGCATACGACAATCTGCAAACAGAAATAAACGACCCACAATGAAAGACTTTACGAACAAGACCGTCGTAGTGACGGGGGCTTCGTCGGGAATCGGCGAAGCGCTGGCCCGCGAATTCGCGGCGCGCGGCGCGCGGGTGGTCATGGGCGCCCGGAACATACAGAAACTGCAACTCATAGCAGGCGAAATCCGCGCCCGGGGCGGGCAGGCGGCCTACTGCGGGGCGGACGTGACCCGACCGGAAGAATGCCGCGAACTGATCGCGACGGCGGTACGCGAATTCGGCGGAGTGGACGTACTCATCTGCAACGCGGGGCTCTCGATGCGGGCGCTGTTCGACGATGTGGACCTCGAAGTACTGCACCGGCTGATGGATGTGAACTTCTGGGGCACGGTCAACTGCTGCAAATACGCCCTGCCCTACCTCCAGGCGTCGAAAGGCTCGATCGTGGGCGTTTCGTCGGTAGCGGGACTGCACGGACTGCCGGGCCGCACGGGCTACTCGGCGTCGAAGTACGCGATGACGGGATTCCTGGAGACGCTGCGCATCGAAAACCTGAAGAAAGGGCTTCATGTGATGATAGCCTGCCCGGGATTCACGGCCTCGAACGTACGTTTCTCGGCGCTGACGGCCGACGGAACGCAGCAAGGCGAGACGCCGCGCAACGAAGCGAAGATGATGACGGCGGCCGAAGTGGCGCGCATCATCGCCAAGGGCGTGCAGCGCCGCAAACGCCTGTGCCTGATGGAAGCCGAAGGGCGTGCGACGCACTTGGTGAAGAAATTCGCCCCGGCGTTCCTCGACCGCATGTTCTACATGGTCATGGCCCGCGAACCGGACAGCCCGCTGAAGTAACGAAAGAGCCGCTGCAAAAGCAGCGGCTCTTTCATTGTGCGGAGAACCCTCCTACTTGAAGAAGATGGAGGAAATCTCCTTGTAATTATGCACGCGCTCGATGACGTCGGCGAAGAGGTCGGCGACGGTGAGCACCGTGAACTTATGCAGGTTCTTATCGGGATTGAGCGGAATGGTATCGGTGACGATGACTTCCTGCAAGGCGCTGTCGTTGATGCGCTCGTAAGCGGGCCCCGAGAGCACGGGGTGCGTGATAGCGGCCCGAACGCTCTTGGCACCGCGCGCCATGAGCATGTCGGCGGCCATGCAGATGGTCCCGGCGGTGTCGATCATGTCGTCGACGATGAGGATGTTGCGCCCTTCGACCTCGCCGATGGCCGTCATCTTGCCGACGACATTGGCCTTGGCGCGCTCCTTATGCGAAATGATGATAGGCGTACCCAACAGCTTGGCGTAGGTGTTGGCGCGCTTGGCACCCCCCATGTCGGGCGCGGCGATGGAGAGGTCTTCGATATTGAGACTGCGGATATAAGGCACGAAGATGCCGCTGGCGTAGAGCGCGTCGACGGGCACGTCGAAGAACCCCTGTATCTGGTCGGCGTGCAGGTCCATGGTCATGATGCGGTCGGCACCCGCGGCCTTGAGCATGTTGGCCACGAGCTTGGCCCCGATGGGCACGCGCGGACGGTCCTTGCGGTCCTGCCGGGCCCACCCGAAGTAAGGCATCACGGCGACGACCTGGTGGGCCGAAGCGCGCTTGGCGGCGTCGACCATCATCAGCAGCTCCATGAGGTTGTCCGTCGGCGGAAAGGTCGACTGGACGATGAAGACCGTGCAGCCGCGTATCGACTCGTTGAAACAGGGCTGGAATTCGCCGTCGCTGAACCGGAGCACCTCGGACTGGCCGACCGTGGTACCGAAGCTGGCGGCGATTTTGGAGGCCAGGTATTCGGATGCGCGGCCCGCGAAAATCTTGATTTTGTGGATTGCCATAGCGGATCGTTGGGTTTAGTGGTGCAAAAGCGTTGCAAAAATAGTATAAGAAAACCGAAAAAACGCCCCGGCGAGAGAGTTTTTTCAACAAACGGTCAACCGCCGAGACACTGGCCGATGAACGCGAGGATTTCCTCGCGCCCGGCCCCCTTGGCCGACGAAGAGACGAACATGGGCGGAAACTCCTCCCACTGCTCGGCCAGGGCGCCGCGGAAACGCTCGACGCTGCGCCGGGCCTGGGTCGGCGAGAGCTTGTCGGCCTTGGTGAAGATGATGCCGAACGGCACCCCGTTCTGCCCCAGCATCTCGATGAAACGCAGGTCGATTTTCTGCGGCTCGAGCCGGATGTCGACGAGCACGAACAGGAAATGGAGCTTTTCGCACCGCAGAACGTAATCGGTAATCAGCTTGGAGAACTCGCCGCGCTGGGTCTTGGAAGTGCGGGCATAGCCGTAGCCGGGCAGGTCGACGAGGTACCACGCCCTGTCGATGCAGAAATGGTTGACCAAGCGCGTCTTGCCCGGCGTACCGGAGACCTTGGCCAACCCGGTGCGGTTGGTCAGCATGTTGATGAGCGACGACTTGCCGACGTTGCTGCGGCCGATGAAGGCGATGTCGCGCAAATCGTCCTTGGGCACCTGCGAAATGCGCTCGGACGAACACTTGAATTCGGCTTGGGAAATCTGCATGATTTTTTCGATTGACTGCTCAAAGATAGATTCTTCGTCGCTGCGCTCCTCAGAATGACAATGGGAAAGGCTCCTCAGAATGACAAAGGGAGGGGCTCCTCAGAATGACAACCAGGATAGCAACGGCCTTTATCCATTAATAATCCGGCGGACGGCAGCGTCGACATCGCGGAACAACTGCGGGAGGTCGACCCCGAGCAACCGCCGCCCCTCGACGAGCACGCGCCCGTCGACGACGACCGTTTCGACGTCGGACGCCTTGCCGCAATAAACAAGATTGGAAACCACGTCGTGGAGGGGCTGGAGGTGGGGTTTCTGCAAATCGACCACGATGAGGTCGGCCAAAGCCCCCTCCTGCACGATGCCGAGCTCGCCCTCGCGGCCCATGGCCCGGGCCCCGTTGACCGTGGCCATGCGCAACGCCTCGTAAGCGGGCAGCGCGAGCGGATCGGCCGTGGCCGACTTCTGCAAGAAAGCCGCCGTGCGCAGCTCCTCGAACATGTCGAGGTCGTTGTTGGAACAAGGTCCGTCGGTAGCGACGGTGACGAGCGCCCCGGCCCGGAGCATCTTCTGCACGGGCGCCACGCCGCTTGAGATCTTCATGTTGCTCTGCGGATTGTGCGACACGGTGACACCACGTTCGGCCAGGATGGCTATCTCCTCGTCGTCGACCCACACGCAGTGGGCGCCGATGGTCCGCTTGTCGAGCAGCCCCAGCGAATCGAGGTAACGGACCGGAGTGGTGCCGTAACGCTCGCGCAGAATGGCGGTTTCGTCCTGCGTCTCGGCGATATGGGTCATCAGATGCAGGCCGAGCTTATCGGCCAGCGCCTTGCCGCGCGTGAGGTTGTCGGCCGAAACGGTATAAGCCGCGTGGGGAGCCACGGCGATGCGGATGCGGTCGCGTCCGGCGGCGAGCCGGGCGGCCTCCTCGATCTGCGGCATGACCTCCCCGACGTTGGTGTCGAAGTAATTGCACCCAAGCATGGCGCGGATACCGAGCCTGTCGACCGTCTCGACGCAGCGGTTCTCGAAGTAATACATGTCGACGAACGACGTGACGCCGCCCAACAGCATCTCGGCGATGCCGAGGGTCATGCCCAGCACCACGTCGTCGGCCGTCTGCCGGGCCTCGAAAGGCCAGATACGGTCGTGGAGCCACGCCATGAGGGGGATGTCGTCGGCATAACTGCGCTGCAAGGTCATGGCGGCGTGGCAATGCGTGTCGACGAGCCCGGGCATGAGGAGCCTGCCGCGGCAATCGAAGACCCGGGCGTCGGGATGCGCGAGCCGGAAAGCGGTTTCGGCCGCGGGGTCGGCGGAGACCAGCGCGATGCGGTTGCCGACGACGCCGACGGAACCGCAAAAAGTGTGCGGCTCACTGCCTGTCATCGGCAGGACGGTGGCATTGGAGAAGAGAAGGACTGACATGGTTATTCGATGGAATTGCCCTGCACGGTTATCACCTCGCGGCCCGTGACGGAATTGGAATAAATCTGCAAGACCTTGCTGAAAGTCCCGGGCTCGCTTTTGAGCGGCTCGTAAGTGACGCGGACGATCCCCTCGCCCCCGGGCGGAACGGGCCGCTTGGGAAACGTGGCCTTGAAACACGAACACGAAGTGAGCACGCGGACGATGACCAGCGGAGCCGAACCCTCGTTGCGGAAGACGAAATCGTGCACGAGACTGCCGCCCTTACGCGCGACATCGCCGAAATTATGCGCGGCGACGGGCAGGACGAGCCGGGCCCCCTGCTTCTCGGCAGGCTGTTCGCACGGCGTCTGAGCCCGGCCGGGAAAAGCCCCTCCGAGCAAAAGGACGAAAACGAGTAAAAACCGAAACAACTTCATAACGGAAATCATTGCATGCTGAAAACATAAGTAATCGTACCGCCCTGCACGGCGGCGCTGCTCTCGGTGAACCGGGCCTTGCGCGCGGCGGCGAGGGCGGCCTCGATGAGCCCGGGGTCGCCGACGGTCGACCCTTTGGGCTCGAAGGCGGCGCTGGTGACGTTGCCTTTGGGCCCCACGACCACCCGCACAACGATCTTGCCGCTCCGGTCGCCGGGATAAGCGGGCCGCGGCAGATTGCCGACCAGACCGCGCCCCTGCAACCCCTTGTCGACCTGATCGAGCCCCTCGTAACTCGACCCGGGGCCCTGCCCGGCGTCCTGCTGCCGCCCCTCGCGCACGTGGGGATTGCCGGTATCGGCGGGCTCGGTGCCGCTCTTGTTCATATTGAAGAGGGCACGCGGATTGGGCGAGCGGGAAACCTGCGCGTCGCCGGAGACCTGGGCCGAACGCTCGACGTTGGAGGGCTCGTCGTGCGTCCTCGGCTCGGCGGCGGCCTCGGTGGGCCGGGGACGCTCGGGCTGCGGCTCGACGAACTCGACGAAGATGGTGTCGGCGGGCCGGACCGTCACGGCGAAGCCGAACGACACCCACCAAAAGGCGGCTGCCAGCCCGGCGGCGTAGCACACCAACGCCGCAATCGCCGCCCACCGGGGCACCCTGTCGCGGGAATCGGGAAACATGCCTAATTAGCTGTTGTCGCCAGAATCAGGCGATACCCGTTTCTGTTGACGATATTCATGACCTTGACGACCTCGTCGACAGCCACCGTCTTGTCGCAATGCAGCGACACGGTGGGCTCCTTCTGCCCCTCAAGCCGTGACTGCAAAGCCTGCTCTACGCCCTGCAAACCGTCAACCCGCTCCAGCTCGACGTAATAATTGTAGGCCGTGCCGACCTGCTGGATGGAGACCGTGGTGACGGCCTTGTCCTTGAGCTGGTTGGAGCTTTTGGGCAACATGAGCTTCAAGGCGTTGGGGTTGATGAGCGTTGTGGCAATCAACAGAAACAACAGCAAGAGGAACATGAGGTCGGTCATGGACGAAGCCGAAAACGACTTGTCGACCTTGGAACCGTGTTTGATGGCCATGACGAACTACTTTTGAACGGGCTGGTTGAGAATGTCCATGAACGCGATGGAATTGGCCTCCATCTGGAACACGAGCTTCTCGATGCGTGCGACGAGATAATTATAGCCGAAATAAGCAGGGATGCCGACGATAAGACCCATGACCGTGGTGACCATGGCGACGTACATGCCGCTCGAAAGCAGCCCGAGGTCGACGGTACCGCCTGCGGCCGACATGTCCATGAACGTGCGGACCATGCCGAGCACCGTGCCGAGGAAACCGATCATCGGAGCGCCGCCGGCGATAGTGGCCAGGAACGGCAGGCCGTTTTCGAGCTTGGAAACCTCCAGATTGGCGACGTTCTCGATGGCGGTCTGCACGTCGCTCATGGGCCGCCCGATGCGCCCGATGCCCTTCTCTATCATGCGGGCGATGGGGGTATCGGTCTTGCGGCACAAGCTCACGGCGATGGCAATCTTGCCGTCGGAAATGTAATCGCGGATGCGGTTCATGAAATTCATGTCGAGGACCGAAGCGCGGCGGATGGCCAGAAAACGCTCGACGAAGATGAAAATCGTCACGCCGCCCAGCACCAACAAGGGCCACATCAACCAACCGCCCTTGACGAACAAGGTCCACAACCCCATGCGGGTCTCCTCACTGATGGCCGCCGCCCCGGCAGCCTGCAAAAAACGAATCATAACGTAGTGAAATTTATTTAAGTTTTTTCCTTATCTGTCGAATTCGATGTCGTCCTCCTCGATGGGCTCCTCGTCGAACCCCGGCTCGGGCGGGTTCTCCCGCGCAGCCCGTGCGGCCTGTTCCGCCCTTTCGGCGCGGCGCGCGGCACGGCGGGCCTGCCGCTGCTTGTTGGTGAAACGCTCGCGGACGCGGCGCCGCAGGTCGCGGAAATTGTTGAAGTCCTCCTTATAATAGACACCGATGCCGGTCTCCTGCAAACCCTGGTTCTCGTCGAAACGGTCGATAGTCTGGGTGAAAGCCTTGAGCTTGAGGGCTCCGGCCCGGTCGATGAGATAGGTCACATAGGCCTCGCCCATGAAGTTGGAGACGGAATTGTTGACCGCCTGCTTGTTGTCTATCAAGTAATTGCCCTCGACCTCGACGAGCAGCCGGTCGTCGATAAGACTCTTGGAGAGCCCGAAATCGACCTCCTCGCCCGTGAGCTCGGACTTGGGCCGGTAGCGGATCATCAGGTTGTAGTCGCTCATCGAAAGCCAGTTGCTCAACTGGTTGGAGAGGAACTCCAGCCCCGTGGCCGCCGAGACCGAAGCGCCGATGTCGGAACCCGATGCGGCGTTGTTCTCGGCCAGGAAGCTGTTGAACAACAACAGGTAGAGGAACTGCATGTTGGTCGATTCGGGCGTGGCCAGCGCATTGGCTATCAGCGTCTGCGTCTCGGGATCGGACGAAGGCACATGGACCTCGAAGCCGACCGACGGATTGGAGAGCCGGTCGCCGAGGTGGATGACGCACTCGACGGGCACCGACCGGTCGGTGCCGGCCTTGTTCTCGGCTGTGTTCTGGAACAACTGCTGCAACAGCGGTTGCAGCGACGCCTTGAGCTTGTAGACGGCATTGATGTCGAGCATGGCGTTCATCGGCGCCCCGGTCCACTGGATAGTGGAACCGTTCTCGATGGTGAAGCGCTTGTTGATGATATTTTGCAGCGAAAGCTGGTAGGTACCCTCGCGGATGGTGTAGTCGCCGTACATCTCGAAAACGTTGGACCGCGGGTCGATCTGGAGGTTGAGCGTACCCTCGCCGCGCGCCCGGACGGCGTTGCCCGACACGGCGATCTCGACCTCCACGTTGGGCCGCACGTCGAGCGCAAGGGCGATGTTCATGCGGCTGTCCTGCTTGTCCTTGCGGTCGCGGCGCCGCTCGAACAGCATCTTCTTGCGCATGACCTTGTCGAGCGTATCGACCTCGGCGGGCTTCTCGAAGACGACGAAATCGGCGTAGGAGATATTGGACTTGCTGGAAAGCGGCATCGAGAAGAACGAATCGTCGTCGGTGCGGGCGGCGATGTCCATGCTGACCTGCCCCTTGTCGCCCGCGATGCGGGCCATGCCGGACGCGTAGACGCGCCCGAAGAAGAAGTCGTTGTCGTCGGCCGTGGTGTTGAGCACCAACATTTCGTCGGGCGCCACCCGCAGGTCGTAGGCGATGTTGGAAAGGTGCTGAAGATTGAGGTCGACATCGAGCCGCCCACGGTTGCCCTCGGGGTCGTAGACCGGGACGTTCGCGGCCCGGAAACGGTTGCCCCTGACGTCGAGCACGGCTTCGGGCACGCGGTAGCGCACCTGCGTGAAGTCGACCGTCGTAGCGAGCCCCCGGGCACGTATCTGCCCGGTAAGTTCGGCCTTGCGGCGCTCGCCCTGCACGACGAGCTCGGCCGACGCGACCCCCTGTGTCGACGAAACGACCCCCGCAAGCACCGGGTCGAGCAACCCCATGTCGAGGCTGTCGACGTTCATGCGGGCGTAATAGCGCATCCGGTCGGGGGCGAAGTAACCCCGCACGAGCGTATCGTGCTTGGCCCGGTTGAGCACCGTCATGCGGGCGCGGTTGCGGGCGAAGTCCCAGCGCGAAACCAACCTCAGCGGCGGCCCGGGGATGTCGTTGACCTCTAAGGAATCGACCTCGATGTCGGCATGGAACTCCCCGCCGCGCAGCACGGACTTCATGGTAGCCCCGCCGTTGGTGCGCCCCTCGACCAGGTAGCCCATCCGCTCGACGATCTGCGAGAGAGGGGCGATGTCGAAATTGTGCAGGCGCAGCGTGAGCGAATCGTCGCGGCTGCGCGAAGCGACGCCGTCGAGCAGAAGACTTTGGTTGCGGTGGGAGACGAAGAAACGGTCGATAAGCACGCGGGAGGTGTCTATCTGAATGCGGTTGGCGAAAATCTGCCACCGCTTGTCGTCGCGCGTGATGTGCGAGGGCAGAATCCGCAGGTCGACGACCCGTCCGCCGTCGCTCCGGTCGTCGGCCTCGGCGCGCACGCTCACCAACCCCGAAAAACGCCGCAGGGAATCCTCGAATCCGGTCGAAAGCTGCATGCGGTTCTGCTTGGCCCCGCCCATGACCGAAAAATGGGGCAGGTGGAGCGGTCCGGCGTAGAGGTCCTCGGCCGAACCGTAGACGGTGAGCGAATCGCCGCGGTTGGACGCATTGATGTTCAGCCGCGTAGCCAACAGCCGCTTACGCTCGATAAATTCCGAATCGGCCTTGAGCGAAAGCTGGTCGCTGGCGGGGTTGAAGAGCAGCTGCAACGACGACCCGTCGGCAATCTGCAATCCCGACGACACGGCGTCGGCCACAGGATTGAAATCGCGGATATAGACCGACAGGAGCGAATAATCGTCGGGCACGGCGGTTTCGTGCGTCGCGGACCGGGCGCCCCGCCGCTCCTTGCCGAGCAGGGGCAGGTATTTCCAGGCGCTCTGGCGCAGGTACTCGAAGACGGTGCGGTAGCTGGTCTTGGACCGGAACGTGACGTCGGCGAAGTCCGAACGCAGTTCGATGAACTTGCTGTGGGCCGAATTCTCGCCCGTGACCACAGCGCTGCGGGTCTCGACGACCTTGTCGTTGTAGCGGTAGGACGCGTCGGTGACGCGGATAACACCGTTCAGGTCGTCGAGCGTCCGCCCTCCGGCGTTGGCCTCGACCCGGGCGGCGAGCACCGACACCGAATCGCGCTGATTGACGTGCAGCGCCGCCAGGTCGGCACGCCGCAGGTCGAGCGTGAAATCGTAATGGGGAACGGCGCCGTTGAAGTCGACGGCACCGGCGAAATCGAAATCGAGGTTGGGGTCGCGCGCCGTGACCAGGCCGTCGAACCCGCGGTTGCGCAGACGGCCGTCGAGCCGGAGCGAATCGTAGGTATAGCCCCGGAACTCCAACTGCGACACGTTGCCGACGACCATGGCGTCGGTCACTCCCCGGCCCACCGACCCGTTGACGGCGGCGGTGAGCGTCGCATCGCCCAGCAGGCTGCGGCGGCCGAGCAGCTCGCCCAGCCGGAAGCGCCGGGCCGAGAGATCGCCCTGCAACGCACTGCGCCCGCCCCCGAGGGGCTTCATGGCGAGGTTCAGGTCGACATTGCCTACCCCCGTGGCGAGTGCGGCCCGGAGGTCGAACGACGAAAGCAGGCCGCTGAAACGGGCGTTGAGCCCGAACCGCCCGGCCCGGCCGAGCATGGCGGAGAGCGCGGAGGGCAGCTCCGTATGCCCGATGTTGCGGGCCAGCAACTCCATCTCGTCGGCCGTGGTGACGAGCCGCGGAATGTCCAGCTCGAAGCGTGTACGGCGGATGTCGGGCAGTCCGGTTATCTTGGCCGTGGCCGCGAGCGAAGTGCCTGTGCCGATGCGCATGTTGCGGAGCTCGGCCTCGAAATCGGCGACCGTGCCGGTGAAATCGGCGTTGACTTCGCTGAAAAGCGTATGCCACCCACGGAGCTGCGGCGCGAAGAAAGCCAGGTCGTCGGACGAAAGCGAAGAATGGCGCAAGGCTCCGTCGAGCTGCACCTCGCCGATGAAATTCTTGTAGTCCGCCCACGAATTGCCGACCAGCGACACATAGGGAATCGACAGGTGCGACCGGGCGGTGAGGATGGTGGTCTCCTCGAACCCGAGACACCCGCTGACCAGGTAGAACCGCCCCGACAGGCGGTCGAGGACGAACCCGCTGCGCTCGCGCGCCGAAAGGGAGGCGATGGTGGCGTAGATGGTGTAGCCGTCGATGGTGAAGTCGTCGACGTAGGCGGTCATGTCCGAGAGGTGCATGTGGCCGAAGTCGATGCCGTAGGGGGGATTGCGGTGCTGCTGCCGCTCAAGGCACAGCTCCATGCCGACGATGGAAGCCTTGCGCAGCGCGAGGTTGAAATTGCCTTTCTTGGGACGGTCGGGGTCCGAAAGCCTGCTAACGATCTGCCGGATGTTCATCCCGCCGTCGGGGGTCTCGCGCAGGCAGAGCTTGGCGCCGGAAATCTCGGCACGGCTGAAGACGAGCCCGCCGCCGAAAATCCCGAGCCGGGTGAGGTAGGCATCGAGCCGGTCGACGTAAAGGAGCGTATCGCGCTGGTAATCCTCGACATAGAAACCCTCTATCTTGGCCTTGCCGAACCACCCGATGTCGACGTGCCGGATAGCGACCGTGGTTTCCAACTTGGAAGAGACGACCCCGGCGGCCTTGTGCACGACGAAGTTCTGCACGGCAGGAACACCCAGCAGCAGCGACAGCGCAAAAGGGAGCAAGACGACCGTCAGAACGATCGCCAGCAACACCTTTCCCAATATTTTTATACCTTTGTGCACGAATAGCCGTTATAACCTGCAAATTTAACTATTATTGGTTAAAAAACGAAAAACCCGATGGATATTACCATACTCGGCATCGAATCCTCGTGCGACGACACCTCGGCCGCCGTGCTGCGCAACAACGTCCTGCTGTCGAACGTCATCGCCTCGCAGGCCGTACACGTGAAGTACGGCGGAGTGATTCCCGAACTGGCGTCGCGCGCCCACCAACAGAACATCGTCCCGGTAGTGGACACGGCGCTGCGGGAAGCGGGCGTCGGAATCGGCGACGTGGACGCCATCGCCTTCACGCGCGGCCCCGGACTGGTGGGCTCGCTCCTGGTGGGCGTGTCGTTCGCCAAAGGGCTCTCCATAGCGGGCAACATCCCGATGGTCGAGGTCAACCACCTGCAAGGCCACATCCTGTCGCACTTCATCGACCTGCCGGACCGGACGCTGCCCCACCCCGAATTTCCGTTCCTGTGTCTTTTGGTAAGCGGCGGCCACACGCAGATCGTCCGGGTAGATTCGCCGCTGGCGATGGAAATCATCGGCACGACCATCGACGACGCCGCAGGCGAAGCCTTCGATAAGTGTGCCAAAGTGATGGGACTGCCCTACCCGGGCGGCCCGGTCATCGACAGGCTGGCCAAGGAGGGCGACCCCGAAGCGTTCCGCTTTGCCCGGCCCCGCATCGAGGGGCTCGACTACTCCTTCTCGGGGCTGAAGACCTCGTTCCTCTACACGCTGCGCGACCGCGTGGCGGCCGACCCTGAATTCATCGAGCGCCGCAAGGCCGACCTTTGCGCGTCGCTGCAACACACGATTGTGAGCATCCTGCTGGACAAACTCGTCAAAGCGTCGAAGCAAACGGGCATCCGCGACATTGCCATCGCGGGGGGCGTATCGGCCAACTCGGGCCTGCGCAACGGCATCGTGGCCGAGGGCCGCAAACGCGGCTGGCGGACCTTCCTGCCGGAATTCAAGTTCACGACCGACAACGCCGCGATGATTGCCATGACGGGCTACTACCGCTATCGCAACGGCGAATTCTCGACCCTCGACGTCGCACCCGAAGCACGGCTCGGGGAGCTGTAGCCATGCACACGGTCGAGGCCAGGACGATCCTGTCGCCGCAAAACGGCATGAACCTCTACCGCGGCTGCACCCACGGCTGCATCTACTGCGACTCGCGCAGCGCCTGCTACGGTTTCGACCACCCGTTCGACGACGTAGAGGTCAAGGCCAACGCCGCGGAACTGCTCGAACAAGCGCTCCGTCGCCGGCGCACCCGCTGCATGCTGGGCACCGGCTCGATGACCGACCCATACATTCCGCTCGAAGAGGAGTTCCGCCTTGTCCGCCGGACCCTGGAGCTGGCCGACCGCTACGGCTTCGGCTTCACGCTCATCACC
>CAPXWY010000004.1:0-5277 GCA_948736885.1 uncultured Alistipes sp.
CCGCAGCGGAGGCCCGCAAGCGTGCCCCGCAGGCTGCGCCCGACATTCCGTACGAAGTAAACGCAACGACATTCGTACAGAAACCATTGTTCCGCACCCTCCGCGTCATTCCTCATAGTGATTGCTTTACAACGCCTGCTGCGGGCAACCGCAACACGTCGTCGGGAGTCTTGGCCTTTGCCGGCACGAACGGCTATGCGTGGTCATCGTCTCCGGCCTTCTCCGGCAGCGTCTATGCGGGCATGTTCAACTTCCATTCCGGTGAAGTCGATCCGCTCAACACAGGAGCCTACCGCGGCCACGCACGCACCGTGCGCTGCGTCCAGCATCTATCGAAGTTGCTATTGGTCCCAATCCGAACCGCCCCGAAGCAACCCGGTTGGGCCGCATTCCCGGCCTTGAATCTGCAGTCGACTGAACCGCCCCCGACTCAGTAATCGGCAGAACGAACGCTAAGAACGTTTACCTCGCATTTGTCCTCGCTTCGCGGCGGTTTCACAGGCGGCGAGCCGGCAAAGTGCAAAATATTTTTGCTCTCGCCTTGCACTTTACCGACTGCTTCGCAGCGGTTTAGATAGGCTGCGATTCGGCAATGCTCAAATAAATTTGGCATTGCTCTCACCTTGCACTACTTTGCGCAAGCGCTTGGATAGGCGGCGGCTCGGCAAAAATCAAACTTCGTTTGTTTTTGCTCTCACCTTGCACTTTACCGCCTGCTTCGCGGCGGTTTAGATAGGCTGCGATTCGGCAATGCTCAAATAAATTTGGCATTGCTCTCACCTTGCACTATCTTTGTTCCGATAAAACGAAAAAGATGAATCTCAAGAAAATCTCGCTCCTGGTCATCCTGCTGTTGCTGGCCGACCAAGCACTCAAGATATGGGTCAAAACCCACATGCAGCTCGGTGAAGCGATCATCATATTCCCCGACTGGTTCCAGCTGCGCTTCGTCGAGAACAACGGCGCCGCTTTCGGCATGCACATCGCCTCGGGCGGCGGATTCGACTGGGGCAAACTGCTGCTGGGAATTTTCCGCATCGGTCTGGCCGGAGCCCTCGCATGGCTGATCGTCCACCTGGTGCGCCACCGCAAGGAGACTCCCCGGGGCGTTCTCGTCGGACTGTCGCTGATCTTCGCGGGCGCCGTGGGCAACATCCTCGACAGCGCATTCTACGGACTGCTGTTCTCTGCCTCGACACCCTACACCGTTGCCCAGTTCGGCGGCCATTACGCCGGCTTCATGATGGGACGCGTGGTCGACATGTTCTACTTCCCGCTGTTTCAGTGGAACGGCGTACCCCGATGGCTGCAGTTCCTCGTCGACGGCAACAACTATTTCTTCGGCGCCATCTTCAACCTGGCCGACGCCTATATCTCCGTTGCCGTTGTCTATCTGCTGCTGTTTCAGTACAAGTTTCTCAACAAATAGCCTCCGCACGGGCGTTTACGGCAAAATCGACAACCCGGATAAACGCCCCTCAAGCGTCTGAGACACCGATAAGCAAAAAATCGAAGCGATTATCTGCATTTTTTCGGCCATTTCGTTTGCTTTTCATAAAAAAGCATATATCTTTGCACTCCGTAATTCCTACTTATGCCCAGGTGGCGGAATAGGTAGACGCGCACGTTTCAGGTGCGTGTGCCGCAAGGCGTGCAGGTTCGATTCCTGTCCTGGGCACTGACCCCCGTTGAACGAATGTTCAACGGGGGTTTGCTTTTGCAGCCCATCGTCAACTTCCGGCCCCGGGCCCTACGATCCCTGCATGTATTACTTCAGCACAGCTCACTGCTGAGTTCCTACACTTCCGATGAAACTCCGCAAACCAAGTCGTCTTTTACGAATTTCCACCACATAATGGAGAGAACTACGGCTTTGTTGTTCTTCAACAGCCACAAATCCCTCCTATTTTCGCACTTATCGCCCTACAGTTGCCGGAATCCGACTTGCGACGTATCGACCGCCCCGAACAACAAAGCCCTCAATATGGCAGCCGTTGACAAGCCGCCAACAACTATCAAGAACAGCATCCAGCAGAAATCATAGTATAGACAAAAAAAAGCGTATGGCGCCCTTTCGGGCGCCATACGGCTATTCTGGAAGCACGGCCGAACCGTGCTCCGAAACTACATTTTCTTGCCGACGTTGGTCTTCTTGGCAACCTTGGGAGCAGCCGTCTTGGCGGCAGCAGCCTTGGGAGCCTTCGGAGCAGCGGCCTTCTTGGGAGCGGCAGCCTTTTTAGGTGCTGCGGCCTGGGCATCGCCGTTCTCAACGACTGCGGCGTCCTCGACAGCATCGATCGACTTCTTGGCGCGCGAACGACGCGTCTTGGGCTTAGCCTCGGCGGCAGCTGCAGGAGCGACGCCGAGCGTATAGGCCTCGTTGAAATCGACGAACTCGATGATGCACATGTCGGCACCGTCGCCGAGACGGAAGCCGGTCTTGAGGATACGGGTGTAACCGCCGGGGCGCGAAGCGATCTTGGGCGCGATAGTCCGGAACAACTCCGTGACGGCCTCCTTCTGCTTGAGGTAGGAGAAAACGACGCGGCGCGAATGGGTCGTATCCTCTTTGGACTTGGTTACCAGAGGCTCGATGAACATGCGCACAGCCTTGGCTTTGGCGACCGTGGTCTCGATACGCTTATGCAGGATAAGCGACGAAGCCATGTTCGAGAGCATCGCTTTGCGGTGTCCCGCCTGACGGCCGAGGTGGTTGAAATTCTTATTGTGTCTCATAATTAATCTTTGTCAAGTTTGTAGATAGAAACGTCCATACCGAACTTCAGATTCAAGGAAGCCAGCAACTCGTCGAGCTCCGTGAGCGACTTCTTGCCGAAGTTGCGGAACTTCAACAGATCGTTGCGGTTGAGCTTCACCAGATCGCCCACCGTATCCACGTCGGCAGCTTTCAGGCAATTGAGCGCACGCACGCTCAGATCCTGGTCGGAGAGCTTGGTCTTCAACAACTGACGCATGTGGAGCACATCCTCGTCGAACTCTTCGGCACCGTTGGTGTCCTCCATGTTGACGGTGATCTTCTCGTCGGAGAAGAGCATGAAGTGCTGGATGAGAATCTTGGCGGCCTCCTTAAGGGCCTCCTTGGGGTGAATCGAACCGTCGGTAGTAATCTCGAGATTCAACTTTTCGTAGTCGGTCTTCTGCTCGACGCGGTAGTTCTCGATGGCGTACTTCACGTTCTTGATGGGCGTGAAGATCGAATCGATGGGGAGCACGCCGATCTCGCTTTCGGCGGGAGCGTTCTCCTCGGCGGGCACGTAACCGCGGCCCTTGCCGATCGTGAGCGTCATCTGCATCTTGGTGTTGGGGGCGAGATGGCAGATCACCAAATCGGGATTCAACACCTTGAAGAACGACAGGTAATTTGAAATGTATCCGGCAGTCAGCTCCGTCACACCCGCAACGTTAATGGAGACCTTTTCGGCATCCTGATTATCGACTGTGCGGATAAAACGAACCTGCTTGAGCTTGAGGATGATGTTCAACATATCCTCCATGACTCCGGGGATAGCGGCAAACTCGTGATCGACACCGGCTACCTTGACAGTCGTGATCGCATAACCCTCCAACGACGAGAGCAGAATCCGACGCAAAGCGTTACCGACAGTCATGCCGAATCCGGGCTCCAGCGGTCGGAACTCGAACTTTCCGAACGACGAAGTGGATTCGAGCATAATAACCTTCTCAGGTTTCTGGAATGCTAATATTGCCATAACAATCTGAGTGAATTTTTCTGATTACTACTTCGAGTACAACTCGACGATGAGCTGCTCCTTGATGTTCTCCGGAATCTCCTCGCGTTCGGGCTTCTGGAGGAACTTGCCGCTCATCGAAGCGTTGTCCCACTCCAGCCAGGCGTAGCGGCTGCGGGCTCCGCCGGCCAGCGAAGCGGCAATCACTTCCAGGCTCTTCGACTTCTCGCGGACCGAGACGATGTCGCCGGCACGCAACGAATAGGAAGGAATGTTCACCACGTTGCCGTTGACGCAGATGTGACGGTGCGACACGAGCTGGCGGGCAGCGGCGCGCGTGGGCGCGATGCCGAGGCGGTAAACGACGTTGTCCAGACGGCACTCGAGCAGCTTCAGCAGGTTCTCACCCGTGATACCGCCCATGCGGGCAGCCTGCTCGTAGGTGCGCGAGAACTGCTTCTCGAGCAATCCGTAGGTATATTTGGCTTTCTGCTTCTCGCTGAGCTGCGTGCCGTACTCCGACACCTTCTTGCGCTTGCGAGCCAGACCGTGCTGTCCGGGAGGGTAGTTACGCTTCTCGAGCACCTTGTCCGCCCCGTAAATGGCTTCGCCGAACTTTCTGGCGATTTTCGATTTTGGTCCTATGTATTTTCCCATGATCTTTGACGTAATTAAATAACTGTAAGATGAATGTACCGGCGCGGAACTATACGCGGCGGCGGTTGGGAGCGCGGCAGCCGTTGTGCGGCAGCGGCGTAACGTCGATGATCTCCATCACCTCGATACCGGCGCCGTGAATCGTACGCACGGCCGACTCGCGGCCGGCACCCGGACCCTTGACGTAAACCTTGACCTTGCGCAGACCCATGTCGTAAGCGACCTTGGCGCAATCGGCGGCCGAAGTCTGAGCGGCATAGGGAGTATTCTTCTTAGAACCACGGAAGCCCATCTTACCGGCCGAAGACCAGCTGATCACATCGCCGTTCTCGTTGGTGATGGTGATGATTACGTTGTTGAAAGTCGAATGTACATAGGCATTGCCCATGGCACCCACCTTAACAACCTTTTTCTTGACTGTTCCAGTTTTCTTTGCCATAATTCTCTAAAGATTACTTTGTTGCCTTTTTCTTGTTAGCGACGGTCTTCTTGCGTCCCTTGCGGGTACGGGCGTTGTTCTTGGTCGACTGACCGCGAACCGGAAGTCCCAGGCGGTGACGGATACCGCGGTAGCAGCCGATGTCCATCAGACGCTTGATGTTGAGCTGGACCATCGAACGGCATTCGCCCTCGACCTTGATGCCCATGTCGGCGATCGTCGAACGGATAGCACCTACCTGGTCATCCGTCCAGTCCTGAACCTTGACGTCGTAGCTGATACCAGCTCCGTCGAGAATCTTGCGAGCCGTCGAACGACCGATACCGTAGATATAGGTCAGGCCGATCTCGCCTCGCTTGTTTTTGGGTAAATCTACACCAACTATACGTGCCATAAAAATTCTTTTTCTACTTTAACTTACTTGTTGAAATACTACCCCTGGCGCATCTTGAACTTGGGATTCTTCTTGCA
>CAPXWY010000004.1:5287-88275 GCA_948736885.1 uncultured Alistipes sp.
GGCGGATCGTCAGATCCGGGTCGTGCAACGCCGAACTGCCGGCACGATGATCGTCTTACTTTAACTTACATGTGAAATACTACCCCTGGCGCATCTTGAACTTGGGATTCTTCTTGCAGATGACGTAAAGTTTGCCCTTACGCTTCACAATCTTGCAATCCTCGCTGCGCTTCTTGATGGATGCTTTTACTTTCATAGTCTTAAAGCGATTATTTGTACCTGAAGGAAATGCGGCCTTTCGACAAGTCGTAGGGCGTCATCTCCACTTTCACTTTGTCCCCGGGAAGGATTTTGATGTAGTGCATGCGCATCTTTCCCGAGATGTGGGCCGTCAACACGTGGCCGTTGTCCAGTTCGACGCGGAACATGGCGTTGGACAGGGCCTCGATGATCGTGCCGTCGCGTTCGATAGCAGCTTGTTTTGCCATTGAGTCTTAGTTGTTTAAAGCCTTTTCGATGATGCTGAAATCCGTCAGCACGTCGGGACCGTCCTTGCGCACGGCCACTGCGAACTCGTAGTGGGCCGCGGGCTTGCGGTCGCGGGTGCGGACCGTCCAGCCGTCACGCTCGAAAACCACCGCTTTGGTTCCCATGTTGATCATGGGTTCGATACATATCACCATGCCCTCCTTGAGGAGCGGACCTCTGCCGCGTGCGCCGTAGTTGGGAACTCCGGGGTCTTCGTGCATTTTCCGACCCAAACCGTGACCTTCCAACTCGCGCACGACGCCGTAGCCGAAACGCTCGGCGTGCTCCTGCACTGCTGCCGACACATCGCCAACGCGATTGCCGGCCCTGGCCTGGGCGGTACCCTTATAAAGAGCTTCTTTGGTGACCTCCATGAGCTGCCGTACTTCCTCGGCAACCTCACCCACGGCGAACGTATACGCCGAATCACCAACAAACCCCTTCATAAACGTACCGCAATCGACCGAAACGATGTCGCCCTCCCTGAGGACGCAGTCTGCGGACGGGATACCGTGAACTACCTGTTCGTTAACCGAAATACACAACGAAGCGGGAAATCCCTGATACCCGAGGAAAGCGGGAACTGCCCCGTGCGCGCGGATGAAATCCTCGGCAATACGGTCCAACTCCAGCGTCGTGACGCCCGGACGAATGTGGCGGCCCACCTCGGCCAGCGTCTGCGACACCAGGATGTTGTTCTCACGGAGCAGTTCGATCTCCTCGTCTGTCTTCAAATAGATCATTCTTCGCTAAGAATCTCTTCGGAAAACCGCTAATGGCGACCCTGGATACGGCCGGTCTTCATCAGACCGTCGTAGTGGCGCATCAGCAGGTAGCTCTCTATCTGTTTGAGAGTGTCGAGCACCACGCCGACCATGATCAGCAGCGACGTACCTCCGTAGAAGTAGGCGAACGCCTGCTGGATGCCCAGGAACCGCATGGCCAGAGCGGGCAGAATCGCCACGATGGCCAGGAAGAACGAGCCGGGGAGCGTGATACGCGTCATGATGGTGTCGATGTAGTTCACGGTCTGCTTGCCCGGTTTCACTCCCGGGATGAAGCCGCCGTTTCGCTTCATGTCATCGGCCATCATTTGAGGGTTGACGATGATCGCCGTGTAGAAGTAGGTGAAGGCGATCACCAGCACCGCGAGCGTGAAGTTGTACCAGAAGCCGGTCACCGAGCTGAAGGCTGCGGCGAAGGCCGTACCGGTAAACATCATCGGAATGAACATCAGAGCCTGCGCGAAGATGATGGGCATCACATTCGCGGCATTCATCTTCAGAGGGATGTACTGGCGTACGCCTCCGTACTGTTTATTGCCGACGATACGCTTCGCATACTGGACAGGGACCTTGCGGACGGCCTGTACCAGAGCGATCGTTGCCATGAAGACAAGGAACAGCAGCACCAGCTCCAGGATCAGCATGATGGCGCTGCCCGAGGCGGTCTGGAAACGCGCGTTGACCTCGGCCAACAGCGCGTGCGGCAGACGGGCCACGATACCGATCATGATGATGAGCGAGATGCCGTTGCCGATACCCTTGTCGGTGATCTTCTCGCCGAGCCACATGACGAACATGGTACCGGCGATCAGAATCGTCGTCGCATAGGCAACGAAAAGGAATTTGTTTTCGTAAGCGAACGCAGCGGGAACCTGGTGAAAGAGGTTGGCGATGTAGGCCGGACCCTGGATCAACAGCACGCCGATGGTCAGGAAGCGTGTCCACTGGTTCATCTTGCGACGGCCGCTCTCACCCTCCTTCTGCATCTTCTGGAAATACGGGATCATCATGCCCATAAGCTGGATGACGATCGAGGCGGTGATATACGGCATGACTCCGAGAGCAAAGATGGCGGCGTTGCCGAATGCACCTCCAGAGAAGACGTCCAACAGACCCAGAAGTCCGTTGCCCTCCAACTGGCTGGCATACGCCGATCCCTCGCCCAGGGCGTTGGGATCGATGCCCGGAATCACGATGAAACTACCCAAGCGGTAGACCAGCAGCAGCCCGATCGTGTACACGACACGCTTGCGCAGCTCCTCGATCTTGTAGATGTTCTTGAGCGTTTCGACCAATTTCTTGTTGGCTGCCAGGATAGCGACAAGCACTATGAAGACGATGCCAACAACGAGATACTGATTCATAATTGTGGGATTCTAAGATTCCTTACAGTTTTTCGACGCTTCCGCCAGCTGCCGCGATGGCTTCGGCGGCACTCTTCGAGAAAGCGTGCGCCTTGACCGTCAGCGCCTTGGTCAGCTGACCGTTGCCCAGAATCTTCACCTTGTCGTTGGACGAGATGAATCCTGCGGCTACGAGCGTCTCGACCGTGATCTCGGTAAGCGACTTCTTGCCGGCCAGCTCTTCGAGCGTCGAAAGGTTGATGGGCTTGAACTCCACGCGCTTCAGGTTCGTGAAACCGAACTTCGGAAGACGACGCTGGAGGGGCATCTGACCGCCCTCGAATCCCAGTTTGCGCGAGTAGCCCGAACGCGACTGCGCACCCTTGTTACCACGGGTCGCGTAACCGCCGTGGCCCGAACCTGCACCGCGGCCGACACGTTTGTCGTGGTGCGTAGAACCCTTTGCGGGTTTGAGGTTATTGAGTTCCATCGTTGAATGTACTTCTTGTAGTTAAACTTATGCTACGGTCTCGACCTTGACCAGGTGCTTCACGCGTTCGAGCATGCCCTTGATGATGGCCGAATCCTCGTGTTCGACGCTTGCGTTAATCTTTCTGAGACCCAGCGCGTCGAGATTCTTGCACTGGCGCTCCGTGGCACCGATGCGGCTCTTGACCTGAGTGATTTTCAACTTTGCCATTTGTCCGTAGAATTAACCGTTAAACACCTTGTCCATCGAGATGCCGCGCAGACGGGCCACGCTGTGGGCGTCGCGCAGTTCGCAGAGGGCGCCGATCGTGGCCTTCACCAGGTTGTGGGGGTTCGACGAACCCTTGCTCTTGGCAAGCACGTTCTTGATGCCCAGCGACTCCAGCACGGCGCGCATGGCACCGCCGGCGATGATACCGGTACCCGGGGCTGCCGGACGGATCATGACCTGCGAACCGCCGTAGCGATACTCCTGCTTGTGAGGGATCGTGCCCTTGATGACGGGGATCTTCACCAGGTTCTTCTTGGCATCCTCCACGCCTTTGGCGATGGCGGCCTGCACTTCCGAAGCCTTGCCCAGACCGTAACCTACGACGCCGTCCTCGTTGCCCACGACCACGATGGCCGAAAAGCTGAAGGTACGACCGCCCTTGGTCACCTTCGTGACACGCTGAATGCTGACGAGACGATCCTTCAGTTCGAGGTCGCTCGTGCGTACTTTCTTTATGTTGGTATTCGACATGATGCTTAGAATTTAAGACCGCCTTCGCGTGCTGCTTCGGCCAGCTGTTTTACTCTTCCGTGATAAAGGTAGCCGTTGCGGTCGAAAGCTACGGCGGTGATGCCTTTGGCTACGGCGCGCTCGGCGGCCAGCTTGCCTACCAGGGCGGCGACTTCGCACTTGGTCTTGCCGGCTACGGCCGAGACCACCTCCTTGTCCAGGGAGGATGCGGTGGCGAGGGTCACACCGGCAAGGTCATCGATAAACTGTACATAGATCTGCTTGTTGCTGCGGAATACAGTCATGCGAGGCTGTTCGGGCGTACCGCTCACGATCTTGCGGATACGCATCTTGATCCTCTCTCTTCTTTCTATCTTGTTCAGTGACATAACTTCAGACTTTTACTATTTAGCACCTGCCGATTTGCCGGCCTTGCGACGCAGCTGCTCGCCTACGAACTTGATACCCTTGCCCTTGTACGGCTCCGGTTTGCGCAGCGAGCGCAGTTTGGCGGCTACCTGGCCGACGAGCTGCTTGTCGATGGACTTGAGCGTTACGATGGGGTTGCCCTTCTTCTCCGTAACGGCCGTGGCGGTCACTTCCTTGGGCAGCATGAAATGCGTGTCGTGCGAGTAGCCGAGGCTCATTTCGAGGATCTGGCCCTTCACTTCGGCCTTGAAGCCGACACCGACCAGTTCCTGCTTGATTTCGTAGCCCTTCGATACGCCGATCACCATGTTGTTGATCAGTGCGCGGTAGAGACCGTGCAGCGAGCGGTGGCGCGGCTGGTTGGTCGGGCGCGATACAAGCACGGCGGGGATTTCCTTCTCCGTGTGGAGATCCTTGTGCGTGCCGACCTCTACCTTGATGTCCGAGTCGACTTTCTGACTCAGCGTCCCGAGCGGTCCTTTCACGCTTACCGTATTGTCGGCGGCAACCTCCACGGTCACGCCGGCAGGCAAGTTTACAGGTAATTTACCGATTCTTGACATTGTTCTGTTTGTTTAGTGTTTTCCGATTAGTAGATGTAGCACAGCACCTCGCCGCCCACGTTCTCCTTGCGGGCCTCGGCGTCGGTCATGATGCCTTTCGAGGTCGAGAGGATGGCGATGCCCAGGCCGTTCAGTACGCGGGGCATCTCCGACACCGACGCATAGCGGCGCAGACCCGGACGGCTCACGCGCTTAAGGTCCTTGATGGCGTTGGTCTTCGTGGCGGCATCCCACTTCAGTGCGATCTTGATGGTCGGGTGTCCCTTCTCATCGGCGTCGAACTTGTAGGCCATGATGTAGCCCTGATCGTAGAGAATCTTCGTGATAGCCTGCTTAATTTTCGAGCCAGGAGCTTCAACCACCTTGTGGTTGGCTTTCACTGCGTTTCTAATTCTGGTCAGAAAGTCCGCAATAGGATCAGTCATAACGAATAGAAGTTAAAATTAATGTTTTGAGTTTGTTTGTTATCGCTCGCATCCGTCGGGGGCCTTCGTGCGTCTCGCGCAGAGGGCGCATGGCGGGTACAAGCGCGCAAATATACTAATAATTTTCCGAACGGCCAATTCAGAGCCTTGTTTTTTAGGCCTTTTGTCGGTCACTCCGGAAAACGGAGCATGTCAGCACCCCGTTCCGTTGCCAACATGTTTCCGTACCGATTCCCCGCGCCCGTCGTCCCCGGGTCCGTCGCAGCAAGGCCCGCAGTCCCTTCAAGTCCCGCGTTTTCCTTCCCGTTCCGATCCCTTACGTCCCGGCCCTTTCTTCCCCGGTCGTCTCCTCCCAGGTCGTCTCCTCCCAGGTCGTTTCCTCCCAAGTCGTTTCCTCCCCGGTCGTTTCGCACCGTTCGGTTCGCACTCCGGTCTTCGGACGATCTCTTTCCGGCCCTCAGCCGGGTCCTTCCAGAGACAACTCGCAGTCGGCCCAAGCTCTCCGACAAACCGTCTTATGGCGGTTCGCGGGCTCCGGCCCGTCCGCGTCGCAGGCGGTCGTCGCAACTGTTGGGGGACTATTTTCGTCCGCCCCTCGTCGCGCCTCGCCCGGTCTCGATACCTCGGTCGGGGTTCAAAACCTCGTACCTCGGTCTGTTCCGACACCTCGGTCGTGCGGGAAATCCGTAACAAATGCCGAATCTTTCGAGCAGTTCCGCGGCCGGGAAGTTACCGCTTGCGGCGGCATTTTCCCCGACTTTGCAACTGTTCTACACGGGTTCGGCACCCGTATCGGGCCCGATCTCTCCGGAGCGGAAATCTGCGGCTGCAATCCGAAGTTCATACCTACGAACCGTCCGTCATCCGTTCCACAGGGCTTGTCACCCTTCCAGATCCGACCCTTGCCGTCCGTGAAGCGACGGCAGGGATTCACAATTCCGAATCGTGAACTGTGAATCATGAATTCGTTCGCCGGGAAAGGGGAAAGCCCCCTCCCGGCGAACGTCCGTTACCAGCTTGCCTTGGTCACGCCCGGGATCAGACCCTTGGAGGCCATCTCGCGGAACTGGATACGGCTGATGCCGAACAGGCGGATGTAACCCTTGGGGCGACCCGTGATCTTGCAGCGGTTGTGCTGGCGGATGGGATTCGAGTTGCGGGGCAGTTTCGACAATGCGATCCAAGCCTCCTCGTGGTCCATTTCGCCGGCCTTCACCTTGGCTGCGATCTCCTCGCGCTTATGAGCATAGCGGTTGGCGAGCTTCTGACGCTTCACCTCGCGCGCTTTCATCGATTCTTTTGCCATGGCTTAGTTCTTTTTAGCGTTCTTGAAAGGCAGGCCGAATTCGCGGAGCAGCGCATAGGCCTCCTCGTCGGTCTTGGCCGTGGTTACGAAAGTGATCTCCATGCCGAAGATCTTGGTGATCTTGTCGATGTCGATCTCCGGGAAGATGATCTGCTCGGTGATGCCGAGGGTGTAGTTGCCCTGTCCGTCGAACTTCTCGTTGATACCCTTGAAATCGCGGATACGGGGAAGTGCGACTGCGATCAGACGCTCCAGGAACTCGTACATCCGGGTGTCGCGCAGCGTCACGCGCACACCGATGGGCATGCCCTTGCGCAGCTTGAAGTTGGAGATGTCCTTGCGCGAACGCGTCTGCACGGCCTTCTGACCGGTGATCTGCGTCAGCTCGGCCTCGGCGACGTCGATGAGCTTCTTGTCGGCGACGGCCTGGCCCATGCCCTGGTTGATGACGATCTTGGTGAGCTTCGGGCACTGCATGATGCTCGAGTAACCGAACTCCTTCATAAGGGCAGGCTTGATCTGCTCCTTGTACTGGGTCTTGAGTGTAGGTACGTATGCCATTATCTGATCTCCTCCCCTGACTTTTTAGCGTAACGAACTAATTTACCTTTGTCATCGAGTTTGCGGCCGACACGCGTGGGCTTGCCGCTCTTGGGGTCGATGACCTGCAAGTTGGAGATATGGATCGGAGCCTCCTGCTCGACGATACCTCCCTGGGGATTCTTCGCATTGGGCTTGGTGGCCTTCTTGCAAAGGTTCACCCCCTCGACGATGGCACGCTGCTTCTCGACATCGACCTTCAGGACCTTGCCCTGCTGGCCCTTGCTGTCGCCGGCATTCACGTAGACCGTGTCCCCTTTCTTAATATGTAATTTGACTGACATATCCGAAATCGTTTTTATGATTACAATACTTCGGGTGCGAGGGAGATAATCTTCATATACTGGTCGCGCAGCTCACGGGCCACGGGACCGAATATGCGAGTACCGCGCATTTCACCCTGGTTGTTAAGCAGCACCACGGCGTTGTCGTCGAAACGAATGTACGAACCGTTGGCACGGCGGATCTCCTTGGTCGTACGCACGACGACCGCCTTCGAAACGGCGCCCTTCTTGACATCGCCCGAGGGAGAAGCGCTCTTCACGGCAACCACGATCTTGTCGCCGATCGAAGCGTAGCGACGCTTCGTACCGCCGAGCACGCGGATGCACAGAACCTCCTTCGCGCCGCTGTTGTCGGCTACTACGAGTCTACTTTCCTGCTGTATCATAACTACTTAGCTCTTTCAATGATTTGTACTAATCTCCAACGCTTCGTCTTGCTCAGCGGGCGGGTTTCCATGATGCGCACGGTATCGCCCTCCTTGCAGGTCTCGTCGAGCGACTCGGCGACGAACTTCGTCGTCTTGTTGACGAACTTGCCATAGATAGGATGCTTCACCTTGCGTGCAACGGCAACCACAATGGTTTTCTCCATCTTGTTGCTGACAACCACCCCGATACGCTCTTTTCTAAGATTTCTTTCCATAGTTGTTGCTTATTTTGCGTTTTTTTGACGCAGGACGGTCAGCATGCGAGCTATATCTCTGCGGTTTTTCTTGATGATCGACGGGTTCTCGACGGGGGACACCGCGTGCTGCACCTTCAGCTTCGCGAGCTGGACCTTTTCGGTCTCGATGCGCTCCTGAAGGTCCTTGATCGAGATATCCTTGATTTCTGCACTTTTCATCTTCTTGTTCCCTTAAATAGTGGTTTCGACGTAGTCGCGTCTTACAATGAACTTGGTGGTGATGGGCAGTTTCTGCGCACCCAGACGCAACGCTTCCTGCGCTACGGCCAGGGGCACGCCTTCGGCTTCGAAGAGGATGCGGCCCGGCGTAACGGGCGCCACGAAACCTTCGGGATTACCCTTACCTTTACCCATACGCACCTCGGCGGGTTTCTTCGTGATGGGTTTGTCGGGGAAGATGCGGATCCAGAGCTGACCCTCGCGCTTCATGTAACGGGTGATGGCCTGACGTGCGGCCTCTATCTGACGACCGGTGATCCAGGTCGATTCAAGTGCCTTGATTGCGAACGATCCGTATGCAAGCTGGTTGCCTCTCTGAGCCAAACCTTTCATACGGCCTTTCTGCATTCTTCTAAACTTGGTCTTTTTCGGCTGTAACATGTTTGTCTTGCTTTAAAAGGTCCTACTTACTTATTGGTTGTTGCGACGGTCACCGCCCCGGCGTCCTCCGCGACGGTCACCGCCCCGGCGGTCGCCGCCGCGTCCGCCACGGCGTTCACCACGGTCGCCCGACGCCGGCTGGGCCGATGCGCCCGAGATCTCGAAAATGTCGCGCTTGCCGTAGACCGTACCCTGGCAAATCCATACCTTGACACCCAGAATACCTACCTTGGTCAGCGCCTCGGTCAGGCAGTAGTCGATGTCGGCACGGAACGTATGCAGCGGAATGCGGCCTTCCTTGATGGTCTCGGTGCGGGCCATTTCGGCGCCGCCGACACGGCCTGCAACCTGGATCTTGATGCCCTCGGCACCCATGCGCATGGTCGAAGCCACGGCGGTCTTCACGGCGCGGCGGAACGACACGCGGCCCTCCAGCTGGCGGGCGATGTTCTGGCCCACGATCACAGCGTCGACCTCGGGGCGCTTGACCTCGAAGATGTTGATCTGGATCTCCTTGCCGGTGAGCTTCTTGAGCTCTTCCTTGAGCTTGTCGACCTCCTGGCCGCCCTTGCCGATGATGATACCCGGACGGGCCGTCGAGATGGTCACCGTAACCAACTTCAGCGTGCGCTCGATGATGATCTTCGAGATGCTCGCCTTGGCCAGACGGACATTCAGATACTTGCGGATCTTGGCATCCTCGACGAGTTTGTCGGAGAAGTCCTTGCCGCCGAACCAGTTGGAATCCCAACCGCGGATGATACCGAGACGATTTGCTATCGGATTAACTTTCTGTCCCATCTGATTACTTGTTTTCTACGGTTACGACTTTGTCCACTACGATCGTCACATGGTTCGAGCGCTTGCGAATGCGGTGCGCACGACCCTGGGGCGCCGGCTGAATGCGCTTCAGCATGCGGCCGCAGTCTACGAACACTTCCTTGACGCAGAGCTTGACGTCCTCCAGGCGCTCGCCCTCGTTCTTGGCCTCCCAGTTGGCGATCGCCGACTTGAGGAGTTTCTCCATGCGGATCGACGCCTCCTTCTTCGAATAGCGAAGGATGCCCAATGCCTTGTTGATCTCCACGCCGCGGATGATGTCGGCCACCAGGCGCATTTTGCGGGGAGAGGTCGGGCAGTCGCGCATGATGGCGATCGCCTTCTGTTTCTTTTCAGCCTGCAGTTTCTTGGCTGTCATTGCTTTTCTTGCACCCATTTTCTACTATTTTTTCTTGTTACCGGCGTGACCGCGGAAGTTGCGCGTGGGAGCAAACTCACCGAGCTTGTGTCCTACCATGTTCTCAGTTACGTATACCGGAATGAACTTGTTACCGTTGTGCACGGCGACGGTCTGGCCCACGAAATCGGGCGAGATCATGCTGGCACGCGACCACGTCTTGACCACGGCTTTCTTGTTGCCCTCGGTCAGTGCGACGATTTTCGCTTCGAGTTTAGGGTCGATGAACGGCCCTTTCTTCAATGAACGACTCATTATGTACTCTTATTTAATTATTTTTTCTTCTTGGAAATAATAAACTTCGAGGTCGTCTTCTTCGGGTTGCGGGTCTTGTAGCCCTTGGCGAGCAGACCCTTGCGCGAACGGGGATGACCACCCGAAGCACGGCCTTCACCACCACCCATCGGGTGATCCACGGGGTTCATCACGACACCGCGGTTGTGGGGACGACGGCCGAGCCAACGTTCACGACCTGCCTTGCCGGAGCTCTCGAGGTTGTGGTCGACGTTCGAGACGACACCCACCGTGGCACGGCAAGTTACGAGTACCATACGAGTCTCACCCGAAGGCAGCTTGATGATGGCGAATTTGCCCTCGCGTGCCAACAGTTGAGCATACGAGCCTGCGGAGCGCGCCATGGCGGCACCCTGGCCCGGATAGAGTTCGATGTTGTGGACGACCGTACCGAGGGGGATCTCGCTCAGGAAGAGCGTGTTGCCCACTTCGGGAGCGACGCCTGCGCCGCTCATGACGGTCTGACCGACCTGGAGGCCGTTGGGCGCGATGATGTAGCTCTTCTCGCCGTCGGCGTATACCAGCAGTGCAATGCGTGCGGTACGATTGGGGTCGTACTCGATCGATTTTACAGTGGCGGCGATGCCGTCCTTGGCACGCTTGAAGTCGACGTTACGGTACATCTGCTTGTGGCCGCCGCCGATGTAGCGGACGGTCATCTTGCCCGTATTGTTGCGACCGCCCGAGCTCTTCTTGGGGCTAAGCAGCGACTTCTCCGGCGTCGACTTGGTAATCTCGTCGAACGTGCCGATAATCTTATGTCTCGTACCTGCGGTAACAGGCTTAAATTTTCTTACTGCCATCTTCGTTAGATATTACTGTAAAAATCTATCTTGTCTCCGTCTTTCAGAGTAACGATCGCTTTCTTGTAGTTGTTGGTGCGACCCTCCAGAAGACCCGCCTTGGTGTAGCGGCTCTTGAGTTTACCCATGTAGTTGACGGTGTTCACGTCGGTCACAACGACGTTGTACATCTGTTCTACGGCATTGCGAATCTGCAGTTTGTTAGCCCGCACGTCAACGATAAAACCGTAGCGATTCAACTTTTCGCCCTGAATCGTCATTTTCTCGGTCAGAACCGGCTTAATAATAATTTCCATGGTCACTTGCGTTTTTTAAGCTAACATCGTGTTGAGTACGTTCTCGGCGCCCTCCACCAGTACGACGGCCGAAGCGTTCATCACGTCGTAGGTGCAGACGTTCTTGGCCAGTACGGGCTGTACGTAGGGGATGTTGCGGCACGAGAGCTGCACGTTGGCGTTGCCTTCGGGCAGTACCAGCAGGACCTTCTTGTCCGAGACCTTCAGCGCTTCGGCGATGGCCACCATCGCCTTGGTCTTCGGAGCGTCGAGCTTCACGGCCTCCAGCACGCAGATGGCATTGGCCTGGGCCTTGTAGGTCAGGGCGCTGCGGCGTGCCAGCTGCTTGAGCTTCTTGTTGAGCTTGAAGCTGTAGTCGCGGGGCACGGGGCCGAAGATGCGGCCGCCGCCCGGGAAGAGGGGCGACTTGATGCTGCCCGCACGAGCACCGCCGGTACCTTTCTGACGCTTGAGCTTGCGGGTCGAACCGGCAACCTCGTTGCGCTGCTTCGACTTGTGCGTACCCTGGCGCTGGTCGGCGAGATACTGCTTCACGTCGAGATAAATAGCGTGGTCATTAGCCTCCACGCCGAAAACGGCGTCCGAAAGGGTTACCTTACGACCCGTTTCCTTTCCTTGTGTGTTCAAAACAGCTAATTCCATGACTACTTCTCAATTGTTAAATAAGCACCTTTGGCACCCGGAATCGAACCCTTCACGAGGATGAGGTTGCTCTCGGGAATAACTTTCAAAACACGCAGGTTCAGAACCTTGACCTGCTCGCCGCCCATGCGGCCGGGCAGACGCTTGCCCTTGAAGACGCGCGAAGGATAGGACGAAGCGCCGAGCGAACCGGGCTTGCGCTGACGGTTGTGCTGGCCGTGGGTCTGACCGCCGACGCCGCCGAAGCCGTGACGCTTCACGACGCCCTGGAAACCCTTACCTTTCGAGATCCCGGTCACGTCCACCCAGTCTTCCTCCGAGAAGAGGTCTACGGTGAGCGTGTCGCCGAGATTCACTTCGGGCATGCCCTTGAACTCCGCCAGCTTGCGCTTGGGAGTCGTGCCTGCCTTCTTGAAGTGACCTAACAAACTGCTGCTGGTGTGCTTTTCACTTTTCTCGTCATAGGCAATCTGCACCGCTTCGTAGGAATCCTTCTCCACGGTTTTGATTTGCGTAACAACACAGGGACCAGCCTCGATGACAGTGCATGGTATGTTCTTACCCTCGGCACTGTAAACGGAAGTCATTCCGATTTTCTTTCCAATAAGTCCTGACATTTGTTGTCAAATTGTTTGTTATATATAAAGTGATCCTTTTGCTTGGTGGTACGGGTGCCCTCCGTCATCGTCCGTACCGGCCGTGCGGGCGGTTGCGGCCTCCGACGGAGAGCTTCCGGAAAAGTATCAGACCTTGATCTCCACCTCCACGCCCGAGGGCAGTTCCAGTTTCATCAGGGCGTCGATGGTCTTGGGCGTCGACGAATAGATGTCCAGAATGCGCTTGAAGGTGCAGAGCTGGAACTGCTCGCGGGCTTTCTTGTTGACGAAAGTCGAGCGGTTCACCGTAAAAATCTGCTTGTGCGTGGGCAGAGGCACAGGGCCGCTCACGACGGCGCCGGTGCTCTTCACGGTCTTCACGATCTTCTCGGCCGACTTGTCGACGAGGTTGTGATCGAACGACTTGAGTTTGATTCTGATTTTCTGATTCATATCCTTAGCTTATTCTATATCCTTACGTTTACCACTCGCTTTCTCGATGATCTCCTTGGCCAGGTTGGCAGGAACTTCCTCGAAGTGCGAGAACTCCATGGACGAGGTGGCGCGGCCCGAGGAGATCGTACGCAGTACGGTCACGTAGCCGAACATCTCCGACAGGGGAACCTTGGCCTTGACCACGCGGGCGGTGCCTTTCGACTCCATGCCGGTGATCTGACCGCGGCGCTTGTTCAGGTCGCCGATGATGTCGCCCATGTTCTCCTCCGGAGTCACGACCTCGACGGTCATGATCGGCTCCATGATGACCGAACCGGCCTTGGGAGCCGCAGCGCGGTAACCGTTGCGGGCGGCGATTTCGAACGACAGCTGGTCGGAGTCGACCGGGTGGAACGAACCGTCCTTGAGGGTAACCTTCATCGAGTCCATCTGGTAGCCGGCGAGCGCTCCGTTGGCCATGGCCGACTCGAAGCCCTTCTGCACCGAGGGGATGAACTCCTTGGGAATGTTGCCGCCCTTCACTTCGTCGACGAACGTAAGGCCCATCTTGCCCTCTTCGGCAGGACCGATCTCGAAGATGATGTCGGCGAACTTACCGCGGCCGCCGGTCTGCTTCTTGAAGACCTCGCGGTGCTGTACGGTGGTGGTGAGAGCCTCCTTGTAGTTCACCTGGGGAGCACCCTGGTTGATCTCCACGCCGAATTCGCGGCGCAGACGGTCGACGATGATGTCGAGGTGAAGCTCACCCATACCGCTGATGACGGTCTGACCCGAATCCTCGTCGGTATGAACGGTGAAGGTGGGGTCCTCTTCGGCCAGCTTCGCCAGGGCGATGCCCAGCTTGTCGAGGTCTTTCTGCGTCTTGGGCTCCACGGCCAGACCGATCACCGGTTCGGGGAAGGTCATCTGCTCCAGCACGATGGGAGCGTTCTCAGCGCAGAGCGTGTCGCCCGTACGGATCTCCTTGAAACCTACGGCAGCGCAGATGTCGCCGGCGTAAACGGTCTCCAGGGGGTTCTGCTTGTTGGCGTGCATCTGGTAGATGCGGCTGATACGCTCGCGCTTGCCGCTGCGTGCGTTGAGCACGTAGGAACCGGCGTCGAGCTTGCCCGAGTAAACGCGGACGAAAGCCAGACGGCCGACGAAGGGGTCGGTGGCGATCTTGAAGGCCAGACCGCAGAACGGTTCGTCCTCCGAAGACTTGCGCTCCTCTTCCTTCTCCGTCTTGGGGTTGGTACCCGTCACGGCGGGAACGTCCAGCGGCGAGGGCAGGAAAGCGATCACATAGTCGAGCAGCTTCTGCACGCCCTTGTTGTGGAACGACGAACCGCAGAGCATCGGCACGATCTGCATCGAGATCGTAGCCTTGCGGATCGCTGCGAGCAGCTCCTCGGGAGTGATCGAATCGGGATCCTCGAAGAACTTCTCCATCAGCGCATCGTCCGTGGCAGCGACCTCCTCGATGAGCTTGGCGCGCCACTCGGCGGCCTCGGCCTTCATCGAATCGGGAATCTCCTTCAGCTCGAAGTTGTCGCGCACGGTCTTGTCGTCGAAGTAGTAGATCGCATTATTATATATAAGGTCTACCAGTCCCTCGAACTTGTCCTCAGCACCGATGGGCAGCACGACGGGCAGCGCCGTGGCGCCGAAGTGCTCCTTGATCTGCGCGCAGACCGCGAGGAAGTCGGCACCCGTGCGGTCCATCTTGTTGACGTAACCGATACGGGGAACGTTGTACTTGTCGGCCTGACGCCATACGGTCTCCGACTGGGGCTCGACGCCGCCCACGGCGCAGAACGTAGCGATAGCGCCGTCCAGCACACGCAGCGAACGCTCCACCTCCACGGTGAAGTCGACGTGTCCCGGGGTGTCGATCAGGTTGATCTGGTACTGCTGGTTCTTGTAGCGCCAGAATGCGGTCGTGGCCGCCGAGGTGATGGTGATACCGCGCTCCTGCTCCTGGACCATCCAGTCCATGGTAGCGCCGCCCTCGTGCACCTCGCCGATCTTGTGGGTCTTGCCCGTGTAGAAAAGGATACGCTCCGATGTCGTAGTCTTACCGGCATCGATGTGGGCCATGATACCGATATTACGGGTAAAATGTAAGTCTCTGGTTGCCATCTTCGGGTCTCCTTTTTAGAATCTGAAATGTGCGAACGCCTTGTTGGCCTCGGCCATGCGGTGCATCTCCTCCTTACGTTTGAAGGCGGCACCCTGCTGGTTGTAGGCATCCGCTATTTCGGCGGAAAGCTTCTCTGCCATGGTCTTGCCGGCGCGCTTGCGGGAAAAGAGGACAAGGTTTTTCATGGAAATAGAAATCTTGCGCTCCGGACGCACCTCCATCGGAACCTGGAACGTCGCGCCGCCGATACGTTTCGATTTCACTTCGACTTGGGGCGTGATGTTCTCCAGGGCCTGTTTCCAGATTTCCAGCGGAGATTTGTCAGCATCCTTCATCTTCTTGCCTACGAGCTCCAACGCATCGTAAAAAATGGTGTAGGCAATACTCTTCTTACCATCCAGCATGAGGTTGTTCACGAAACGGGTCACTGCCACGTCGCCGAACTTCGGATCCGGAAGTAGAATTCGCTTTTTTGGCTTAGCTTTTCTCATTGCTATCTTAAGTTGTGTGTTTCATTGCTTCGTTTCCGTTTCGGGGAGCCGTCTCCCGCGGCGGAAACTTTTCGGGAATGGGGTTGTTTCGCTCTCGGTTATTTGGCTGCCGCCTTGGGACGCTTGGCACCGTACTTCGAGCGGCGCTGACGACGACCGTCGACACCCGCCGAGTCGAGCGCACCGCGCACGAGGTGGTAACGCACACCGGGGAGGTCCTTGACACGACCGCCGCGGACGAGCACGATCGAGTGCTCCTGCAGGTTGTGGCCCTCGCCGGGGATGTAGGCATTGACCTCCTTGCCGTTGGTCAGACGCACACGCGCAACCTTGCGCATGGCCGAGTTAGGCTTCTTGGGGGTCGTGGTGTACACACGGGTGCACACGCCGCGACGCTGGGGACACGCGGCCAGGGCGGGAGACTTCGACTTGTCCTCCATCGCCAGACGGCCGTTTCTTACTAACTGTTGAATAGTCGGCATTTCTTAAACTGTCCTTTAAGTTGTTAAAAATCTATTTCCATTGTCCAAAATGGACTGCAAAGGTAGGTATTTTTTTTGAATTACCATATATACGGGTGTCTTTTTGAGGCTTTTTCGACCCCGATATCCAACTTTTGCGATTCTTTTTATTTATCGTTTTATAAAACAAATAATAATAGCTTATAATATTACAAGTAAATGATTGGCATACAAATATTTAAACACAACATTCACCCGTCGTGCCGAAAACCCTCCGACCGCATCGCACCTTGCATTCCGACGCTCCGTGCTGGGGCCGAAGCATGCAGCATCCGCTCCGAACAACGAGGCGCAAAGAGACCCGGCGCAACCCGGAATCTCGCTGTTGTACAACCCGGTTGCGAATTATGGATTCTTAATTGTGAATTGTACAAAGTTTCCGTATTTTTGCAGGAAATTCGGATCAATCATACAACAGATAATGGAATACGATTTCAGACAGATCGAAGCCAAATGGCAGCAGCGCTGGAAGGAGCGCGGCACCTACCGCGTAGGAATCGACCCCGCGCGCCCCAAGTTCTATGTCCTGGACATGTTCCCCTACCCCTCGGGCGCCGGGCTGCACGTGGGCCATCCGCTGGGCTACATCGCTTCCGACATCTATTCGCGCTACAAGCGGCTCAAGGGTTTCAACGTCCTCCACCCGATGGGGTACGACGCCTTCGGACTGCCCGCCGAGCAGTATGCCATCCAGACGGGGCAGCACCCGGCCGTGACCACCGAACGCAACATCGCCCGCTACCGCGAGCAGCTGGACAAGATCGGTTTTTCGTTCGACTGGGAGCGCGAGGTGCGCACATGCGACCCCGCCTACTACAAATGGACGCAGTGGGCCTTCCTCGAAATGTACAACCACTACTACTGCAACGACACGCAGCAGGCCCGGCCCGTCTCCGAGCTCGTCGAGGCCTTCTCCAAATATGGCAACGAGGGTCTCAACGCCGCCTGCACCTCCGAAATACGCTTCACGGCCGGCGAATGGAACGCCATGAGCGAAGCCGAAAAGGAACAGGTGCTCCAGAACTACCGCCTCGCCTACCGCGCCGACACGATGGTCAACTGGTGTCCGCAGCTGGGCACCGTGCTGGCCAACGACGAGGTGCGCGACGGGCTCTCGGTGCGCGGCGGCTTCCCCGTGGAGCAGAAGCGCATGAAACAATGGCTGCTCCGCGTCACGGCCTACGCCCAGCGCATGCTCGACGGGCTCGACAAGCTCGCGTGGAGCGACTCGCTCAAGGAGATCCAGCGCAACTGGATCGGCCGCTCGGTCGGCGCGCAGGTCTTCTTCGACATCGAGGGTTCCGACCGCAAGCTCGAAATCTTCACCACGCGCCCCGACACCATCTTCGGCGTCACGTTCATGGTCATCGCCCCCGAGCACGAGTGGGTCGGCGAGCTCACCGCACCCGAGAACCGCGCGGCCGTCGAGGAGTACATCGCCCAGGCCAAGAAGCGCTCCGAGCGCGAGCGCATCGCCGAAACGCGGCGCGTCAGCGGCGTGGCGACGGGATCCTTCGCCGTCAACCCCTTCACCGGCAAGGCCATTCCGATCTACATCTCCGACTACGTGCTGGCCGGCTACGGCACGGGCGCCATCATGGCCGTTCCGGCCCACGACTCGCGCGACTACGCCTTCGCCCGCCGCTTCGGGCTCGACATCGTCCCCGTGGTCGAGGGCGGCGACCTCGAAAAGGAGTCCTACGACGCCAAGGAGGGCCGCATGATCAACTCCGATTTCCTCAACGGCAAGGATGTCAAGGAGGCCATCGGTCTCATGTTCGACGAGGTCGAACGCCGCGGCCTGGGCAAGCGCCTGGTCAACTACCGCCTGCGCGACGCCATCTTCTCGCGCCAGCGTTACTGGGGCGAGCCTTTCCCCGTCTACTACAAGGACGACGTGGCCTATCCCCTCACCCTCGACAAACTCCCGCTGGAGCTCCCGCCCATCGAGAACTTCGGCCCCACGGCCGAGGGCGAGCCGCCGCTGGCGCGTGTCGAGGGCTGGTGCACTCCCGAGGGCTGCCCCTACGAGCTCTCCACCATGCCCGGATTCGCCGGATCGTCGGCCTACTACCTGCGTTACATGGACCCGCACAACGACAGCGCGCTCGTCGGCCGCGAGGCCAACGACTACTGGCGTTCGGTCGACCTCTACGTCGGCGGCATCGAACACGCCACGGGCCACCTGATGTATTCGCGTTTCTGGAACATGTTCCTCTACGACCTCGGCCGCGTATGCGAGGAGGAGCCGTTCCGCAAGCTCGTCAACCAGGGCATGATCCAGGGCCGCTCCAACTTCGTCTATCGCGTCGTCGGGACCAACAAGTTCGTCTCGCTCGGGCTCAAAGACCAGTACGACACGCAGGAAATCCACGTCGATGTCAACATCGTCAGGAACGACATCCTCGACACCGAAGCGTTCCGCCGCTGGATGCCCGACTTCCGCGACGCCGAGTTCATCCTCGAGGACGGCAAGTACGTCTGCGGGTGGGCCGTCGAGAAGATGTCCAAGTCGATGTACAACGTCGTCAATCCCGATTACATCGTCGACAACTACGGCGCCGACACGCTGCGCATGTACGAGATGTTCCTCGGGCCTCTGGAGCAGTCGAAGCCGTGGGACACCAACGGCATCGACGGCGTGCACAAGTTCCTGCGGCGGTTCTGGCGTCTCTTCTTCGACCGCGACGGCAAGCTGCTGCTCACCGACGGGCCGGCCACCGACAAGGAGCTCCGCACGCTGCACAAGACCATCAAGAAAGTCACCGAAGACATCGAGAACTTCTCGTTCAACACCTCGGTCGCCGCTTTCATGATCTGCCTCAACGAGCTGGGCGAATGCTCCAAACGCGCCGTGCTCGAACCCCTCACCGTACTGCTCGCTCCTTTCGCACCGCACATCGCCGAGGAGCTGTGGGAGGTGCTCGGGCACAGCGGATCGGTCTGCGACGCCGCCTACCCCGAATTCGACGAAAAACACCTCGCGCTGAGCGCCTTCGAATACCCCGTCTCGATCAACGGCAAGCTCCGTTTCAAGAAGGAGTATCCCGTCGCCGCGTCGCCCGCCGACATCCAGGCCGACGTCGTCGCACTGCCCGAGGCGCAGAAATGGCTCGACGGCAAGGCTCCCAAGAAGGTCATCGTCGTACCCGGCAAAATCATTAATATCGTCATCTGATGAAACGACTGCTCCTTTCGGTGCTTCTTCTGACCGCCATGCACCCCGCCTCCCGGGCCCAGGATTACGGCCAGGCCCTCACCGTGAAGCTGTGGGACAACGCCACGGCGCCCCACTCCAACGGCATCGACACGCCCGAAACGCACGCTGCTCCCGGACGCGTCGGCAACGTCTCCACGGCCGAGCTCTACATCTTCCCGGCCGACACGGCCAGGCAGAGCGGCACGGCCGTCGTCATCTGCCCCGGCGGCGGATATGCCCGGCTGGCCATGGACCACGAGGGGTTCAACGTCGCCCGGTGGCTGGCCGCCAACGGCATCACGGCCGCCGTGCTCAAGTACCGCATGCCCAACGGCCATCCCGAAGTGCCGCTGGAGGATGCCGAACAGGCGCTCCGCATCATGAAAGGAACCGAAGCGGGCGCCGGGCAGCATGCCGCCCCGAGGGTCGGCATCATCGGCTTCTCGGCAGGCGGACACCTCGCGGCCATGACCTCGACGATGGCGGAGACGAAACCCGATTTCGCCATCCTCTTCTACCCGGTCATCACGGCCGTAAGGGCACCGGCGCACGGGGGAACCTTCAAAAACCTGCTGGGGGCCGGGCGCAACGCCGCCAGCGAGGCACGCTATTCGCTGGAGAACCGCGTGAACGACGCCACGCCGCCCACGCTCCTGCTGCTCTCCGACGACGACCGCAGCGTCCCGCCCGTCAACTCCACGTGCTACTACGAGGCGCTGAAGCGGCACGGCATCGAGGGTTCCATACACCTCTACCCCACCGGAGGCCACGGCTGGGGCTTCCGCGACAGTTTCAGTTACAAGCCCCAATGGCAGGCCGCGGTGCTCGACTGGCTGGAACGGCTGCAAGCGAAAAATGAAAAGTGAAAGGTGAAAAACCATAGTCACCGCAACAAAAAACGACAACCATGTTTTCCGCAAAAACCTACGCTTCGCGCCGCGAAGTCCTGCGCACGAAAATCGGCAGCGGAGTGATCCTGCTGCCGGGCAACATGCCGGCGCCCAACAACTACCCCAACAACACCTATTACTTCCGCCAGGACTCGTCGTTCCTCTACTACTTCGGGCTCAACATCCCGTCGCTGGTGGGCGTGATCGACGCCGACACGGGCGAAGAGATGCTGTTCGGCGACGACTTCACCGTCGAGGACATCATCTGGACCGGTCCGCAGCCCACGCTCCGCGAGCTGGGGGCCCAGGTCGGCATCGCCGCCGCACACCCCATGGCCGAGCTGGAAAAACACCTCCGCAAGGCCATCGCGCAGGGCCGCCGCATCCACTACCTGCCGCCCTACCGCGGCGAAACGAAACTCCAGCTCTCCGAGCTGCTGGGCATCGCTCCCGCACGGCTTCACGAACACAAATCGGTCGACCTGATGCTGGCCGTGGCCGAGATGCGCGAAGCGAAGAGCGCCGAGGAGATCGACGAACTCGAACGCGCCTTCCGCATCGGCTACGACATGCACACGCTGGCCATGAAGATGTGCCGTCCGGGCGTCATCGAGCGGGAGATCGCCGGCGCCATCGAGGGCGTCGCCAAATCGGCCGGAGCGGGTGTCTCGTTCCCGTCGATCGTCTCGCAGCACGGCGAAACGCTTCACAACCTCTGCGCCGACGGCGTGCTGGAGGAGGGGCGGCTGCTGCTGTGCGACGCAGGCGGCGAAACGGTCGGCAACTACTGCTCCGACCACACGCGCACCTACCCCGTGAGCGGCCGATTCACTCCGAAGCAGCGCGAAATCTACGAAATCGTCCTTGCGGCCCACGACCGTGTGGCCGCCATCGTCAAGCCCGGCATGATGTACACCGACATCCACAACGCCGCCTGCCTGACGCTGGCCGAAGGCCTCGTCGGCGCCGGTCTGGTCAGGGGATCGGCCGAAGATGCCGTGGCGGCCGGCGCCATGACGCTCTTCATGCCCCACGGGCTGGGCCACGGCCTCGGCATGGACGTCCACGACTGCGAAGCGATGGGCGAACGGTCGTTCGACTTCACGTCGATCGCCGACCGGGCGGCCGAATCGGCCACCTGCATCTACCGTGCGGCCTGGCGCGTGCGTCCCGGCACGGTGATGTCCGACGAACCGGGCATCTACTTCATCCCGGCGCTGATCGACAAGTGCCGCGCCGAAGGGCTCTACCGCGGCATCGTCGACTACGACCGGCTCGACTCCTACCGCGACTTCGGCGGCATCCGCATCGAAGACGACCTGCTTCTCACCGACACCGGCTGCCGCATCATCGGCGACAGAAAGATTCCGGTCACGGTCGACGAGCTGGAAGCCGTCGTAGGAAAATAAATCTTTTCTTAAGCCGGGGCAGAGCGCCGAACATGTTCGAGCAATGCCGAGGCAAGAAAACCTGCAAGAATTCGATCGCGCCATGCCGGTACCAGCTTTCGGGCCGGCATGGCTTTTTTCATCCCTAATCTCTTCAGCCATGACAAACAAAACCAAATGGATCATCGGCACGGCGGTCGTTCTCGTCGTCCTGCTGCTGCTCGTCATCTTCTCGAAGAACATCTGGAACTGGTTCAGCAACGTGCTGATCGACGTGGCGATCTATCTGATCGTCTTCGGCGCCGGATGGCTCTTGGGCCGCTTCGCGGGAAAAGGCTCCGGAAGCGGCAAATAGCCCGCAGGCACCGATCCCGGGGCCCGGACACTCGTCCCCACCTTCCCAAAACAGCTCCGGCCCAGAATGGCGCGGGTCACGGCTCGCGCCAGCGCGGCCCAGGTAGATTCAGCAATCCACTGCTCTTCGTTCGCCGCTTTTGTTCCGTTCCGGTTCCGACATCGGGCCGGACTTCGGTCTGCAACTCCGAAAGGAGCGACGGGCAGTTGTACATCCCAGTCTGCCGCAGAGCCGATCATCTGTGAGCATCAATAATGAATAGCCGATAATCCTTGCTTTCCGTGCATGCGGCTCTTTCGAGCCGTGCGGGCCGCAGCCACCCGGCGCGGAGGCCCGCAGGCGTGCCCCGCAGGCTGCGACCCGGCTTCGGACGGACGATCCGATTATTCTACGGTTCATTATACATCCATAGACTCTCTGCGGCACCCATTCCAGCGATTGCGTTCCACGCCCTGCTACGGGCTTCCGCAACAATTCGTCGGGAGCCTTGGCGGAAGTCGGCACGCGCGGTCTCGTCTACGCTTCGTCGTCCTATGCTGCCGGCAATCACAACGCGGGCTTCCTGGACTTCAACGCCAGCAACGTGTACCCGCTGAACAACGCCAATCGGGCAGCGGCTCTTTCCGTGCGCTGCGTCCAGCATCTGCAAGGCTGTTTTTCAAGGTGAAAGGTGAAAAGTCAAATGTGAAAGGCAGCGGATACGGCCAAAACTTCTGCCTATCTGCAAATATTCCCGGTCTATTCGCTTTGTCGGTTAACAGCGCATTTAAGACGGTTTCCGGAAGGCGGTCTGTTGCAGGCCGCCTTCCGGATCGACCGTCCGCATTTGAAACCGGGAGCGATTTTTCTTGTTTATGTCAAAAAATTTGTATATTTATAGTCGGCAAATCGCTGCCGTCCGGCACCAGCTGCCGAACCGCATGCTGCCGTCCGCTTGCCGGAACCGGTATCCGCGGCCCGACAGGCCGGATGCGGAGCGGCCCCTGCCCTGCGAAAGCCAACACCGACAACCTTAAAACCGAACCGCCATATGAAAAACTATGCAGCCAAAGAGATCAAGAACATCGTACTGATCGGCGCCCCCGGCACGGGCAAAACCACCCTGGCCGAGGCGATGGCCTACGAAGGCAAGGTCATCGACCGCCGGGGCAGCATCGAGACCTGCAACACCCTTTCGGACAACACCGACATCGAACACGAATACAAACGCTCGATCTACTCCACGATCCTCTTCACGGAGTTCATGGAGCGCAAGCTCAACATCATCGACTGCCCGGGTTCGGACGACTTCTGCGGCAACCTCTTCTCGGCCTTCAAGGTCGGCGACGTGGGCGTGTTCCTCTACAGCGCCGTCAACGGCTGGGAGGTGGGCAGCGAGATCCAGGCCCGCTACGCCCGCATCCTCAACAAGCCCGTCATCGGCGTCATCAACCAGCTCGACCACGACAAGGCCAACTTCGAGGCCGCCGTCGAGTCGGTCCGGGCCGCTTCGCGCGTGAAGCCCGTCATCGTGCAGTATCCCGTCAACCAGGGTGCGGGCTTCGATTCGTTCATCGACGTGCTGATGATGAAGATGTACCGCTTCAAGGACCACGACGGCCACCGCGAGGAGCTCGACATCCCCGCCGAGGAGATGGAGAAGGCCATGGCCCTCAACAAGGAGCTGGTAGAGATGGCCGCCGAGCACGACGAGGCCCTCATGGAACTCTACTTCGACAAGGGCACCCTCACGCAGGACGACATCCGGCAGGGTCTCAAGATCGGCGTGTCGCGCCGCGAGGTGATGCCGATCTTCTGCACCAGCGGCAAGCGCGACATCGGTACCAAGCGTCTGATGGAGTTCATCATCAACGTGGCGCCCGGACCGCTGAAGGCCCCCGCGTTCCTCTCGACCGAGGGCGGGCAGCTCGCGGCCGACGCCGACGCGCCGACCGTGGCGTTCGTCTTCAAGAGCCAGATCGAGCAGCACATAGGCGAAATCACCTACTTCCGTGTCATCCGCGGCAAGATCGCCGAGGGCACCGAGCTGGTCAACAGCCGCACGGGCAACAAGGAGAAGCTCTCTCAGCTTTTCGCCGTGGCTGGCAAGAACCGCATCAAGGTGACCGAGCTTTCGGCCGGCGACATCGGCTGCACGGTCAAGCTCAAGGGCACGCGCACCAACGACACCCTCGCCGCGCCGGGCACTCCGGTGGCGGTGGAACCCATCGTCTTCCCCGAACCGCGCTACCGCGCCGCGCTCAAATGCAAGGAGCAGGCCGACGAAGAGAAGCTGGGCAAGATTCTGAACGACGCCAAGTTCGAAGACCCGACCATCCTGATGGACTACAGCAAGGAGCTGAAACAAACCATCATCCAGGGGCAGGGCGAACACCACCTCAACATCCTGCGTTCGCGCATCCTGGCCGAAAACAAGCTCGCCTACGACTACATCGCGCCGAAGATTCCCTACCGCGAGACCATCACCAAGGTGGCGCAGGCCGACTACCGCCACAAGAAGCAGTCGGGCGGCGCCGGTCAGTTCGGCGAGGTGCACATGATCGTCGAACCTTATTACGAAGGGATGCCCGAACCCAAGAACTACAAGGTGCCGGGCAAGGGCGACATGGTGGTCAACGTCAAGACCAAGGAGGAGTACGACCTGCCGTGGGGCGGCAAGCTGCAATTCTACTCGGCCATCGTGGGCGGCGCCATCGACGCGCGCTTCATGCCGGCGATTCTGAAAGGCATCATGGAGAAGATGGACGAAGGCCCGCTGACGGGCTCCTACGCCCGCGACATCCGCGTGGTGATCTACGACGGCAAGATGCACCCGGTGGATTCGAATGAAATCTCGTTCAAGCTGGCGGCCCGCAACGCTTTCAAGGAGGCGTTCCGCAACGCCGGACCCAAGATCATGGAGCCGATCTACAACGTCGAGGTGCTGGTGCCGAGCGACTGCATGGGCGCCGTGATGAGCGACCTGCAGAACCGCCGCGCGATGATCATGGGCATGGAGTCGGACAAGGGTTTCGACCGGCTCAACGCCGCCGTGCCTCTGGCCGAGCTCTACCGCTATTCGACCACCCTGTCGTCGCTCACGTCGGGTTCGGCGACCTACACCATGAAGTTCGCCAGCTACGAGCAGGTGCCCGCCGACGTGCAGGACAAGCTGCTCAAAGCCTATACCGACACCGACGAGGAGTAGGCCAGGCTGTCCGCTCCCGACACGAAGAATCCCGGAAGACCGACGGTCTTCCGGGATTTTCATACCCTCCTGCCTGCACAATGCCTCCGGGCCGTCAAACAAGCTATCGCCCCCATAAGGCGAATATCGCGCCGGCGGCAGAATCCGGCGAAACGACCGGAACGCAGCGCCGAAAAAAGCGAAAGAGAGTTTCGCTCCCGATTGCCGGAAAACCGGGCGGGAAAAATCGGAGCACCGGAGCATTAAGCCGACAAAAAATCGGATCGCCGGAACATCGCGCCGGCAAGAAATCCGGCAGACGCCCCTACTCCTTTTTCTCGCGCACGAGCTCCTTGAAGCAGTGACGGCAAATAGGCTCGTAAGTGTCCTGAGCACCGAGCATCACCTGTTTTTCGTCGCTCGTCAAGCGGTGGGAGTGGTGGGCCAGGTTGCCGCAGCGCACGCAGATGGCGTGCACCTTCGTGACGTATTCGGCCGTAGCCATCAACGCCGGCATCGGCCCGAAAGGCTTGCCCGTATAGTCCATGTCGAGCCCCGCCACGATGACCCGCACCCCGTTGTCGGCCAGCTGCCGGCAGACGTCGACGATGCTGCCGTCGAAAAACTGCGCCTCGTCGATGCCCACCACGTCGACCCCGGCCGACATGAGCAGGATGTTCTGCGGCGAATCGACCGGCGTGGACCGGATGGCGTTGGCGTCGTGCGAGACGACCTCCTCCTCCGAGTAGCGCACATCGATGCGCGGTTTGAATATCTCGACCCGCTGGTGGGCGAACTGGGCCCGTTTGAGACGGCGGATCAGCTCTTCGGTCTTGCCCGAGAACATCGAGCCGCAGACCACTTCGATCCAGCCCTTGCGGCTGGCATTTTCCAGAAACATTCCGAGAAAGTGAAAATTGAAAGGTGAAAGGTTAAAGACGGCATTGCGCGAACCCTGCGGCCGCCGCTCCGAACCGTCCGCTACTCCTCCATGCGGGTGATGCGGGCGCCCAGCGCGTTGAGCCGGGTGTCGATCTCCTTGTAGCCGCGGTCGATCTGGTCGATGTTCTGGATCGTCGAGACGCCCTCGGCCGACATGGCGGCGATGAGCAGCGCCACGCCCGCACGGATGTCGGGCGAGGTCATGCGCGTGGCCCGCAGCCGGATGTTGTGGTCGTGGCCGATGACCGTGGCCCGGTGGGGGTCGCAGAGAATGATCTGCGCACCCATGTCGATCAGCTTGTCGACGAAGAACAGGCGGCTTTCGAACATCTTCTGGTGGATCAGCACCGAGCCCTTGGCCTGCGTGGCCACCACCAGGAAGATCGAGAGCAGGTCGGGCGTCAGTCCCGGCCACGGCGCATCGGCGATGGTCATGATCGACCCGTCCATGAAGGTATCGATGCTGTAGTGGTCCTGCTGGGGGATGTAGATGTCGTCGCCCCGCTGTTCGAGCCGGATGCCCAGGCGCCGGAACTGCGCCGGAATGATGCCCAGGTTGTCGTAGGAAACATCCTTGATAGTCAGTTCCGAGCGCGTCATGGCGGCCATGCCGATGAAGCTGCCCACTTCGATCATGTCGGGAAGCAGCGTGTGCTTGGTGCCGCCCAGCAGGTCGACGCCCTCGATGGTCAGCAGGTTCGAGGCGATGCCCGAGATGCGGGCGCCCATGCGGTTGAGCATGCGGCAGAGCTGCTGGATGTAGGGTTCGCAGGCGGCATTGTAGATCGTCGTCGTGCCCCGCGCCATGACGGCGGCCATGATGATGTTGGCCGTACCGGTCACCGACGCCTCGTCGAGAAGCATGTAGGTGCCCTTCAGATTGCGGCCCTCGACCATGAAGAACTCGTCGGCGATGTCGAAATCGAACTTCGCGCCCAGCTTCTGGAATCCCAGGAAGTGGGTGTCCAGCCTGCGGCGTCCGATTTTGTCGCCGCCGGGCTTGGGAACATAGCCCATGCCGAAGCGCGCCAGCAGGGGACCGATGAGCATCACCGAACCGCGCAGACGCATGCAGCGCTGACGATAGTCGTCGCTCTTGAGGTATTCGAAGTCGATGTCGCGGGCCTTGAAGGTGTAGGAACCTTCGGCGATGCGCTCGATCTCGACGCCCATGCGCCGCAGCAGCTCGATAAGCTGCATGACATCCAGAATCTGCGGCACGTTGTGCACCGTCACCCGCTCGGAGGTGAGCAGGGTGGCGCAGATGATCTGCAACGCTTCGTTCTTGGCGCCCTGGGGCGTGATGCTTCCGCTCAGGCGATGTCCGCCTTCGACCTTGAAAATAGCCATATCGTTCGTGGTTTGGGTGCTTCTTTTCCTTGCGGCCCCGCACCGGAGCCGTCCGCACGGTCCGCAGCCGGCGCTCCGCACGGAAAAAGGCCCGCGCATCCCGCCTGCGGACGGATCCTTCACCCGCCTGCGGACGAAGCGCCGCCGGTTTTACAAAGGTAAGAAGAATCGGGGTTTTTCCGGACCTTTCGAAATATTTTCTCGAAAAATTTTTGCGAATCGCATTTTTATTGTACTTTTGCAATCCGTAAAAGTGTCGGAACCGATTAAGAAACGATAAAAATCAGATAGCTATGGCAATGAAGAGAACTTACCAGCCCTCGCGTCGGAAACGAATCAACAAGCACGGTTTCCGTGCTCGTATGGCTACGGCGAACGGTCGCAAGGTGTTGGCAGCACGTCGTGCTAAGGGTCGCAAGAAGCTGACCGTATCGGACGAGTCGACGTTCAAATACGCTTAGTCCCTCCCTGCACAAAGAGACGGCCGGCTTTTCAGCCGGCCTTTTTCATATACATACCCGCGTAATAGCCGCTCGGCGTATCCGATTTCCATCCGTGGGGAAGACGCCCCCTTCCCCACGAACGAGGACGCCGGCGTGGGATGCGGGAATGTCTACTCGCTGTCCTTGAACAGGTCGATCTCTCCGCGTTCGACCTTGCCGTGCATGGCCGCCAGTTCGGCGATGACGGGCGAAACGAGGTCGATGGTGTCGGCCACGGCCGGGCGGTCGCCCTGGCCCTTGATGCGGTAGAGCATCACCGCATACAACGCCCTGAAGCACAACTCCGTATCGCTCATACCCGGATTCCCCATCACGGCACGCAGGCGCGGCAGTTCGCCCTCCAGCCGCGCAAAGGTCTTGCGGTAGTGCTCGCCGGCCGGGAGTTTGAGCAGTTGCAGATGCAGGTCGTGGAGGTCCTGGATCAGATGCAGCGTGTGTTCCAAGTGTCCTTTCTCTTCCTTGCCCTCCTGCCGGAGCAACCCCGCCAGGTCGAGGTACCACATCAGATACACGGGCTTCTGCTCCTCGCTCAGTTCGGTGCGCGGGGCGATCAACTGCGAATAGATGGCCTCGGGGCTGAACTGCAAGGCCCGCAGCAGGTCTTCGACCTGCCACAGATAGAGGATGTATTCGGCGATGTTCTCCCGCCGCTTGGCTTGTGCTATGTCCACTTTATCGGAGGTGAAAGGTGAAAAGCAAATCGTCGTTTCGGGAAAAAGCGGCCTTCGCTTTCCCCCTATCGCCTCTCGCCCTGTTACTTAATCCATTTCTTCTCGCTGCGGTGCTTGAGGAAGTACTGCTGCGACTTGAGCAGGTTGCGCGACTGGAGCACCATGTTCTTGGTCTCGGTCAGAATCGTCAGATAGAGCATCGACGCCTTGGTGTTGGACTTGGCTTCGTTGATGCGCGTGAGCTCCGACTTGATGGCATCGGCGATCGATTCGAAGAGCTGGTCGCGCAGCGAGAGCACCAGTTCGATATCGGTGAAGTCGCCGTCGCGAAGCATCATGTTGATGCGGCGGTAGATCGCCTCCACATCGTCGTTGATGGCCATCAGATCGCGCGTCTGCTCCACGGAAAGACCCTCATGGTTGTTGTCGATGTGCTCGAACGCCGGACGCGTGATATGCACCAGCGCCTTGGTCATCTCGTTGAGATAGTCGACCACCTGCACATAGTAGTGCGCCGTGTTGACGTCGCCGCTCTGCAGCCGCTTGAGCGTCGGCAGCAGGGCATATTTGCGGTCGCGCGACTGGTAGAACAGGTCGTTGGACTCCTTGACCATGTCGCGCAGCACCTTGCGGTTCTCTTTCAGTACGGCGATCAGCGTGCGGTCGTAGATCTTCGTGGCGCACTCCATCGTACGGCCCACCTCTTCGCCCAGCGCCGCGATGATGTCGCTGCGAGTCTCCACCTTGCCGCCCTCTTCGGCGGTGTTTCCCGACTTCTTGGCCAAACGGCTGCGCAAGAGCATCCAGCCGCAGAGCACCGTCACTACGAGGGTGGCGATCGTACCGCCGTAGATAAGCACGAGGCCCACGATCAGCGAGATGAGAAAACCGCCCAGCGCCGTCACGAACCACCCAGCCACCACGGTCATGACGCCCGAGATGCGGTAGACGGCGCTCTCGCGGCCCCAGGCGCGGTCGGCGAGCGACGAGCCCATGGCCACCATGAAGCAGACGTAGGTGGTCGACAGCGGCAGCTTGAGCGACGTGGCCAGCGAGATCAGCAGGGCCGAAGTGGTCAGGTTGACCGTCGCACGGATCATGTCGTAGGGCGCTCCGCTGTGCTCGACATCTTCGTATTCGAAGCGTTTGCCGACGGCTTCGCGTATCTTGGCCGGCACGATGCGTTCGACGCCGTTGTTGATGTTGAGCGCAATGCGCACCAGCGTACGCGAGAAGACCGATGACGTATATTGTTCCTGCCCGTCGTCGCCCTGCGTCGAGAGCGAGATTTCGGTCTTCGTAACGCGCAGGATCGCCTCCTTCGAACCCCAGAGCGCCACGATCATCACGACGCCGGCGGCCAGCAGGATGGAGAGGTTGGCCGGAACGTTCTCGGCCAGGGGTTCCATCAGCATCTGCGGGTCGCCCGATGCCCGCGCGAAAGAGTAGGCGTCGAATCCGGCCACCGGCACGCCGATGAAGTTCACCAGGTCGTTGCCGGCGAAAGCCAGCGACAGGGCGAAGACGCCCGACAGGATCGTGATGCGCAGGATGTTGACCTTGAAACACTGGATGAAGAAGAGCAGCAGCGAACAGATCGCCCAGCAAACGGCCAGCGAGACGAGCAGATGCTCCTCGATCCGCTGCACCACGGCAAAGCCTGCGACGAGCGACTTCAGCCCCTTGAACACGGCGAAGTAGACCACCGCCGTGAGCGAGATGCCGCACCACAGCGCACCGTAGCGGCGGAAAAGCTTGGTATAGCGGAACGAAAAGATCAGACGCGAGAGATACATCACGACCGAACCGCACGAGAAGGCGATGACCACCGACAGCAGGATAGCCGAGACCACGCCCATGGCGCGCGACGAATTGATGTAGTCGCCCAGGGCGGAGGCACCGAGCGCAGGATCGGACGAGATTTTGAAGATCGAGACGGCGACGGCCGAACCGAGCAGACAGAAGATCAGCGACACGGTGGTCGACGTGGGCAGTCCCCACGAATTGTAAAGTCCCAGCAGGATGACGTTGGCGAACATGACGCCCAAGTAGAGCATCATCACTTCGTGGAACGTGAAAAGCCCGGGGTTGAACATGCCGCTGCGGGCCACTTCCATCATGCCGCTCGACGTCACCACACCGATGACGATGCCCACCGACGCCACCAGCAGAATGGTGCGCATCGAAGCGGCCTTCGAGCCGAGGGCCGAATTGAGGAAGTTCACTGCGTCGTTGGTCACGCCGACGAAAAGACCGGAGACGGCCAGCACGGCCAGAATACCGACGATGACGGTGTAGATTTCGCTCATGTTGTATGTTTAGTGCAACGCGCCAACAAAGTTACGCCAATTTTCCGTTCGGCCGCGGCCGTGGCCGATTGTTAACGTTAATTTAATATAGGACGGCTCCGCCGCGGGAAATCCCGCTTCTGCTCCCGGCACGGCATGGCATGGCACGCAGGAACAAAGGCAGAATCGCCGCCACGGACCGCAGCACCCGCCGGGCGGGCAGCGCCGGGCGGCGAAAGACGGACCCTCCAAAAAAGACGCCGGAAACGATTTGCGGCACGGAAAAGCACAACCTGGCGAAATAATCCGTATCTTGCGATGTATCCAATCCTCCGAAGCCATGTTCGAAAACTTTCCGGTCATTGTTCTGGTCATCATCGTGCTGATCGTCTGCCTGTCGATGCACCATGCGCTGAACGACCTGCGGGACAAGGTGTTCCAGCTCCGCCAGTCGATGGAGAAACATTTCGGCGACTCCGCCATGCGCCCCGACGCTCCGCAACAGCATACGGCCGCGCCGGCTCAGCGGCAGGCCGAGACTCCGTCCGCACCGCTCCCCGGCCGACCGCAACCCGCAGCATCCGCCGCGGCCGACCTCAAAGCCGAACCTGCACCCGCGCGCATGGCGGAACCGGCCATCGTCCCGGCAACACCCGACCCGGACAAGCAATCCGGCAACATCCCTGCACCGACGCATCCCGCGGCCGCTACACCGCCGCCCGTCCGGCAAACACCCCCGCGGCCCCGGCAGCACCCGGCGAAAAACATCGAAAAATACATCGGCACCCAGCTTTTCGCCGCCATCGGCATCGGCGTGCTGATCCTCGGCGTGGGCTTCTTCATCCAGTACGCCATCAACAACGACTGGCTCAACGAGACCATGCGCACGGTCGTGGGCTTCCTCTGCGGCTTCGTGCTTCTCGGCATCGCCGCCCGCCTGCGCAACACCTACCGCCGGTTCAGCTCCGTGCTCGCCGGCGGAGCCTTCGCCGTGACTTACGTCACGGTGGCCATCGCCTACCATTATTATGCGCTCTTTCCGCAGGCCGTCGCTTTCGGGCTGCTGGTGCTCGGCACCCTCCTCACGACCGCCATCGCCGCCGGTTACGACCGTCGCGAGCTTGCCGTCGTGGCGCTGACCGGAGGATTCGTCGCTCCGTTCCTCGCGTCGGACAGCCACGGCAGCCACGTCGCGCTTTTCCTCTACATCGCCATCCTCCACGCCGGCATGTTCGTGCTCGCGCTCCGCAAAAAATGGTGGGAGCTGCCCGTCATCTCGTTCGCCGCCACCTACCTCATTTTCTGCCTTTTCGTGCGGCATGCGTTCTCCGGACAGACAGCCGGCGCCGCGCCCGATCCGGCCATGGCCCGCGATCTCTTTCTCTTCGCCGCTTTGTTCTACCTCATCTTCACCGCATCGGCAGCGGCCGTGCTGCGCGCCCGCAACAGCCGGTTCCGGTGGATCCTGGCCGGCACCGTGGCGCTCAACAACTTCTTCTTCCTGCGCTTCGGGCTGCTCTTTCTCCACACGATGGCTCCCCTCCGCAACCTCGACGGTCTCGTTCCGCTCGCCATTGCCGCGGTCAACACCGGCGCACTGCTGGCCGTACGGAGCCGACTCGCCGAGGCGCCCGGACTCAAACGGCTCCTGCTCAGCCTCGCGGTGCTCTTCCTCACGCTCGCCGCACCCCTCCAGTTCGGCGCCGAACGTTCGCTGCTCTGCTGGGCCGCCGAGATCGTCCTGCTCCTCTGGTTCTACGCCCGCACCCGACAGCCCGTCTACGAAATTGCCGCGGGACTCCTCGCCTTACCGGCTTTCAACATGGCCTGCTCGCTCTGGTTCCGCATCCGCTGCGGCGCCGAACCCGCCATCTTCCGCAGCTCCGAATTTCTCACGTCGCTCAGCATGGCCGCCGCGTTCGTCTACGCGGCCTGGTTCACCGGACGCAAACGCGAAATCTTCGTCCGCGCCCGCCTGTTGCGCTACCCCGTCGGCAACGTCTGTCTGATTCTCGCCGCCGGCCTGCTCGTCTACGGCACCTTCCTCGCCGACATCGTCCGCCATTTCCAGGGCGACGCATTCGTCCAGTCGTGGCTGCTCTGCACCGTCGCCGTCATCGCCGCCATGTTGGGCGCCCTGCGCCGGCGGTTCCCGATCGCGGAACACTCCTGGATCTTCATCGCCGACGCCTCACTCGCCACCTGTGCGTTTCTGCTCCTCTCCACGCCCGACACCCGGCAATCGCTGCCGGTTGCGCTGTCGTGGATTTCGACCGCCGTCGTGGCACTGACGCTGGCCGGCGTCGCGTTCGATTTCTACCGCCAGGTCGACGACGCACGACGCCGCAGCAGCTTCCTCGTATGGTTCAATCTTGCAGCCACAAGTGTGTGGATCGCAACGTTCTGCCACCTGCTCACCCTGCTGGGCATCTACCGCAACTTCAGCACGGGTTTCTCGCTGGCGCTGATCTCCGCCGCCTCGCTGCAGATGGGGCTCGGCATGCACCGCCGGCAGAGAGGGCTGCGCATCTTCGCGCTGGCCGGCTTCGCCGTCGTGCTGGCCAAACTGCTGCTCCGCGACCTGTGGCAATGGCCTACGCTGGGCCGCATCGTGGTATTCATCGCGCTGGGAATCATCCTTTTATCGGTTTCGTTCCTCTACCAGCGGCTCAAATCGGCCCTTTTCAAAGACGACGAAGTGTTGCACACCGACGAAAAATAATGTAATTTCGCATCCCGAACAAACACCGAATCCCATGAACAACCTGTTTGCAAAAATCGCGGTCGTTCTCTGCATGCTGACCGTGTCCGCGCCCGCCATGGCGCAGTTCAACCTCAAAAAAGCCGTCGGCGGTGCCGCCAAGGTGGCCCAGGCCGCCACGCTGACCGACGAACAGATGGCCTCCTACGTCAAGGAATACATCGACTGGATGGATGCCAACAACCCCGTCTGCGAGGCCGACACTCCCTATGCCCAGCGTCTCGCCCGGCTGACCGAAGGGCTGTGCGATGCCGACGGCATTCCGCTCAACTTCAAGGTCTACCACGTCATCGACGTCAACGCTTTCGCCTGCCCCGACGGCAGCATCCGCGTCTTCTCGTCGCTCATGGACATCATGTCGGACGAGGAGCTTCTGGGCGTCATCGGCCACGAAGTGGGCCACATCGCCCACCGCGACTCGAAAAAGGCCTACCGCACGGCCCTGATGACCTCGGCCCTCAAGGACGGCGTGGCATCGAGCGGCGGCAAGGCGGCGCAGCTCACCGACTCGCAGCTGGGCGACCTGGGCGAGGCGCTGATCAACTCCACCTATTCGCAGAAGCAGGAGCGCAACGCCGACGACTACGGCTACGAATTCCTCAAGAAAGCCGGCAAGAACCCCTGGGCCATGGCCTACTCGTTCCGCCGGCTGAAACAGATGCAGGAGGAGGCCGGCGTGCAGAAGAGCAGCAAGATGAGCCAGCTCTTCTCGACCCACCCCGACCTCGACGTGCGCATCAAGCGCATGGAGGAGCGCGCCACGACCGAAGGCATCGCAGCGCCTGCCGAGCGCCAGGAGTGCGCCGAATAGCCCGCAGCCGCTGCACAACCATGGAAAAAGCACCCTTTGCGGGGTGCTTTTCCGTTTCGTCTGCAACAAGTCCGGATAAGGTACAGGTCCTTCCGGAAGGGTTCTGCGGCGCCGGCTGCATAAGCAGCCGGCGCCGCACGGCAGTCTCGCTCGCCATCGGATTTTTCCGGCCGTAGAACCGCTAAAGCGCCTCGGCAGCAGCCCATCCGCATCCGTCCGTCGGCGTCCACAAAAGGCGGCTTCCTGCCCTGAGTGGTGCGGGCCATGGTCCGTGCCAGCGCGGCAAAGCAGATTCAGCAGTCCGCTGACCGGGCCTCCGGCCCCGTCAGTTGTTCACCCCAGTCTGCCGCCCGACCGATCTCCGCGTCCGCGGCATTCATTCCAGCGATTGCTCCAAGCCCCTGCTACGGGCTACCGCCACAACACGTCGGGAGCCTTGGCGTACGTCGGCGCCGAGGGAGATGTCTGGTCGTCGTCACCCACCGCCGCCGACAGTCCGAACGCCACCTATCTGGCATTCAAAGGCGAGAGTTGGGTGAATACGTTTAGATCGAACAACCGCGCCTTCGGTTTCACCGTGCGCTGCGTCCAAGCATCTGCAAGGGAAGCCGCTCTTTTTTCGGGGAAAAGTCCTATTGCTGCCGGCGGAGCGCCTCGATGAATTCCGGCCACCGCGACCACAGATTCTCGGTCCGGAGCCACAGCTCGCGGGCCTGCGCCCCGGCGGTGGGACGCTCGCTTCCGATGTCGCGCAGGAAGGCTTCGTCGGCCGGATGTTCGGGAGCGATGAATTCGGCGAAACACGATGCGAAGCGCGATTTGAAATGCTTCAACTCGCCCTCCGGGAGTATTCCGTCGCGCTTGAAAGCCGACCACAGCAACAGCACTTCGCGGCTGGCGCACTTGTCGGAGATGTCGTTGATCACCTCGTCGAAAAGTTCCGTTTCGTCCATCGCCAGGTAGTCGAACGCCAACAGCTCGCTGCCCTCCAGATGGTCCTCGGGATCGAGGTCGAGCAGCATCTCCAGCAGGGCGGCCGACATCTCGAAATCGTCGATCAGAAAGTGATCGACGGCCGACGCGTGGATCAGTTCGAGCGCCGCGCGCGAGTTGCGGTGGTTCCACTCCAGGATGACCTCCTCGTCGTCCGGGATGAGTTCGGCCAAACGCTGGAACGCCCGGAAGCGCGTGTCGCAGGCCTGCCGGACATCGCCCGCATCCTGCATCTCGCGGCTGTGCGCCAGTATATCGGTAAAGTTGTAATCGCCGTCGCCGACGATTTCGAAAGTCTGCTCGGGCGTAGGTTGTAGACGGGCTTTGAACATGGTGCCTGTTTCTGCGGGTTTCTTCGCGGCCCGGAAGCCGCCTGATCGTTGGTTCGGAGGGTTGTTCGAGCGCGAATATAGCAACAAAAGCGATATTTTTCGTAAAATTATTGCGAGAAAAAAATATTTTTCGGATATTTGCAGTCCCAACGAAGACCGCCGTGTCTTCCCAGGCCGAAATAGCTCAGCGGTAGAGCACTTCACTCGTAATGAAGGGGTCCCGAGTTCAAATCTCGGTTTCGGCTCGAAAATGCGAAAGCGCCGCAGGCGCAGGAACGAATGAAAAACCGCTTCAAATTTACTTGAAAGCGGTTTTTTTCATTTCGGGCCGTATATCGCGCAACGATTTTCGCAGTTTTGACAGCGCCCCTGCGGCAAGCAGAAGAGATAAAACGAGCATAACGAAGTTAAATCCCGGTTTCGGCCCGAAAATCCGGAGGATGCTGCAAGGCTTCGACGGTAAACGAAATCCGCCTGCAAATGATTTGCAGGCGGATTTTTCGCAACAAAGCGGCAACGAGAACGCCTACCGCGGCTCGGGCATCGACGTATAGACCAACATGGTCTCGGGTTCGAGACGGATGCGGGCGCCCTCCTCAAGCGTAACGCCCTGCTCGGTCGGCAGCAGCCGCTCGCCGTCGAGTTTCAGCACCCCTTCTCCATAGACATAGAGCGACAGACCGGACAGCGGCGCCGGAAGTCCGCGAAGCGTCAGCTCCACAGCGCGGTCGGCATGCGTGTTGACCACAGCCACCGTCGCACCCTTGTCCGTGCGCCCGACCATCGAACGCACGCCGTCGACTCCCTCGACCTCCGAGCCGACGATCCGGCATCCCTGCGGAAAATAGCGGCACAAAAGCGACATGGCATAGTACCACGGGCGGATGCGCTCCTTCTCCGCTCCGTAACGTTCCTCGCCGAGGATGTTCCAGAAGCCCCATATCTTCAGCCGGCCGGGTTCCTTGGTGTGCATCGCATCGTCGAGCATCCACACCACACAGCCCGAATAGCCTGCGGCGGCCGTCTGCATGACGGCATCCGCCACGTCGATTCCGTACATCGTATCGAAAACCAGCATCTGCGAATCCTCGATCGAAGCATGGGGATCGGCCGCAATGCGGCGCTTGTTCTCGGCATCGAGTTCCGCATCGCGCGGATCGATATACTTGATTCCCAGCTCCCCGAGAATCATCTTCGCCGTAGCCGGCGCCGCGGCGCGATAGGCCGCGATCATCTCGGTGTATTCGCCCGTATTGATCTGTGCTTTCGACGGATAAGTGTGGATGTCGTAGAGACCCACCGCCTCGCCCAGGTCCGCGCGGCTGCCGCTCACCCAATGCGTCTCGGCCGTCGTCCACACCGCAGCGTCGGGCGCCACCAGACGTACGCGGTCGCCCATGCCATGACGGCGGAGCGCCGCATCCATCGCTTTCGCGGCCCGCAGCCAGAGCGCATAATCGCCGTTGGTCGACGACCACGAACCGTTGGGCTCGTTGACCATATTATAATAGCGGATGCAGCTGTAGCCGCAATCCTCCACCAGATAGCGCACCAGCTCGCCGCAGCAGCCGATCAGTTCCTCGTCCACGGTCTGCTGCTGCCAGTCGGCCAGCCCGCCGCCCCAGTCGCCGAGCAGCACCGTCACGCCGTGCGTGTTGCAATAGCCCAGGATCATGTGCAGGTCGTCCATGTTGCGCGCAGGGTCGAACCGCCCGTCGGTCATGTGGGACCTGATCCCGCTCATCACCCGGATGAAACGCGGCGACATCCATTCGAGCCGCGTCACCAGGCGCCGTCTGTCCGAGGCCGAAAAGCCCTCGCCGTCGTGCACTTCGTAGGGGTCCCACTGCACGCCGTTGCCTATGTAGGCCTCGACGACGACGCGGTCCGACAACGAGAGCACACCGTCGACCGTCGGAACGGCCGGCGCACCGCCCGCAGCCGGCGAACATCCGGCAAGAAGCGTCGCCGCAATGCCGCAAAAGAGCGGTCGGAACAAGTTTCTTCTCATGGTCGCAAGTGTTGGTTTCCAATAATTCAAAGGTAAGGCCCCGCACCCGAAAAGGAATAATACTTTTTTATCCGAATCCGATATTTTACAGACAATTACCCGGCTGCGGAAGACCCGCCCCAGCAACGGCCCGAATGCGCGAAAAACATAACTAATTGCTAAAAAACTACATTTTTCCGAAGTGCCGAACCTCTATCTTTGTCTTCGTCATCCATTCCCTAACCCGAACTGCGCATGAAATCCCTGTTCCTGCCGGTCGCCGGTCTGCTGATGCTCGGACTCACGGCCTGCCACTCTCTGAAAACGACCCGTTTCGCCCGCGTCGAGCAAGGCCGCTTCGCCGGCCCCGACGACATGCCCGCCTACTTCGTCGGCACCAATTTCTGGTACGGCGCCCTGCTCGCCGCCGAAGGTCCCGGCTGCGACCGCGCACGGCTCTGCCGCGAACTCGACCGCATGCACGCGGCGGGCATCGACAACCTGCGGGTGCTGGTCGGTTCGGAGGGCAGCGAAGGGGTCGTCTCGAAGGTCGAACCCATCCTCCAGACCGCCCCGGGCGTCTACGACGACCGCGCGCTCGACGGGCTCGACTTCCTGCTCGCCGAGATGGGCAAACGCGGCATGCGGGCCGTGCTCTACCTGACCAACGCCTGGGAGTGGAGCGGCGGCTACAGCCAGTATCTCGAATGGAGCGGCCGCGGCACCTATCCAGTTCCGGGACGGGACGGCTGGGACGTCTTCATGCGCTACGTGCGGCAGTTCCACGAAGCGGATGCCGCCGACAGCTGCAAATTGCTGTTAGAAAACCACATCCGCCACATCGTCGGCCGCACCAACCGCTACACCGGACTCCCCTATGCCGAGGACCCGGCCATCTTCTCGTGGCAGATCGCCAACGAGCCGCGCGCCTTCTCCGACGAGAACAAGGAGCGCTTCTTCGAATGGATCGCCCGCACGGCGCAGCTCATCAAGGAGCTCGATCCCAACCACATGGTATCGACCGGCAGCGAGGGATCGATGGGTTGCGAGAACGACATCGAACTCTGGCGCCGCATCCACGCGCTGCCCGAAATCGACTATGCCAACATCCACATCTGGGCCTACAACTGGAAGTGGATCGACCGCGACAGCATCGCAGAGAATCTCGACCGGGCCTGCGCCAACATGACCGATTACATCGACCGCCACGCCGCGATCGCCCGCGAGCTGCGGAAACCCCTCGTCATCGAGGAGTTCGGCTACCCGCGCGACAACTTCCGGTTCGAGCCCGACTCCCCCGCCTCGGCCCGCAACGCCTACTACCGGCACCTTTTCGCACAGATCATCCGCAGCGCCGCCTGCGGCGACATCCTCGCCGGATGCAACTTCTGGGGCTGGGGCGGCGAGGCACGGCCCGCACACCTCCGCTGGGAGCGCGGCGACGACTACTGCGGCGACCCCGCACAGGAGGAACAGGGCCTCAACTCGGTCTTCGACTGCGACACGGCCACGATACGCGCCATCGCGCAAACCAACCGGACGCTCGCCCGCTACGGCCGCGCCGCAGCCGCACAACCCGGCAACCGGACTCCCGAACAACTCCTCGCACTACTGCGCCACGTTTCGAAGCGCGGAGAACTGCTTTTCGGACAGCAGGATTTCCCCTTCTACGGCTGCGACTGGGCCTACGAGGAGGGGCGCAGCGACGTGAAAGAACTATGCGGCGATTATCCCGCCGTCCTGGGCTGCGACCTGGGCGAAATCGAGCTCGGCACCGGCCGCAACCTCGACGGAGTGCCTTTCGACACCATGCGCACCGAAATCCTGCGCCACTTCGCACGCGGCGGCCTGACGACCGTCAGCTGGCACCCGCGCAACCCCCTCACGGGAGGCGACGCCTGGGACGTAACGAGCGACCGCGCCGTCCGTTCGGTCCTGCCCGGCGGCGAGCGCCACGAACTTTTCGTCGGGTGGCTCGACCGCGCGGCCGACTTCCTGCTGTCGCTCCGCACCGACGACGGATCGGTCGTCCCGACCCTTTTCCGGCCATGGCACGAGCACACGGGGAGCTGGTTCTGGTGGGGACAGCGGCTCTGCACGACCGACGATTACAAGGCGCTTTGGGAGATGACCGTCGAACACCTGCACCGGCGCGGCGTGCCGATGCTCACCATCTATTCGCCCAACCCCTGCCACGACGAATCCCAATACATGGAGCGCTACCCGGGCGACGCCTGGGTCGACATCCTCGGTCTGGACACCTACCACGGTGGTTCGGCCGACGAATTCATGGCCCGGCTCGACCGCACGCTGGGCATCATGGCCGCCCTCTCCCAACGCCTGGGCAAACCCTGCGTCCTCTCCGAAACGGGCCGCGAGGGCCTGCCCGAAGCCGACTGGTGGACAGGCGTCCTGCTGCGGGGCATCGGCAGCCACCGCCCCGCCTACGCGCTCGTATGGCGCAACGCCCTGCAAACCGTCCGGCCGGGACACTTCTACGCGCCCTTCCCGGGCCAAACCTCGGCCGACGACTTCGTCCGTTTCCATGCCCTGCCCCAAACCCTGTTCGCCACCGACATGGCGCACACGACATCCCTAAAATAAATCAAACTCAATTCGCACGCAATGACTGACTTCAAGGTGATCATGAGCGAACTGGAAGCCCGGCACGAAGAGCTTCTGACCCGAAAGAACACGCCCGACGAACACTACAACGGCATCTACACCCGCTACCGCAACCCGATCCTCACGGCCCGGCACACGCCCCTCCACTGGCGCTACGACTTCGACCCGCAGAGCAATCCTTTCTGCATGGAGCGCATCGGCATGAACGCCGTGATGAACGCAGGAGCGATCAAATGGCACGACAAGTACATCGTCGTGGCCCGCGTCGAGGGCGCCGACCGCAAATCGTTCTTCGCCGTGGCCGAATCGCCGAACGGCATCGACAACTTCCGGTTCTGGGACTACCCGATCCGGATGCCCGAATACGGCGAGCCGGCGACCAACATCTACGACATGCGGCTCACGGCCCACGAAGACGGATGGATCTACGGCGTCTTCTGCATCGAGCGCAAGGACCCCGACGCCGCGCCGGGCGACCTCTCGTCGGCCGTCGCTGCGGCCGGCATCGCCCGCACCCGGAACCTGGTCGACTGGGAGCGGCTCCCCGACCTCGTGTCGAAGAGCCAGCAGCGCAACGTAGTGCTGCACCCCGAGTTCGTCGACGGCAAATACGCCTTCTACACCCGCCCCCAGGACGGCTTCATCGACACCGGCAACGGCCAGGGCATCGGCTGGGCGCTGGTCGACGACATCGCCCGTGCCGAGATCGTCGGAGAGACCATCATCAACCGCCGCTACTACCACACCATCAAGGAGGGCAAGAACGGCGAAGGCCCCCATCCGATCAAAACCCCGCACGGCTGGCTCCATTTGGCACACGGTGTGCGTTCGTGCGCTGCAGGGCTGCGCTACGTGCTCTACCTCTACATGACCGAACTCGAGCGCCCGTGGGTGCCGCTGGCCGAACCGGCAGGCCTGTTCATGGGTCCGGAGGGCGAAGAACGCATCGGCGACGTGTCGAACGTCCTCTTCTCCAACGGCTGGATCGCCGACCCCGACGGCCGCGTCTTCATCTACTATGCTTCAAGCGACACGCGCCTGCACGTGGCCACCTCCACCGTCGAACGGCTGGTAGACTACTGCCTGCACACCCCCGCCGACGGCCTCACGACAGGCCGCAGCGTCGAACAACTCTGGAAACTCATCGATAAGAATCTCAAACGCTGATACGAATGGCAGCACCCCGCCTCGAAAAGATCGGATACGGCCTCGGCGACATGTCGTCGAGCATGTTCTGGAAGATATTCACCTACTATCTCCCGTTCTTCTACTCCAACATCTTCGGACTGAGCCTGGAGCACGCCGCCCTGCTGCTGCTCGTCACCAAGCTCTGGGACGCCGTCTCCGATCCGATCATGGGACTCATCGCCGACCGCACGCGCTCGCGGTGGGGCCGCTACCGGCCCTACCTGCTGTGGATCGCCGCGCCTTTCGCCGTGGCGGGCGTGCTGACCTTCACGACCCCCGACTGGAGCGACGGGGCCAAACTGGTGTGGGCCTACGCCACCTACATCCTGATGATGACCGTCTACACGGCCATCAACGTTCCCTACGGAGCCATGCTGGGCGTGGTGACCGACGATTCGGCCGAACGCACCGTCTTCTCCTCCTACCGCATGTTCTTCGCCTACGGCGGTTCGTTCCTCGCCCTGGCGCTCTTCGAGCCCCTGTGCAGCTTCTTCACGGGCGACACCGGCACGCTGAGCCCCGCCGAAGCCGCCGCTGCGCAGGCCGCCGGCTGGCAGCGGACCATGATCGTCATCGGACTGCTCTGCGCCGGGCTCTTCTACTATTGTTTCCGCTGGACGCGCGAGCGCATCGCTCCGGCCGACAACGACCGCGAATCGATCCTGCGCGACGTCAGGGCCCTGGCCGGCAACGGCCCCTGGTGGCTGCTGTTAGGCGTGGCGATCGCCGTGCTGCTCTTCAATTCGATCCGCGGCGGCGCAGCGGCCTACTTCTTCAAGGACTACGTCGGAGCGAACAACCTGCTGGGCGGCAGCCTGCTGCTCACGTGCGGCGTCTTCCTGGCCGTGGGCGAGATCGCCAACATGGCAGGCGTAGCGCTGGCCGTGCCCGTCTCGCGCCGCATCGGCAAGCGCATGACCTACATGGCGGCCATGGCCGTCGCGGGCGTGCTGAGCGGTGCGTTCTACTTCGTGCCGGCGACCAACGCCGGCGCCTGGACGATGCTGGTGCTGCAGATCGTCATCTCGGCCGCCGCAGGCATCACCTTCCCGCTGCTGTGGAGCATGTTCGCCGACGTGGCCGACTACTCCGAACTCCGGCACGGCCACGGCTCCACGGGGCTGATCTTCTCCTCGTCGTCGATGGCCCAGAAGTTCGGCGGCGCCTTCGGCAGCGCGCTCATCCTCTGGCTGCTGGCCGCCTACGGCTACGACACGTCGGCCCAGGCGGCCCAAAGCGGCGAGGCGATCGTCGGGCTGCGCATGCTGATGAGCTGGATACCGGCCGCCGGATGCGGTGCGGCGATCCTGCTCGTCGCGCTCTATCCGCTCGGCGAAAAACGGGTGGCCGCGATCGCCGGACAGCTGGCTCTGCGCCGCTCCTCCAAAGCATAACCACATGGAAGAAAAGCAACTCAAGGCGGAACTGCTCGCCGAACTCCACGACAACATCCTGCCCTTCTGGCAGACACACATGACCGACCCCGAGGGCGGCTTCTTCGGCCGCATGACGGGACGCGGCGAACTGCGGCCCGACGCCGAGCGCAGCGCCATTCTCTGCGGCCGCATCCTTTGGACCTTCGCGGCGGCTTACCGCACAACGGGGCGCGAGGAGTACCTCCGTACGGCCGCGCAGGCCCGCGACTACCTGCTGGAGCACTTCATCGACCGCCGGTACGGCGGCGTCTTCTGGTCGGTCGACGCCCAGGGGCGGCCGCTCGACACCAAAAAGCAGTTCTACGCCCTCGCGTTCGCCATCTACGGGCTGAGCGAATACGCCCGCGCAACGGGCGACGCGCAGGCGACCGAGGAGGCCGCAGCGCTCTACCGCACCATCGAGACCCGCTCCTACGACCTGGCCGGCAACGGCTACGAGGAGGCCGCCACACACGACTGGCAGCCCATCGCCGACATGCGCCTGAGCGACAAGGACGCCAACGAGCGCAGGACGATGAACACCCACCTTCACATCCTCGAAGCCTACACCAACCTGCTGCGCGTGTGGCCCGACGCGGCGCTGCGCCGCCAGACCCGCAACCTGCTGGAGATCTTTCTCGACCGCATCGCCGATCCACGCACGGGGCACCTCGGGCTCTTTTTCGACGAGCATTGGCAGCTCCGGAGCGAGGGCGTCTACTCCTTCGGCCACGACATCGAAGCTTCGTGGCTGATGCTCGAAACGGCCTTCGTGCTGGGCGACGACGCCCTCACCGAGCGCACACGCGCCTGCTGCGCCCGCATCGCCGATGCCGCGCTCGAAGGCTATCTCGAAGACGGCAGCCTGCTCTACGAACGCCATGCCGACGGCACGCTCGACCGCGAGCGCCACTGGTGGGTGCAGGCCGAGTGCGTCGTGGGGCTTTTCTACCTCTACCGGTTCCACGGCCGCCGCGAAGCGCTGGCCCCGGCCCTCAGAACCTGGAGCTACATCAGCCGGCACCTCGTCGACCGCGAGGGCGGCGAATGGTGGTGGAGCATCCTGCCCGACGGCAGCATCAACCGCCGCGACGACAAGGCCGGATTCTGGAAATGCCCCTATCACAACGGCCGCATGTGCATGGAGGTGGCCGGACTTATCGGATAACCGGGAGCCGCCGGCAGCACGCCCGACAATCCAAAAAGAGGGGAATCCCGCAAGGATTCCCCTCTTTCCGTATTCCGCCACGGAAGCGTCAGAGCTTCAGCAGCGTGCAGCGCTCCAGGTTGTAGCCCTCGGCCGAGATCACGACATCCTTGCGAGCGGCATATTCCGCCTCCACCACACGTTTCTCGTTCGGCAGCAGATGGATGTAGCCCTCGGAGATGTAGGCGGGCAAAACCGCCTCGCCGGTCGCCGCCGACCGCACGTTGAACTTCACGGCTAGCGCTGTCGAGCGCGACGGGTTCGAAACCTCGAAACGCACCGTCCGGCGGCCGTTCTCCTCCCGCTGCGCGAGCTTGCGGGCCCGCAGCGCGGCGGCCGGCACCTCGTTCAGCGCCATGAAGTCGTCGCCCGTACGGCGTATGTAGTCGTTCGTAGAGACGCACCGGCCCCCGGCGAACAGTTCGACACGCACCAGAAAACAGGCTTCTCCGGCAGGCATTTCGGCTTGGCCTACACGCGTCGCGGAATTGGCCGCAACCACGCCGGCCGGCATCGTCTGCACGGAAAGGCGCTTGCCGGCGAGCGTATGGCTCGTCACGCGCACGCGGGCCTTCGACAAGGTCTCGCGCGTGGTATTGACCGCCAGCACCTCGTTGTCGTGGGGGTTCATCTGCACGTGCACCGGCTCACAGGCCTTGCGGCAGCCGTAGAACGACCCGTGCGTCTCGAAATCCCACGAATAGGTCTGCCATTCGAGGCTCGGCCAGGCGGGATGGCTCATCCAGAGCAGCACGCCCGAAGTCGAATTCCACATCCGGCTGTTCCACCCCTCGAGCATTGCCCGGTGGCTGTCGTAGTTGATGAGCTGCACCTTGCGGCAGAAGTCGTCGAGCGACGCAGCCCGGCCATAGAGGCGGTCGACCGCCTCCACATATTCGGGCAGGCCGAAATGCAAGTCATGATAATGCCATGTGTCGCTGATGGGCCACTGCTCGGTCTCGGGCATGAACTTGCGCATGCTCTCGGCCGTCGGCACCGAAGGGGTCCCGAGCTCGGTCGAGAAACCGTGCGCCAGGTCGCGGAAATACGCCGATTCGTCGGCCAGGTAGTGCCACGGACCGCTGGTCCGCAGGTTCATGTAGCGCGAATTGGGGCTGTAGAAACGCGTGCCGTCCTCCGAAGCGATCAGATCGGCCAGCCGCACTTCGAGCGTCGGCGTGGCGTAGCCCTCGTTGCGGGGGCACCAGATCGCCAGCGAGGGATGGTTGCGGAAACGCAGCACCGTTTCGCGGGCGTTGGCCATGAAGAGGTCTTCGTCGTTGGGATTCTGGTTGTAGCCCTCGGTCGAGTACCAGAAGTCGTTCCACACCAGCATGCCGTATTCGTCGCAGAGCGTGTAGAAGAGTTCTTCGGTCGACTCGCCCGTCCAGTTGCGCACCATGTTGAAACCCTCCTCGGCATGGAGGCGGAAAGCAGGTTCGAGACGTTCGCGCGAAACGCGCTTCATGCCGTCGTCCATGCCCCAGTTGCCGCCGCGGCAGAAGATGCGCACGCCGTTGCAGCGCACCACCAGGAAAGGCGAGGCGCCGTCCTTCTCCAGACGGCGGAACACCGACGGGTCGACCTCGGGTCTGAGCGCCGGGACCACCACACCCGCGCCGACGTCGCGACGATGGAACGAATCGAAGGGCGAGCGTCCGTCGACAAGATCGTCGGTCGGATCGAAATCGATGCGCAGCTCCTCGCCCGAGGGAGCGTCGACCGTCAGTTCGTACGACAGCTCGCGGATGCCGAAGCGCACCTGCTCCGTATCGGAGCGGACCGCCCCTTCGTCGACGCCGAGCGTCATCGTATAGAGTTCCTGTTCCCCGTAGCCGTTGGGCCACCACAGACGCGGCGAAGCGACCCGCAAAACGGGATAGTCGGCCGGTGCGAAGCACTCGCGGCGGCTCTCGCCCGGAGCCAGGTCGACACGCTTCTCGAAGGCGATGCCGCCGTCGATCGCACCGTGCAGCACCACGCTCCGCGGCGCGTCGGCGTGGTTCTTCAGCGTGGCGCTCACCGTCAGCTCGGCCGACGAGGTGTCGGGCAGCGGCAGGTCGGTCACCACATGGGGGTCGGAGAGGGTCACGTCGCCCGTATATTCGAGCACGACGCGCTGCCAGATGCCGATGTTGCGGTCGCGGATGCCGGGCACCCAGTCCCAGCCCTCGGAACTGATGAAGGTCGGACCGTCCAGACAGAGCTGTCCGCCATTGGGACCGCGGCCCGCCTTTTTCGACTGCTCGTGCGGAATGCCCGGGTTGTGCGGCGGACAGATCTTCACGGCCAGCACGTTCTCGGCTTCGAAGCATTCGGTCGCATCGAACCGGCCGCGCGCAAAGGCGCCGTCGATCGTGCCGAGCTTGCGGCCGTTGAGCCAGACATCGGCGCGGTAGTTGATTCCCTCGAAACAGAGCCACACGCGGCGGCCGTCGCTGGCGGCCGGGCGGTCGAACCGGATGCGGTACCACCACTCCGTGCGGCACAGGCTCTCGGGGATGGCCAAATTGTTCAATCCATAGTAGGGATCGGGATAGACGCCCGCTTCGACGAGCGAGGTGAGCACCGTACCGGGCACAACGGCGTTGTACCACGCCGAGGTGTCGAAAGAGGAGCCGAAGATCGATTCTCCGGCCGTCACAAGGTTGTCGGCCTCGGTGAGCTCCCACCCTTGGGCGAGTTCCCACGAGGAGCCGTCGCGCGGCGCAAGGCGGCTCTCGGCCGCACGCTTCGCCTTGCGGACGGGCTGTTGGGGCGGCGTCTGCGCCTTGGGCAGTTCGTCGGCAGGCTGCGGGGCGACCAGTCCGAAGTTGGACGAAAGCGCGGGTTGTTTCTGGGCGAAGGCCGCTTCCTCCGCCGCTGCGAATGCGGAAAGGGCCATGATGAATGTGCTTATGCGCATAGTTTTACTTGCTTATCGGATCGGAGTGAAGATGTAGATACGCTCCCCGTAAGGCGCGAGTTCCACGCCGTCGAGCACGAACCGGCCCTCGGTCCCGATGGCCCCGTGCCCGGCGAAAGCGAGCGATGCCGGATCGAACGACTGCACGGCGTACCGGCCCCGGGCGGCCAGATTGACGGTGAGCGGCGTGCGGCCGAGCGCTTCGGACGAATTGTTGTAAAGATATACGTAGATCGTTTCGCCGCACCGGACGGCCATCGCCTCGGCGGGCGGGCAGATCACCGAAAGCTGCTCGAAAGCACCCTTGCCGTCGGCAAGCATGCGGTCGGAGATCAGGCGCACGCCGCGGAAATAGGGCATCAGGCCGCGGTTCTCGAAATACTCCCACCACCAGCTCATCGGCGTCAGGGGCGTGGGCGAGAAGATGCCGTACCAGAGGCCGCGGCGGAAGTCGCGGTCCATCTCCTCGCCGAACTCGTCGAAATTCTTCGACCAGTCCCACTCGTAGCCGAATTCGCCGATCACGTAGGGTTTTCCGAAGCGGTTTTCGTAGCGGAGTATCTCCGCCGGAATGCCGCCCGTGTTGCAATAGATGTGTTTCTGGTTGATGTCGAGGTCGGGTACCGAGTTGAGACCCTCGAGGTCGCGGTGCGAGATCGACGTCGTGACGGGGTGTCCGTAGGGATCGATGCTCTTCAGATACTTGCTCATGCGGGCATGCCACGCCACGATCTCCTCGGCCGGAATGGGACCTCCGGCGTTGCGGTGCTGGATGTTGTCGATCTCGTTGAAGAACTCCCACATGCCGATGGCCGGGCTGCAGCCCCAGCGAGCGACGATGTAGCGCAGGCGGTTCATGAAGCGGCGCGCCGGCTCCTCGTCGGTGAAGAAGGCGCGGTCGGCCCGCACGGCGCCCTGCCCCATGCAGAGCATCGCGTGCACGCCCAGCTCCTCGCACAGCCCGACGAAATGGTCGAGCCGCGCCACGGCGCTCGGGTTGTAGTAGGCGTCCGAGGGGGTGTAGCGGTGGTTGTTGAAGTGATCCTGCTGGTCGATGGGGAAATTGAAGCCGCACATCCACACGCGGATGAAGTTGCCGCCGTTGCGGGCGAACAGCGGCAGCATGTAGTCGTAGTTGTACTTGTCGTGCTGCTCGTGCAGTTCCTTGAAGTAGCGCGAGTCGTCGTTGGCGCGCGACTCCCAGCAGATGTTCTCCGCCACGCCGCGGAAAGGCGTGCCGTCGTCGTAGACCAGCGTCCAATAGTCGCGTGTGTGGAGTATGCCGTGTCCGGCGGCCTCCTGCCGCACGGCGAGCCGCACGGGCTTCGAGAGCGAAGTTTGCCGGCCGCGTTCCGTCAGCCGGAACCGGAGGGCATATTCGCCCGCCTGCTGAGGCATGAAGCGCGCCTCCCAGCGCGAGAGTTGGCCGGACGCGCCCTCGACCCAGTAGCACGGGAGCAGGCGCTCCTCGCCCCCGGGGGTGCGGATGAGCATGTCGAGGGCGACCTCCTCCTGCAGGAAGGCATTCGAGTAGGTCGCCTTGAGACGCACGGTGAAGTCGATGCGTTCGTAACGCTTCGCCGTTGCGGCCGACGGTTCGACCGAACGGATCTGCGCCCGCATGCCCGCCACCGAGCAGAGTGCAAGCAAGGACAGGATCGCTTTTTTCATGGTTCGTTTGGTTTTCATGAACGATATGCCTCCCTTACAAGAGGCATATCGGTTCATCGGGGTTCGTAAAAGATGATTACAGCAGGGCTTTCAGCGCATCGACGTCGACCACCACGGCGGTCACCGTTCCCCGCTCGGCCAGTTCGTAGGCCGAAGGCTCGGAGATGCCGACCGCCAGGACCCACTTCTTGCCGGCATATTCGGACCGGGTCAGCGACGACACGGGGATGGCCAGGTAGAACGATTCGCCGCTCCGGCCTTTCGGCACGGTCACCGATTCGGGCAGCGAATAGACCTCGGGCATCGCCTCGCCGCCGAAAGCGGCCGCGGCTTCGGCCGTCGCCGGAAGCGAGACGCCGACTTTCACCGTAAAACCGCCGGCCTTGTCGAAACTTCCCGAGCGCATGACGCCCAGGATGATGCGCACCTCGCCCTCCTCGACCCGGAAGTTGTAGGTGTTCACGCTGCTGCTCGCAGGCACAGCGTAGGAGTTGTCGAGTCCGCCGGTCGAAAGCGCCTGCGGCATATAGATCCTGGAGAATCCGTAGTCGGCGTCGCCGTCCCCCTCGCAGGCCGTGAAAGCCAATGCACAGAACGCCGCCAGCAACAAAAACAGTCTGTTTTTCATGATTTTCTCGAATATGGAATTGAATTAATAACCGGGATTCTGCTCGAGCGTATGGTGGGAGTTCACCACTTCCGAACGCGTGAAGGGCATGTAGTAGTTCCGTTCGAGGAAGGTGCGGCCGGCAACGTCGGCCACCTTGTACGACCAGGCGTTCTCGCCCGTCTTGGTCACTTTCACGCCGCGCACCGGCTTGTTGAGCACCTCCATCGCATCCTTCCAGCGCAACAGGTCCCAATAGCGGTGATCCTCGAACGCCAGCTCGATGCGGCGCTCGTGCTTGACGGCCTTGCGGAACTCGGCCGGATCGGTCGTCGTCACCACGGGCAGCCCGGCACTCGCGCGGTCACGCACCAGCTGAAGCGCATCGCGGGCCGAAAGCGAATAGCCCGCAGGGCCGTAGGCGTCGGGACCGTAGGCCTCGTTCATCGCCTCGGCGTAGTTGAGCAGCACTTCGGCATAACGGTAGGCCACCCAGTTGTGCTGCGCCTTGGCGCCGTGCGTGAGGTCGAGGTCGTCGGTGAGGAACTTCTTGAGGTAGTAGCCCGTGCGGCTTGCGTTGGGCTTCGACATGTCGTCGCTGCCGCCGGCCGACTGGTCGATCGTGCGGCCGTTCCAGCGGCTGCCGTTGGTCACGATGCTCGCCGCCAGGCGCGGGTCGCGGTTGGCATAGGGATCCGCCGGGTCCGCGGCGCCGATCAGCTCGTAGGCGTCGACCAGATTCTGCGTCGGCGTCACGCCCGAAGCTCCGCCCTGCGTGGCGATGGGATAGTTCTTGGTCTCCATGTTGCTCGACTGCTCGCGCCGCACGGCATAGATGGTCTCCGTGCTCGCCAGGCTGTTGTTGCCCTGGAAATAGGCGCCGTAATCGCTGGCCAGCGAATAGCTCAGCTCGGGATGCGAGATGATTTCGTAGGCCGCGGCGGCCGCCCGCTCCCAGCGCTTCGGATCGTTGTTAGGATTGTGCAGCGGCGAAGCGGCGTAGAGCAGCACGCGGGCCTTGATGGCCAGGGCGGCGCCCAGCGTGAAGCGGCCGTTGCGGTCGTTGAACGAACTCCAGTCGACGGCCAGCTCGTCCTTGCATCCGTCGATCTGCGAAACGATGTATTCCACCACCTCGTCGTACTTGGCGCGGGGGTAGAACTTCCCGGCCGCATACTGCGTCTCGACGATGGGCACGCCGCCGTACATCTTGATAAGCTCGGCATAGTAATAGGCCCGCGCCACGTGCGCCTCGGCCCGGTACCAGCGCAGCGACGCCAGGTCGCGCTCGTAGCTCGGACGGTCGGAGATCGTATCGCGGTTCATGCCCACCATGTACTCGCCCTTGCCGCCGGCCGTGTATTCGAGGAAGTGGTTGGCCGCCCGGATGCCCTCGTAATAGTTGGTATAGAGGTTCGACAACGGATTGAGGTTGGCGTTGATGACTCCCTTGTTGAAATAGGTGGCATCGCTCTGCACGAGGGTCTGCTGCGCCTCGTCGGTGGCGGCGGCGAAGAGGTTGCCGTCGAGCATCGTGAAGCCGTAGCCGACCGGCGTATAGAACGCATTGCCGAAATTCCACAACGTACTGAGCGTCGTCTCGATCGTCTCGCCCGTTGCGTTCTGGTCGAGGCTCGTATCGAGAAAATCGCTGCATCCGACACCGGTCGCGACAAGTGCCGAAACGAACGCCGACTTGAATATGGATCTTGCTTTCATGGTAACGTCGATGATTAGGTTAGAAAGTGAGGTTTACGCCGATGTTGTAGCTTTTCAACACCGGATAGCGGTACGAAAGCAGCTCCGGGTCGATGCGGTAGTCGGACATCAGGCCGCTCGCCGTGAAAGGATTGGTCACGTTGAGATAGATGCGGAAGTCGCTGATGCCCGCGGCCCGGAACTTCGCGTGGTGCCTGAAGCTGTAACCCAACTCGATGTTGCGCACGCGCAGGAAGTTGCGGCTTCTGACCCAGAACGAGCTCAACTGGTAGTTGTTGTCGTTGCTCTGCGTCGTCAGACGCGGATAGGTGGCCGTCTCGCGCGTGTCGATGCCCTGTTCGGGATAGTAGGCCCAGGCACCCTCGGCGATCGGGAAGGCGTTGCCGTTGTCGACGAACGCGCGGGTCTGTACGGCGTTGTCCATCAGACTGAACGAAGCGCCGGCAATGCCGTGCAGCAGGAAGCTCAGGTCGAAACCGCGGTAGTTGAACTGCGCACCCAGCGTATAGGTCCATTCGGGATGGAGCGACTTGCCGATCTTCGTCACGTCGTTCTGGTCGATGAAGCCGCTGTTGTCCAGGTCGCGGTACTTCAGGTCGCCCGGCCGGACGGCTCCGAACATGGGCTGCGGCAGATCGGCGCGCAGCGTGCCGTCGGCCTCGAAGTCGTCGATGTCATAGAAACCGTCGGCCACCAGACCGATCAGCGTACCGTAGGGACGGCCCGTCTGAGCGTTGTAGCCGTACATCGGCGCCACCTCGGCCATGTAGTCGATCTTGTTGCGGTTGAACGACACCGAACCGTTGATCGCATAGCCCCAGTCGCCGCGCTGGTCGGACCACAGGGCACTCACCTCGAAGCCCTTGTTGGTCATCTTGCCGACGTTGTTGAAGTAGTAGTTCTTGCCGTAGTAGCCCATCATCGAGTTGTCGAGCGTCAGGATGTCCGTGCGCTTGTCGAGGAAGGCATCGGCCGTAATATGGAGCTTGCCGAACAGCGAGGCGTCGATACCGATGTTGTACTTGTTGCTCTTTTCGGCATGCACGTCGGGATTGGGCATGAACATCTGCACGAGCGACCCCTGCCACTGTCCTTCGGGGTTGCCCATATAGAACGCTCCGACGTAGGAATCGGTATAGTAGTCCTTGAACAGATAGCGGCCGTTCGACGAATAGCCCGACAGGGCGCCCGTCGCGCCCGAATCGGCAAAACCGCTCCGGCCGTACGACAGACGCAGCTTGAGCAGATCGACGCTCTTCGAATCTTTCAGGAACGCCTCGTTCGAAACCACCCAGGCGGCCGACACCGAAGGATAGAAGGCCCACTGGTTGCCCGGCGCGAAGGCGTCGTTGCCGAAGTAGGAGAAGCCGAATTCGGCGATGTAGCGGTCGGCATAGCTGTAGTTGACGCGGCCGTTGAGATTCAGATAGTGGTACTTGTAGGAGAAGTAGCCGTCGCCGTTGTAGGCCGAGATGTGGAAATTGGCGGCAGCGCTCAGCGCATGGCGGCCGAAGGTGTTGTCATAGCCCAGCACGATCTTGCCCTGCTTCCAGTCTTCCATGCCGTCCGAACCGTAGCCGCTGGCTTGCAGCGAGGTGTCCTCGTCGGTGGTCGTGCGCTCGCCGTTCTGGTAGCGGGCATAGTTGCGCGTCTTGCTGTAGCCGCTGTTGGTGAGGGTGTTGAACGAAAAGGCCTCGCGCAGGTAGAGACCCGGCGTGATGAAATCCAGCCGCTCCACCAGCTCGAAGTTGCCCTGCAGCACGCGCGACTGGTTCTGACGCCATCCCAGGGCGTTGACCGACGCCACGGGGTTGCTGTTGTAGACCGACGTGCCCGACCAGCGGGTGCGCTCGGCGTTGTCCCACACCTCGTAGATGTTCGACGGATAGCGCGACAGGTTGTAGAACAGGTCGTCGGTTCCGATGTTCGGGCGCCGGCCGCGCTCGATGCGGCCGCCCAGGTCGACGCGTGCCTCGATGAAGCGGAAGACCTTGAAGTCGAGGTTGGCGCGCAGGCTGTAGCGCTCGTACATGCGGTTCGACCGCGCGTCGCTGCGCTTCACGTCGTAGAGACCCTGCTGGTTGAGATAGTTGAGCATCACATTGTAGCGGGCCGCTTCGGTTCCGCCGCGCACGGCGACGTCGCCGTCGATCGTGTAGCCCGCCTTGCGCAGCGTCTCGTCCTGCCAGTCGACGTTGGTGCCCGTGCCGTTGCGGTAGGCCTCCAACTGCCCGCTGCTGTAGTAGGGATTCCAGAAGCCGGCGTCGTTGCTCACGGCCTGGTTGTAGAGCGTGGCATAGCCGTAGGAGTCGAGCGGCTTGGCCATCGTAGTGGCCTGCTGCACGCCGTAGCGCACCGAAGCGCTCACCTTGACCGGACCCACCTGGCCGCGCTTGGTTTCGATCCAGATCACGCCGTTGGCGCCGCGCTCGCCGAAGATGGCCAGCGCCGCACCGTCCTTGAGCACCGAGACGCGCTCGATCTCGGCCGGCGAGAGGTAGGCGATGTAGCTGGCATTGACCTCGAAGCCGTCGACGAAGATCTTGGCGCTGTTATAGTTGGCGTTGCCGTAGGAGCCGATGCCGCGGATGAGCCAGCTGGCCATGTCGTTGCTCGGCTCGCCCGACCCCTGGAAAAGCGTCATGCCGGCGAACTGTCCGGCGAAGCTGTTCGTGAGGTTGGTCGCCGTCGTTTTGCGGAGCGTCTCGCCGCCGACCGAGGAGATGGCACCCGTCGTGCGTGCGGACGACGTTCCGAAGAGCATTTCGGGGCCCGCCGGCGCCTGGACATGCGCGCTGTCGGCCGCCGGCTGTCCGCTTCGGGCGGAAGCCGTGCCCAGCGAGACGAATCCCGCAAGAAGCAAGGTATGGATGATGTATTTGTTCATGGTCGAATCTGTTTTTAAGTAAAAGGCTGCGAAGACTAATAACCGGGGTTCTGCACCAGCGTCCCTTTGTTGATCTCCGACTGCGGAATCGGCTCAAGGTACATCTTGGGATTCCAGGTCGATTCGTAGGCCACGGCGTCCCAGTAGGACTCGACAGCCTCCCGGAGGTTGAACGAACCCGAATGGCCCGACTTGATCTTGAACTGCAATTCGCGCATCTTGCCGCCGATGATGCCGTTGGCGATGTTCTCGTCCTTCCAGTGCTTCACATCGTAGTAGCGGTGGTTCTCGCGGTAGAGTTCGATGGCACGTTCGCGGCGGATCAGCTTGCGCAGCGCATCCTGGCCGGTCTCGGCGATGGCCGGCAGGCCGGCACGGTTGTGCACCTTGTTGAGGTTCTCCAGCGCCTTGGCCGCATTGCCCTTCTCGTTGTAGGCTTCGGCCAGGTTGAGATAGATTTCGGCCATGCGGAAAAGCGGCTGTTCGTACCACACGCGCGAACCGGCCTTGTAGTAGAACTTCGTGGGGGCCGCGCAGCCCCTGCCCTCGCCCTGGGCGCCGGGGAAGTTGTTGTCCTTGCTGGCATTGGCCGTCTGACGGCCCCAGTTCAGCGCCGTCCAGCGCGAATCGCCCTGGTTGTTGAAAGCGTCGAAGCCGATGAAGATGTTGTCGGCCTTGGCGCGCGGCTCGATCGCCTCGATGTTGGCCAGCCACTCCTCGACAGGCCGGGGCGCCGGCTCGCCGAGCTTGGGCCAGTTGGCGTAATCCGAACCGTCGGCCTTGTAGTAGAACTCCAGGAAGTTGGTCATCAGACCGCTCTGGTCGGTGTCATAGCGGTTGTTGCCCCAGTAAGGCGAATAGTTGTTGTAGTAGAAGATGGCGCTCGCAGGCCACGACCACATGTTGGTGTCGTTGTTCTTGTAGGCCAGCAGCACCTCGCGGTTGGCGGGCGTCGAAGTGGCCGTCGCATAATCGTCGAAAGCGTTGGGGTTGGGCTGTCCCTCGCCGGCCGCGCCCGTGTTGATGAGCGCATAGTTGTTGGCGGCGGCCCACGCCAGCACCGCCTCGTTGGCCTCGATGGCCTGCTGCCAGCGGGTCTCGTCGGTCGAGCCGAAACATACCAGCTCGTCGTGCGCGCCGCTCAGATAGGGCGTCGCCGAGTTGAAGAGCGGACGGGCCGCGAAGAGCAGCGTACGGGCCTTGATGGCCAGCACGGCGCCGCGCGTCATGCGCCCCTGGTCGGCAGCGCTCCAGTCGCCCTCGGGAAGCCCGTCGTAGGCCTCGTCGCAGAGTTCGAGGATGTAGTCGAGCGTATCCTCCAGCGAGGAGCGGCCCACGTTCACGGCAGGCTCGGCCGCATTGGCGAAGTCCTTGCGCACGATCGGCAGACCGCCGTAGCGGTAGAACATGCCCATGTAGCGGTAGGCGATCAGCGCCGTGACCTCGGCCTTGATGTAGTCTTTCTCCTCCTGCGTCATGTCGGGCACGCGGTCGATGTTGGTTTTCACGAGAAAACAGTCGCGGATATAGGCCCAGTTGTTGCCGAAATGTTCCGAACCGGCATCCGAGCCGTCCGTACCGTTCACGTCGAGACCCGACTGGGTGATGGTATAGGTGCCGTGCCACGAGTAGCCGCGCGACACCTCGCCGCAGAGCGCGCCCAGCGTACCGTGCCCGACGCCCCAGCCGCCCGGAAGACCGTGGAGCAGCGACTGGCGGTAGCAGGTCATCAGCGCGCTTTTGGCGTTCTTGGCCGAACCGTAGACCTCCTTGAGGTCCACCGTGCCGGTCGTATCGGGCATCTGGAGGAACATGTCCTGGCAGGAGAACAGCCCCAGCGAGCCCAGCAGCATCATGGAAACAAGTATTTTTTTCATAATCAGCTTCGGAAGGTTTTAGAATTTCAGGTTGACGCCGAAAGTGAACGTGCTCGTCAACGGGTAGATGTAGGTGCTGCCGTCCGAGCCCTCGGGGTCGATGCCCAACTCCTTCAACGCGTTGTCGAAAGTATAGACGTTGTTGGCGTTGAAGTAGAGACGCAGCGCGCGTATGCGGCTCCGGGCCAGCTTGCCGCGGCTCATGTCGAACGTATAACCCAATTCGATGTTCTTGATCTTGAAATAGTTGCTCGACCTCATCCAGAAATCGCTCTGGAGATAGTTGTAGTGCTCCGTATTGGGGTCGAAGACCATGCGCGGATAGGTGATCTTCTCGCCGGCGGCATAGCGCTCGGCCGTCCAGCGGCCGTCGTACATCCATTTCCAGGCGTTGCCGGCCTTCTTGAAGAACGGCATCGTGTAGCCCTTGTTCAGATAGTAGGACCCGTTGGCCGAACCGACGAAGAGCACGCGCAGGTCGAAGCCCTTCCAGCCCACCATCGCCTTAGCGTTGAAATGGTACTCGGCATAGTTGGGATAGCCGATCGGCGCAATATCCTTGTTGTCGATCAGCCCGTCGCCGTTCAGGTCGACATAGCGGATGTCGCCCAGCGTGGCGCGGTTGCCGTTGAAGGTGTTGTAGGGACGATTGGCCAGCTCCTCGGGCGTATTGTAGAGTCCGTCGGTCTTCAGACCGAAGCGCTGACCGATCGAAAAGCCCGTCTGGTTCATCCACGGATAGGGATTCTGCGCTTCGGCCTTGTAGACGATCTTGTTGCGCGCGAAGCTCACGTCGCCGCTCACGCCGTAGCGCCAGTCGTCCTTGCGGTCCTCCCAGGCTACCTGGAGTTCGAAACCCTGGTTCTTCGTGATACCCACGTTGACGGGAGGCACGCTGCCCGAATCCACACCGTAGATGCCCGGAATCGTGCCGAGCGTCGTGAGGATGTTGTTGCGGTCCTCGCGGAACCAGTCGGCCGTGATCGAAAGGCGGTCGCGGAACAGGCGGGCCTCCAGACCCACGTCGTACTTGCGGGCGCGCTCCCACGTGATGTCCGGATTGCCGATCACGCCCTCCGTGGCACCGGCCCAGTAGGGATTGGACGACGAACCGTTCGACGAACCCAGCCAGTAGCCGCCCTGGTTGAGGTTGTAGGTGCTCGGCAGGTAGTAGAAACGGCGGCTGCCGCCCAGGCGGTCGTTGCCGACCTCACCGTACGAAGCGCGGACCTTGAGGAACGTCAGAATGTCGTTCTGCGGAAAGAACTCCTCGCTGGTCGGCACCCAGCCCACCGAGTAGGCGGGGAACAAGCCGAAGCGGTGTCCCTTGGCGAACTGCTCCGTACCGTTGTAGCCGACATTGACTTCGGCCATGTAGCGGTTCTTGTAGTTGTAGGTCACGCGGCCCACGAAGCCCATCACGCCCGAAGGCACGTTGTAGGAGTCGCTCGGCATCGTATAGCGCGAGGCCTTGGCCAGTAGGAGCGCCGAAATGTTGTGGTCGTTGAAGCTGCCCGACCAGTCGATGCCCGCGTCGAGATAGAGCTTGTTCCAGTTGCTGTAGCCCCACGACTCGAACGAACCGCCGCCCATGCCGCCGCCGAAGAACTGATAGAGGGTCGGATCGTCGGGATTGCGCTGCACCGAGTAGGTCGGAATCGAGGGACGGTAGCGCACCGTGCGGTTGTAGTTGTCCTGGTAGTTGACCGTACCGTAGATGCGCAGGCCGTCGACGATGTAGTCCATCGAGTGCTCGAGCTTGACCGTATTGTCCAGCAGCGAGTTGTAGATCGTATTGGTGCCGGCGGTCAGCAGGCTCACGATGGCGTTCTGCGAGCCGAGCGAGCTGCCGGTCTTGATGCCCAGCGGGTTGGTCGGCGAACCGGCCGTTCCGGCGAACGCATCGATCAGATGGCCGTCGACCATGCCCGGCGAAATGAAGGGATTCGCCTCGTAGATATACTGCATGATGGCCTTGTAGCGGGCCGAGAGGTCATAGGGATCGTTGCCGCTGCTCAGACCCTCCGAACGGCCGAACTGGCCGGCCGTGTTGACCGACACCTTCCAGCGCTTGGCGATCTGGATGTCGAAATTCGAACGGAAGTTGTAGCGGTCGAACGACGACCCGGTGCGGGCGTCGTGGTAGGTGTAGTCGGTGGTGATGCCGTCCTGCGAGAAGTAGCCGAACGACACGAAATACTTCACGCGCTCGGTGCCGCCCGCCACGTTGACATTGACCTGCATCTGCGGCGCCACGCGGTCGAACATCTCCTTGTAGAGGTCGCGGCTGGCGTAGTAGAGCGCCGGCGAACGCTTGAGCTGCTCGCGCTTCTCGGGCGAAAGGTTGGTCATGGCGTCCACCTCGACCGGCGTATAGTCGCGGTTGTTCTTGAACTTCCACAGATCGTAGTCGTCGAAGATGTAGGTCGACAGGCCCTCGTTACCGGCGAAGCTGTTCTGTTCGTGGCGGATCGCCTCATTGCGCAGCAGGGCGTATTCGTAGGAGTTCACGCCCTTCTGCAAGGCCGAAGCGCACGTGAAACCGTAGTTCAAGGAGAAATTGACGGTCGGCGCACCCGTGTTGCCGCGGCGCGTCGTCACGATGATGACGCCGTTGGCGCCTCGGATGCCGTAAACGGCCGTCGACGAAGCGTCTTTCAGCACGCTGATACCCTGTATTTCGTTGGCATCCATCGCATTGAGCTCGGCCATCGCCTGCTCCGACGACTGCTCCACACCGTCGATGACGATCAGCGGCGCCGCGGAGCCGTAGGTCGCTACGCCGCGGATGCGGATGTCGGCGGCATTGTGGCCCGGTTCGCCCGAAGCCTGCAAGCCGCCCACGCCGGGCGTGTTGCCGATCAGCGCATTGGAGATGTTGGCCACGGGGGTGGAAACGAGGTCGGCTCCCTTCACCGAAGAGATCGAACCCGTCACGTTCACCTTCTTCTGCACGGCATAGGCCGTCACCACGACCTCTTCGGCCATGATGGCCTCCTCCTGCAGCGTTACGTCGATGACGCTCCGCACGCCGACGCGTTCGCTGTGCGACGTATAGCCGATGAACGAGAACTCCAGTTCGTCGTCGCCCGACGCCTTGATCGCATACCGGCCGTCGGACATCGTGATGGCACCGGTCGCGGTGCCCTTCACCATGACGGTAACACCCGCCAAAGCGGCCCCATTCTCATCTTTGACGGTACCCGTCACCTGCGACTGCGCCGCCGCCCCCGAGGGAAACAGCACGCCCAGCAGGAGCATCAGCCCGTACAACAAGGACGTTTTGAAGATTTTTACCATAGGATTTAAGGTTGTTTTAGGTTGTTTGCAAATCGGGGCACTCGACCGTCACCCCTTCGACCATCCGGTACATCGGCGGAAGATCGGCGCTGAAGAGCGAACGGGAGCGGGAGTACATGATCCGGAAATTCTCCTCGGAGGGATGTCCCGGATAGACAGAGTAGAAATGCTTGTCGGATTCGTTGGGGCCGACATACTTGTTGCGCCACATGACCACCATCGAGACCCGCTGGCCGGTGAGCGGCGTCAACAGACACCGAGTCCAGTAATCCTCATTGGTAAAGGACTCCTGGCCCGTTTCGGTCACACCGCAGGGCTTGCGCTTTTCGAGCGAAAGGGCCGAGATGGCTTTCAGATTGGAGGAGAAGGCGGCGGTGTTGAGACCGTGGTAGCAGTCCATGCCGATGAAGTCGACCCATTCGTCGCCCGGCCAGCGGAAAAGCAGGCGCCCTTTCGCATCGGCATACTCGCCGTCCATCTGCGGCGAGACGGCATAGATAAGATTGTGTACCCCGCGCGTGTCGCGCAGATGGCGCACGGTCATCCGCCAAAGAGCGATGAACTGCTCCTCGGTGGTGCATTTCGAGCCCCACCACGACCACGTCTGCGTGTGTTCATGATAGGGACGGAAGACAAAGGGAACGAGCGTGCCGTCGGCGGCTTTGAGATCGAGTGCGAAGTCGGCCAGGCGGTCGAGCCAGCCCAGGTAGGCCGTATGCTGCGCGGAACCTTCGGTCAGAATCGAAGCCACCACGTTATCGTTGCTGTTGTCCCACGAATCGCCGCCGGTCACGGGATTGTTCAGGTGGCAGCAGGCCACGATGACCTCGCCGCGGGCATGGGCTTCCAGCATCACACGGCGCCGGATGGCGTTCTCGCGCTTGTCGTAGTCGTAGGAAGCGCGGTTGTCCATCACCGACGCCAGATCGACGCTGAAGACGGCAGGATAGTCGCCGCAGACGGCCTTGGTGTCCGAGCCGCCCGGCTCGTCGTACCAATAGCGGCCGTACCACAGATCGTCGTGATGGCCGAACATGAAGCCGCGGGCCGCCACCGCCCACAGATTCGAATAGAGGGCTTTGGTTTCGGCCGTGGCCACGGGGTCCACCATCGTAAGGCGGACGAGCTCGGGATTGTCGGGCTCGGGATTGTCGGGATTGTCGGGATTGGTTCCGCCGCCGTCTTCGCCGCCCTGGTTTCCGCCGCCGTCAGGCTGCGGCTTGAGGGGGGGGGACGGAATCTCTATGTCGCTGCCGCCGCACGCCGGCATCGACACAGCGATTCCTATGCAGCAGACCGCCGCACAGAACAGACGCAGGAAGCGCCGGACGGAATCACCGAAAGATTGCATGGGTAACATGACCGGAAGCATCAATACTCGTTTTCAAGCAGCGCGTCGTGGTTGTCGAGCGGCTTGTCCGACGACTTCTTCATCAGATAGAACGTATGGCGGATGTTGTTCACATACCAACGATCGTCCGACCAATCGTCCATCCCGTTGGTGAAAGGACCCGGATGTTCGCGGTAGAACGACAAACCGTCTACCGGAACCTGCTTGTCCCAAAAATCGTGAGTTCCCCCCCCCAACTGCTTCGACGTCCAGAGCGGGGTCGTGCAGTCGGCGTCCTCCCAGGCATAGAAGGTAACATCGCCCGAAGAAGGATTCTTCGCCCAGCGCGCCTTGCCCTTGGGCAGAATGCGGTACTTGCCATTCACATCCTTTTCAGACTTGTTCTGATACATGTAATTGGCCCATTTGCCATCGTCGCCCGGCAGGTTGAGGATCGTGCCGTAGCTCACGCCCGTCTGCTCGTCGACGCGGGCGAGCTTGAAGCTGACCGTATTGTCGTCCTCGTCGGTAGGCATGTATCCTTCGCCCCATTGCCACCATTTGTCCATAGCCGTCGACATGACGATACTGCCGTCGAAACCTCCGAGCACAATGAATGCGCTCTTCGGAGCGCTGCCGTCGAGAATACCGCCGCGGGGATCGAACAGATAGACGCCCTCGAGCGGCTCTTCGAAAGCGCTGTAGGAGACGCTATACTCGCGCGTTTCGCCCGTCTCGGCGGTTACGACGAACGAACCCTTGCCGCTGCTCAGGTCCAGCGTACTGCCCGCCTGTACCGAGGCCGTAGCGCCGTACTGCAGTTCGATACCCTCCACCTTGACCGCCGCCATATCGTTGATGGCGCCCGTGACGAGCCGCACCGACACGGCACCCTCGTCGTCATGCCGCCAATCGTGGGTGATGACGGCTTCTCCGATCTGATTCTCCAGCCGGAAGCTCACCGGCGTGCGTTCGCGCAGCCACGGATCGACCATGTCAGGCGCCGACGATTCGTTCTCGTAGCAACCGCCCAGCAAGGCCCCCGCACATACGCAGAACAGAGGAAGCAAAAGTTTTCGCATAAAGGTTTAGGTTTAGGTTGGTTTTTCTTGCCGGTGCAACCCTCCCGCGCGGAATCGTCTCCGTCCGGACAGGGCCGCACTTTCTCTAAAGCAAAAGTAGACAAACCCGCCCGCCCGGTTTGATACATTCTTATCTAAAACCGATACTCAAAGCACCAAACAGAACATCCGGGGCTTTCCGCTCCGGATGTCGACTTTTTCAGACGAAGACTTTCTTCGGTAGAAACAGGGTTCGGAACTTGTGCGGCGGCATCCCTTTCTTGCGTTTGAAGATGCGGTTGAAATTGGCCATGTTGTTGAAACCGCAGCAGAAGGCGATCTCGGCGATCGTCATGTCGGTGTCGATGAGCATGCGGGCCACATGTCCCAGCCGGATTTCGGTGAGCGTGTCGATGAAACTCTGTCCGGTCACCTTCTTGATGAAGCGGCTGAACGAGACGTCGGACATGTTGATGAGCGCCGCCGCCTCCGAGAGCGAGATCTGGCGGTGGAAGTTCTGGCTCATGTAGGCGAAGACCGTTTCGAGGCGGGCCGAATGCGACTTGAGTTTCTTCTGGACGAACGTCACGTCGGAGAGCACCTCGCGGTCGTGCGAAAGCGACAGATCGTTCAGAATCATGATCATGTCCAACAGCGGCTTCATCCCCCCGACCGCGCCCTGTTCGTAGAGTTCCTTGATGCGCGGCGCCATGCGTTCGGTCGTCTCGCGCGAAAAGAGCACCCCGCGCCGCGCTTCGGCGAAAAGCGATTTGAGCGCAGCCATCGGATTGCGGTTCAGCAGCTTGTCGTCCAGCAGATCGGGGCTGAACTGCAACGTGATTTCATGAATCTCCTCCGACTCGCAGCGGTCGGTGAACCAGGCGTGGGGCGTGTCGCCGCTCACGAGCACCAGTTCCATGTCGCCGATGCGTCCGACATGATTGCCGATCACGCGCGAGGCCCCCGCAGCGTTCATCACCAAGTTGAGCTCCATCTCCTGATGGGTGTGCAGCGGGAAGTCGAAACAGGCCTTCTTCCGGGAAAAAATCATAAAGCAGTCGTTATCAGTCAACGGCGTGCTTTCGCGAAGAATCTCCATAGTCAGGTTCGTCAAGTTGGTTTGCACAAATATAACGATTAATTCCAAATTGCAAAAAATAGATAATAATATTCCGCACACCTATATATAAATACAATTTTGCAAAAGCAACATTTAAATAATTGTTAATCAATAATATAAATACAATCAACAGCAATACATCATCAATACAACATTGAAAAACCTACAAGAAAGGATTATATTTGGTTAAAATAATATCAATTTCATCTGATAATAAGAGCTACCTTTGATTCGGAGAAATCCGATTCGCACCGTTCCGACCTTTCACATTTTACCGACCCCGAATGAAATCACCTTCCGACTTCTTCCGCCGCGCCTCGGCCATCGCCGCAGGCGCCTGTGCGCTGGCACTCTGCGTCTTCCCGGCGCAAGGCGCCGAGCGGCACCCCGACCCCGACGCACAACAGCTCTTCATCGGCGAAAACATCGCCGTGGCCCAAACCGCCTACGGCAAGGTGCGCGGCTTCGTGCTGCGCGACATCTTCTGCTTCCGCGGCATCCCCTACGGCGCCGACACGGGCGGCGAAAACCGCTTCATGCCGCCCCGACCGCCCGAAGCGTGGGAGGGCGTGCGCCCGGCAGTGGCCTACGGCGCTTCGGCACCGCAGAGCTACTACGACCGGCGCCCCGAATCCTACTCGATGTTCGTCGACCACTGGAACTACGACCTGATGGGCGAAGACTGCCTGCGTCTGAACGTATGGACGCCCGCCCTCGACGACGGCAAGCGCCGTCCGGTGCTCGTGTGGCTCCACGGCGGCGGCTTCGCCCGCGGCAACGGCATCGAGCAGGACAGCTACGACGGCGAGAACATCGCCCGCTACGGCGACATCGTCTTCTGCTCGGTGAACCACCGGCTCAACGCGTTCGGATTCTCCGACTTCGCATCCGTGGGCGGCGAGAAATACCGCCGTTCGGGCAACGTCGGGATGCTCGACATCGTGGCCGCCCTGCAATGGGTGCACGACAACATCGCGAACTTCGGCGGCGATCCCACGAACGTGACGATCATGGGACAGTCGGGCGGCGCCTCGAAAGTCTGCCTGCTCGCCGCCATGCCGGCGGCCAAAGGGCTCTTCCACAAGGCCGTGGCCCTGAGCGGCGACGCCACGCGCGCCAACGATGCCGCCTACGCCGAACGGCTGGGCGAGACGATCCTGCGCGAAGCGGGGCTCGACGCCTCGCGCATCGACGAATTGCAGCGCATGCCCTGGGAAGCATACATGGAGCTGGCCGAACGCGCCAGGCAGCGCATGGCCGACGAGGAGCCGGGCTACCGCACGGGCTTCGCACCCGTGGCCGACGACATCGACATTCCGGAAGGCACCTTCTACACGGGCAGAAACCTCGCGACGGGCTCCGACGTCCCGATGCTTCTCTGCTCCACCTACCACGAGTGGAACCCCGACCGCGACAACCCCGAACTCGAAGCGACCACGCTCGACGGCGTAGTGCGGCACCTCCAACCGCAGTACGGCGACCGGACCCGGCGCATCGTCGAAGCCTATGCCGCGGCCTTCCCTGACCGTCGCCCGATCGAAATATGGGCGCTCATCGTCTCCAACCGCCAGGGCACCATACGCACGGCCAACGCCAAATGCAGCCAGCGGTCGCCCGTCTACGTGGGCTGGTTCGGCTGGGAATCGCCCCTTTTCGACGGCCGCCACCGCGCGTTCCACTGCATCGACATCAGCTTCTGGCTGCTCAACACCGACCGCATGCTCACCCACACCGGCGGCGGCAAGGCTCCGCGCACGCTCTCGAAGAAGATGGCCGACGCCCTGCTGCACTTCATGCGCACGGGCGACCCCAACTGCAAGGCGCTTCCCGCCTGGCCGCGCTACACCCCCGAGCGGGGCGAACTGATGATCCTCGACACGCATTGCCGCCGCGCCGACGACCCCGACCGTTCGGCACGCGCCGCCTTCACCGACTAACCCCCGACCTTATGCTGAAAAAACTCGCACTTCTGTTCCCGCTCTGCGCCCTGACGCTCTCCACGTCCCCGGCACAGACCATCCGCAGCTTCGTCACCCGCCCCGACCGTTCGGCGCTCTTCGCCGAGCAGGAGCAGGCGGTCGAATTCGCCGACCGGCGCAACGAACGCGCACCCTACATCGTCGTCGACCCGCGCCAGAGCTACCAGCGCATCGACGGCTTCGGCTTCGCCCTCACGGGCGGCAGCGCCGAACACCTTATAAAGATGTCGCCCAAGGCCCGGCAGGCGCTGCTCAAGCAGCTTTTCGACCCGCACAAGGGCATCGGCATCAGCTGCATCCGACTCACGCTGGGCGCTTCGGACCTCAACAGCTTCGTATTCTCCTACGACGACATGCCCGACGGCGAGGAGGATTTCGCCCTCGAGCACTTCTCGCTGGCGCAGGACCTCAAGGACGTGATCCCCGTCATGCACGAAATCCTGGCTATCAACCCCGACATCCGGATCCTCTCCTCGCCCTGGTCGGCACCGGCCTGGATGAAGGAGTCGAAGAACGTGCGCGGCGGCAAGCTCCGCAAGGAGTGCTACGGCGTCTATGCCGACTACTTCGTGCGCTACATAGAGGCGATGCGCGGGCACGGAATCGAAATCGAGGCCGTGACCATCCAGAACGAACCGCTCAACTCGCGCAACACGCCGAGCATGCCGTGGTCGGCCGCCGACCAGATCGACTTCGTGAAGAACCACCTGGGGCCCAAGTTCCGCGCAGCGAACCTCCCGACCGGCATCATCGTCTTCGACCACAACTGCGACCGCCCCGACTATGCGCTGGAGATCTACGACGATCCCGAAGCGGCGCAGTATGTTCTCGGTGCCGCCTACCACCACTACCGCGGCGATCTGAGCGCCATGAGCTACGTCCACGAAGCGCGCCCCGACAAGGAGATCTACTTCACCGAGCAGATGACCACCGAACGCCCGGGCTCGCCGCGCATCGACATCGCACCGGCCGTCGGGCGGCTCATCGTCGGCATCACGCGCAACTGGAGCCGCAACGTGGTGCTCTGGAACCTCGCGGCCGACCCCGACAACGACCCGCACACCGACAACGGCGGCTGCTCGATGTGTCAGGGCGCCGTGACCATCGACGGCAACGAATCCTCGTTCAACCTGGCCTACTACGTCGTCGCCCACGCCTCGAAGTTCGTGCGTCCGGGCTCCGTGCGCATCGCCTCGACCGCTCCCGGCGACCGCAGCATGCAGCTCTGCGAAGACGAACAGCGCCCGGGAGTCTTCCGCGCCAACGTGGTGGCGCATACCGACGTGCCGGCCAACGTAGCTTTCCGCACGCCCGACGGGCGCATCGTGCTGGTCGTGTCGAACGACTCCTGGTCGCGCCGCACGGTCAACATCCAGTATGAAGGGCGCTTCGCAACGCTCGATCTCGAACCCGGAGCAACGGCCACCTACGTATGGGAAAAGTAGCCCGATTCCTGCCGCCAACTATGCTCGCCGTACATCCGGCCGAACCCGCTTCAACGACCAACCCATAAAACCAACCGACATGAAACGCATCCTGATCTGTACCCTGCTGCTCACGCTCTGCACCGGCACCGCCCCGGCGGCCGGCAAGCGGATGAAAGCACCTCAAAAAACGACCCTGAAGATGGTCGACCCCGACGCCACGCCCGAAACCAAGGCCCTCTACGCCAATCTTTGGTGCATGGGTTACGAAGGCGTGATGTTCGGACACCACGACTACCCCTCCTACGGCATCGGCTGGCGGGGCGACGCCGGCCGCTCCGACGTCAAGGACCTCGTCGGCTCGCACCCGGCCGTCTACAGCCTCGACATGGCGGGCATCGACGACCGCAAGATACAACTCGTCCGCGAGGCCCGCGAGCGCGGCGGCGTCTGCATGCTGGTCTGGCACCAGAGCAACCCGCTGACCGAGGGCCCCGGCACGAAATATCCCGTCGGCACGGCCTGGGACAACACCAAGGTCGTCGACCGCATCCTGACCGAGGGTTCGGAGATGAACATCAAGTACAAGGCCCGGCTGGACAAGGTGGCCGAAGCCTTCCGCAAGATGGTCGACAAGCAGGGCCGCCCGATTCCGGTGATCTTCCGCCCGCTGCACGAGCACACGCAGACCTGGAACTGGTGGGGCCGTTCGGCCACGACGCACGAAGAGTTCGTGGCCTTCTGGCGATTCATCGTCAGCTACCTGCGCGACACCAAGGAGATACACAACGTCATCTACGCCATATCGCCTCAGATGGACGCCCTCTACGACGATCCCGTGGGCCGCATTCTCTTCCGCTGGCCGGGCGACGAATGGGTCGACTTCGTGGGCATGGACTGCTACCACGGCCTCAACACCCGGGCCTTCGTTGCGAACGTCGAAGCGATGAGCGAAGTGCACCGGCGCGTGCACAAGCCCGTCGGCGTCACGGAAACCGGCCTGGAGAACGACCACAAGGCCGACTACTGGACGGAAGACGTGCTGCCGGCCCTGCGCAACCAGCCCTGCGCGATGGTCGTGGCCTGGCGCAACGACAACCCGCGGCACGCCTACGGCCCCTACCCCTCCGACTCGACGGCCGACAACTTCAGGCGCTTCTTCGACGACCCGTGGACGCGCTTCGAGTGCGATCTGCCCGACATGTACACGATGCCCCGGAACGTCACCGTCAAATAAGCGCCCGACCATGAAACCCATCCTCGCGATCCTCTGTGCGGCCGCCCTGCTCGGCGGCTGCACCGCCGCCCCGAAAAACATCGCTCCCGTCAACCCCGACGCTTCGCCCGAGGCGCGGCAGCTGCTCGAATTCCTCTACTCGGTCCGCGGCCGATATACGCTGGCTGGCCAGCACAACTTCATCAGCGAACCGCCCCGCTACGACAGCGTGGTCCATGCCATGACGGGCAAACACCCCGTCGTGTGGGGCAGCGACTTCAGCTTCAACGCCCTGGGCGACAACATCCGCGACTTCCACCACTGCGGTCCGATGAACATCACCTCGCCGTGGGGCGAATGCCGCACGACAGGCCGCACGACCGGGGAGCTGCGCCAGAGCCTTGTCGACGAAATCAAGCGCCGCCACGCCGAGGGACGCATCATCACCCTCATGTGGCACTGCTGTTTCCCGACCGAGTGCAACGACTGCAACGGCAACTCGATCTGGACGTGGGCCGAGAAGCTGCCCCCGCAATACGTATGGGACGAACTGACCGCCGACGGCACACAGCTGAACAAGCTGTGGAAGAAGCAGATGGACACGGTGATCCCCTACCTCAGACAGTTGCAGGAGGCGCGCATTCCCGTGCTGTGGCGCCCCTACCACGAGATGAACGGCGTGTGGTTCTGGTGGTGCAACAAGCCCGGCGAGGAGGGATTCGCCAAGCTGTGGCGCATGACCTACGACTACTTCACCCGTGTGCACAAGCTCGACAACCTGCTCTGGGTGTGGAACACCAATGCCCCGCGCGACATTCCGGGCGACGAGGCGGGCCCCTATGCCGACTACTTCCCCGGCCTCGAATATGTCGACGTGCTGGCCGCCGACGTCTACAAGCGCGACTACCGGCAGTCGCACCACGACGAGCTGAAAGCGCTGGCCGGCGGCAAGCTCATCGCCCTGGGCGAAGTGGGCCAGCTGCCCGATCCGGAGGCCTACCGCAACCAGCCCGACTGGTCGTGGTTCATGGTGTGGGGCTACTTCATCAACAGCCAGCAGAGCGGCGACCTCGACTCGGCGACGGCCGTGCGGCGCATCTACGACGACCCGCGCACGCTGACGCTCGACAAGATCGATTTCAGCGGCGGCACCTACAAACTGAAGAAGTAGACACGGCCCATACCTGCCAACAAGAAGACCGCAGCTCCGACAAGGGCTGCGGTCTCTCTCTTTCGCGGCCGGCAGAGGCCTATCCGATCGACAGACGCGTTATTTCGTCGAGCTCCTCGTCGGCAAAGCGGGTGTTTTCGAGCGCCCGCAGGTTGTCGGCGATCTGCTCCGTGGAGCTGGCGCCGATGATGACCGACGAGACGCGCTCGTCGCGCAGCAGCCACGCCAGCGACATCTCCGCAAGCGTCTGACCGCGGCGGCGGGCCACGGCGTCGAGTCCCCGGATGCGGCCCAGCACCTCGTCGGTCAGCGCCTCGCGCTGAAGCGCGCCGCCCGTGGCGATGCGCGAACCGGCCGGAACGCCGTTGAGATAACGGTTCGTCAGCAACCCCTGGGCCAGCGGCGAAAAGGCGATGAAGCCCGACCCGGCATCGGCCGAGAGCTGCAACACGCCCGAACGCTCGGGTTCGCGGTCGAAAAGGTTGTAGCGGTCCTGGAACAGCAGGCAGGGCACGTCGCGCTCAGCCAGATAACCGTAGGCAAAGCGCGCCGCTTCGAGCGGATAGCGCGAGATGCCGACGTAGAGCGCCTTGCCCCGGCGGACGATGTCGACGAGCGCCTGCAAGGTCTCCTCGAGCGGCGTATCAGGATCGTAACGGTGGGAATAAAACAGGTCGACGTAGTCGAGCTTCATGCGGCGCAGGCTCTGGTCGAGGCTGGCCATCAGATATTTGCGCGAACCCCAGTTGCCATAGGGGCCGGGCCACATGTCGTAGCCTGCTTTCGAGGAGATGAACAGCTCGTCGCGATAGGGACGGAACGACCGCTCCATGAGCAGCCCCATGTTCTCCTCGGCCGCACCGTAGACCGGTCCGTAGTTGTTGGCCAGATCGAAATGGGTGATGCCGCGGTCGAAGGCGTAGTGGGCCATCTCCCGGATGCGGGCGAAAGGCTGCTCGCTGCCGAAGTTGTGCCACATGCCCAGCGAGAGAGGCGGCAGCAGCACGCCGCTGCGGCCCGCCCGGCGGTAGGAGGTCGACTCGTAGCGGTCGGGAGCGGGAGAATATGGAGGCTGAATCATAACGAAAATATTGTATGCGTGAATGTTGCGGCCGGATCGGAAGTCATGCGCAAACCCCGGAACCCGGAGTGCGCCGGGCGGGTTGCACACGGTCGGTCCGGCAAAAGGAATGCTGCGGCCGACCCGAACCCTGCCGCAAGACAAAGATACCGATTTTAAATGAAAAAAGCGGCCCGCAAGCCGCTCTTTTCAACCGTTTCGGGAAAGGATTTTCCCGGTGCTCACTCCTTGGAGGATTGCTGCGAAAGAAGGACCTGCCGGTATTCGTTCCACATCGGCTCGATGCCGCAGTCGTCCGGCACCCCGGCGGCAGCACCACGATGGACAGCGCGAGCACCCGGCTCGCGGAACGCATAACAACGAATTTACAGCATTGTTGGGACGACAAGGTATATAATCGTGTAGGAATATTCGTAGTTCTCGCCGTTGAGATAGTCCGCGGCCACGAACGACACAGCGAAGAATCCGACGCAGACCGGCCGCCACGAAAATCGGAACCGGCGGCCCGCCATCCTGTCTACTCGCGGCAACAAGAGCCGCCGAGCCGGTCGTACGCTTCGTCCGTCACCGGTTCGAGCCACTCGGTCGAACATGCCTCGCCCGCCACTTCGAACGCCAGGTGCGCGAACCAGCTGTCGGCAGCGGCCCCGTGCCAGTGCTTCACGTTGGCGGGGATATGAATGACCGTACCGGGCAGAATCGCCTGCGCAGGCTTGCCCTCCTCCTGGTACCAGCCCCGGCCGGCCACGCCGACGAGCATCTGTCCGCCGCCTTTCGCCGCCTTGTGGATATGCCAGTTGTTGCGGCAGCGCGGCTCGAACGTCACGTTGGCGATGGCCACCTGCTCGCGCGAAACCGGCGCAAGATAGCTGTTGCCCGTAAAATACTGCGCATAAGCCGTGTTGGGCTCACCGATGGGGAATATCATCTCGCGCTGAAAGGCCGCCTTGGCATCCCCGGTGTCCGAATCGTCGGCCCACACTTCCTTGGCCAGGCGGAACGCCGCCCAGGCATTGGGCCAGCCCGCATAGAAAGCCATGTGGGTGAGCATCTCCGAAATCTCGGTCCGCGTCACGCCGTTGGTCTTGGCGAATTGCAGGTGGTGACCGAGCGACGAATCGACGATCCCCTTGCCCACCAGCGTTGCCACCGTAATCATGCTCCGTTCGCGGGGACCCAGCCCCGGACGGTTCCACACTTCGCCGAAAAGCTCGTCGTCGTTGAGTTGTGCGAATTTCGGTGCGAATTCGCCGAGCTGGTCGCGCCCGGCCGTCTGTACGATTTTTTCCTGTGCCATAACATGCAACGTCAGAACGCTCGACAGCGTAAGTAACAGTATTTTCTTCATCGTGTCCGTTTTCCGCCTGCGGCCCGCAGCCTTTTTCTTCCCGCCGCAGGTTCCGCAAAGTTAGCGCCTTTTGCAAGAGCCGACGTAACCAGAACCCCGTTGTTCGTATCCATTTTACGGTTTCCCGCCCCCGCGAACCGCACTTCGCACCGCCACGCCTCCTTCCACCGACAGCCGCCGGGCCGTACCTTTGCCCGTGAGGCCGCATCTCCCGACCCGAAGACCCGCCCGGCCGGGCGGCAGCATGCGTCCGAGCCGCGCCACTTTTTTTTGATTGCAGATATGGAAAAGAAAAACAACAATCCGCTGCGGAGCTCCAGACGCTCCGCCCTGAAGAACCGCATCGCAAACGCCGGACACCCAGTCGGCCGACAGAACACACAAATTCCTCACCGGTAAATCAGCAGCCGGACACCAACCCGAACAAATCTCGCACATGGCAACAGTCAGAATCAAATACCGGCCCTCCATCCGCACAGGCAAGGAGGGAACCGTCTACTACCGGATCACTCACAAGCAAACGATTCGTCAGATAACGACCCCCTACCGCATCTTCAGGGAGGAATGGGATGCGCAAAAATCGGAGGTGGCGCTCGCCTGCGGCGGCAGGGAGCTGTTTCTCCGCACCGTCCGCGAGCATACGGCCCGGGATGCCGAACGTCTCCGCACCATCATCGGCCGGCTGGAAACCGCCGGATGCGCATTCACGGCGGACGACATCGTGGACCGTTTCCTCGCACCTGCGCACGAAGGCTCCTTCGTCCGTTTTATGGAGGAACTCGTCGCCCGGCTGCAACACCTGGGTAAAATCCGCACCTCGGAGACCTATGCGGCAGCCGCGGAGAGTTTCATGCGGTTCAGAGGCGGCCGCGACCTCCTTCTGAACGAAATCGACTCCGACCTGATGGTGGAATACCAAACCTATCTCAGGCAGCGGGGTCTCGCCATGAACACCGTCTCTTTCTACAACCGCATCCTCCGCGCGGCCTATAACCGCGCCGTGGAAAAAGGGCTTGCCGAGCAGCGCCATCCGTTCCGGCACGTCTATACGGGCGTCGACAAGACCGTCAAGCGGGCCATTCCGCTCCAGGCCATCAGACGCATCAAGAACCTCGACCTCTCCGCCAGACCGTCGCTGGAATTCGCCCGGGACATGTTCCTCTTTTCGTTCTACACGCGCGGCATGTCGTTCATCGACATGGCCCATCTGCGGAAACAGGACCTCCGCAACGGCATCCTCTCCTACCGCCGCCGCAAGACCGGACAGCAACTCTTCATCAAGTGGGAGCAGTGCATGCAGGAGATCGCCGGCAAACACGCGGCCAAGGGTTCCGACCGGCTGCTGGCCATCATCCGGACTCCCGACAACGCCCTGCGGCAATACCGCAATGCGCTGCGCCTGGTCAACAACAAACTGAAAACGATTTCGGCCATGGCGGGGTTGCAGACCAACCTCACGATGTACGTCAGCCGGCATTCGTGGGCCAGCATCGCCAGAAGCAAGCATGTACCTCTTTCGGTCATCAGCGAGGGGATGGGCCACGACTCCGAGACGACCACGCAAATCTACCTGGCCTCCCTGGACAACTCCCTGATAGACAGAGCGAACAGTATGATACTGAAAAATTTGTAGACGAAAGACGACCCGCAGCCTCCTCTCTTACCAAAAGAGGGATCGGATTGCACAAATATATGCAAAATGTTCCTGATCTGCAAAAATAATATCGGCAAGACACATCGGCTCTTACCAAGAGAGGGATTGAATCATACAAATGTATGTAAAATATTCCGGATTCAAGTATTTTTCACCGATGCAAACCATATTTTGCATCGAAAAGCACCGAATCGTTTAGCAAAACGACCGTTCGTTGCATATCAAAATCCTGATTCCCGGCCCGTTTCATTTTCAATCCCTCTCTTGGTAAGAGATGACGCATTGCCCTGCCAATTGCGCATCCCGGTAAAGATACAACGCTTGTTGTCGAACATAACGAAAAGATAATGAAACGCATCATCTTATTGCTGGCGATCATCGTGACTGGCATGACCCAGGAGCTCCAGGCACAGAAAGCGGCAATCAAGACCAACCTGCTCTCCGACGCATTCCTCAACATCAATCTCGGAGCCGAGGTGGGTCTGGCACCCCGATGGACGCTCGACGCCTCGGGGCAGTTCAACGGCTGGACGCTTTCGCACGACCGCCGGCGGAAGCACTGGGTCTTGCAGCCCGAAGCGCGCTATTGGCTCTGCGACCGCTTTTCCGGCCATTTTTTCGGAGCGCACATGCACGCAGGCCAGTACAACGTGGGCGGTTTCAACGGCGTGATCAACCTGCTCGGAACCGATGCCCGCAAACTCAAAGACTACCGCTACCAGGGTTGGTTCGTCGGTGCGGGCGTGGCATACGGCTACGCATGGATTCTCAACCGCTACTGGAACCTCGAAGCCGAAATCGGCTTCGGCTATTCCTACACCCGCTACGACCGGTTCCGGTGCACCGGATGCGGCAAAAAAGTGGAAACGAACAAGCCGCACCACTACGTGGGACCGACCAAGGCGGCCATCAATCTGGTTTACGTCTTCTGAACGAATGGATATGAAAAGAACAATATTCATGTTGGCCGCCCTGCTGGGGGCGGGAAGCATGCCCGAAGCAGCGGCACAGACTCCGGGGAACGTCGTTCCCGACGTATCGGTCGGCCGCTTCGCCATGGAGCGCCACGGCAAATATCTGACCGTGGAGATGGAGGTCGACCTCTCCGCACTCAGCGTCGACGCCAACCGGGCCGTGGTGCTCACGCCGCGCCTGGTCAACGGCAAGGATTCGCTCGACCTGCCCGCAATCGGCATCTACGGACGCCGGCGTTACTACTACTACGTGCGCAACGGCATCAGCACCCTCTCCGGCAGCAGCGGAATCAGCTGCCTGGCCTCGAAGAAACCGGAGGTCGTAAGCTATCGCAATCCGACAATTTACCAAGAGTGGATGAACGGTGCCGAGCTGTCGTTGCATCGCTGCGACTGGGGTTGCTGCCGCACCTTGCTGGCGGCATACGCAGGCGCACTGGGAGAGCATAACGAGGCTTTCTTCCCCGAATTGGTCTACGTGCGGCCCGAGGCCGAGACCATGAAAAGCCGGTCGTTGTCGGGTTCGGCCTTCATCGACTTCCCGGTCGACCGGACCGACATCTTCCCCGACTACCGCCGCAACGGCACGGAGCTGGGCAAGATACAGGCCACCATCGACTCCGTGAGGACCGACAAGGACGTCTCCATCGTCTCCGTATGGCTCAAGGGCTACGCTTCGCCCGAGAGCCCCTATGCGCATAACAAGGAGCTGGCCATCGGTCGTACGGAGGCACTCAAGAAGTACATCCGGCAGCTGTTCCACTTCGCCGACGGGGTGATCGTCACCGACTACGAACCCGAAGATTGGGAAGGACTGCGGCGCTACGTCGAGCGCTCCGACCTCGACCATCGCGAGGAGATACTCGCCATGATCGACAGCAGCCTCGCCCCCGACGCCAAAGAGGCGAAAATCAAACGCACTTACCCGGAAGAGTACAGTTTCCTGTTGAGGAATTGTTATCCGGCACTGCGGCACACCGACTACCGCATCGACTACAACGTGCGCAGCTACAGCAACATCGAGGAGATACGGCGCATCATGGCCGAGCGTCCCGAGAAGCTGAGTCTGAACGAATTCTACCTCGTGGCGCAGGAGTACGAGCCCGGCACCGAGGAGTTCACCGCCGTGTTCGAAACAGCGGTCCGCATGTTCCCCGACGACCCCGTCGCCAACCTCAACGCCGCCAATGCCGCCATGCGCCACGATGACCTGGACGCCGCCGCCGGCTACCTCGACAAGGCGGGCGATTCCGCAGAAGCGTTCTATGCCCGCGGTGCGCTCGCCATACGCACAAAAGACTACGCCGCAGCCGTGCGCCACATGAAGAGAGCCGACGCAATGGGACTCCGCGAAGCGGAAGCCATTCTTGCAGAGCTGAAAGAAAGAGGATACCTGGAAAAACAATGAAACGCAGTATAGTATGTCTGTTCGGAATCCTGGCGCTGGGCGCCTGTTCCGAAAACGGAGCCCCGGACACGAAAGGTCCGGACGAGAGCAAGACCGGCGGTCGTTTCCTGACCGTCGGAATCGCCGATGCCGGCACAACGAGAGCCGGAGCCGACGGCTATGAGGCCGGTTCCGGCAGCGAAAGCCGAATCGGGTCGCTCAGATTCTATTTCTTCGACAGCAAGGGCAGCCCGGTCAGCGTGAACCTCGCCGGGCGGAAAAACTATGTCGATTGTACGGACATCGTACCGGAGACGGGAAGCAGCATGCCGAACGTCGAGAAAACGTTCCGGACAACCGTCATGGTCAACCCCGGATTCAGCCAGGTCGGGGCCTTGGCCGCCATCGCCAACTACGAAGCGGCCGGTCTCGGCACGGAGTCGCTCTCCTTGGCCGAGTTGTGCGCCAAGGTCGGCGATTATGCCGCCGCCGCAGACGGAACCGGGAGCGATTCGACCCCGGGCTTCGTCATGACCAGCTCGTCCTACGCCGGCGCCGACGGTCCGGTCTGCACGGCGGCAGTCCTTCCCGAGAACCTCTGCGACACGGAGGCCGAGGCTGCCGCCCGCCCCGTAACCGTCTACCTGGAACGCGTCGTCGCCAAAGCACGACTGACGACCGCCTGGAACACCGACAAGGTCTCCGTCGTGAACGGCGTGACATTCAACGGCAAAACCCATACGGCCGTCGCACTGAAAGACGCCGAAGGCAAATCCCTCACCGTCGGCGGCAAGCAGGTCTACGCCCTCTTCACCGGCTGGAGCATCACCGGCCGGGCCGACAAGTCCTACCTCTTCAAGAAAATCAACACCGAAACGGCCTGGCAGCTGGGCTGGACCTGGAACAACCCCGTCTTCTTCCGTTCCTACTGGGCCGCCAATCCCGCCGGCGTCTCGCTCGGGCATATCGCCTACAATGAAATCGATTCCGCAATCGACGGGAACAGCACCGTCTACTGCGCAGAGAATGCCGCGGACAACTTCGCCGACGGCACCAAAAAGCGTTACGACCCCGACAGCGAGGTCGGCAACCGCACCCAGGCCATCGTCGCCGCCGTGTTGGTGACCGTCGACGGCAGCAGCGCATCGCCCGTCGACCTCGCCCGATGGGCCGGGGCCGACTACACGCAGGAGGGCGTCAAGACGGCCATGCTCAACACCGTCGCAAGCCTCATCTACACCAAGAAAGACACCGGGTTCGTCTCCATCGGACCCGAGCACGTGAAACTGGTCACCGCCACCCAGGCAGGCATGGCGGACGACAAGTCGGAGAACAGCCCGCGCTACCTCTGTTACCTGCAGCTGACCGACGCTGCCCGGGCGCTGCCGTTCTACTCGGCCGCATCGGACCAGGCCGCCATCACCCCCGATGCCGTCGACAACATCCTCCGGGAGATGCCCGGAGCACGGGTATGGAAAAGCGGAACGACCTACTATTATACGGACATACGCCATTCGGGCCTCGACGAACAGAGAGGGCTCTGCGGCGTGGTGCGCAACCACGTCTACGAAATCAGCATCAACTCCGTCGCCGGCCTCGGAACTCCGGTCTGGGACCCCAACGAGAAGATCGTTCCGCAGAAGCCGGACGACAGCCAAACCCACATCGCGGCGACGATCGGCATTCTTTCTTGGAGAACGGTGAACAACGACGTCGACCTGGTATGGTAAGGCGTCCCCTGAAGAGGACGCCCCGCAGACATAACACACACATGCGATGAGCACATTGTCTTATATCAAACATCTTGGATGGGCAGCGTTCGTATTGCTCGGAGCCGCATCCTGCGACAGTCTGATCTACGACCGCGAAGGGGATTGCTCCGTGCACTACCGGTTGAGGTTCCGCTATGACATGAACCTGAAGTTCGCCGACGCCTTCGCACACGAGGTGGAATCGGTCCGGCTGTATGCGTTCGATTCGGAAGGCAAGCTCGTGTGGCAGGCGGCCGAGCAGGGCGAGGCGCTCGCGGCCGACGGCTACTCCATGCTGCTGGACCTCGCCCCCGGAAGCTACCGGCTGGTGGCCTGGTGCGGACTCGACGGCGGCGATTCCTTCAGCCTGCCCGACGCGGCGTCCGCATGCAGCCCGGATGACCTGCACTGCCGGCTGAGCTGCATCTCCGGGACGGCGGCGGCCGGCTCCTCGTCCCCGACCTGTTCCGACAGCGACCTGAAGCCGCTGTTCCACGGCATGATGGAGGTCGAACTGCCGGCAGACGACGACGGCGGCGAATACACCTATGAAATGCCGCTCACCAAGAACACCAACGTCTTCCGTGTCGTGTTGCAGCACCTGTCGGGCGAAGACCTCAGCGCCGAGGATTTCGAGTTCGGCATCGAGGACTGCAACGGATGGCTCGCCTACGACAATTCGCCGCTCAGCGACCGGCCCGTCGTCTACCGGCCGTGGGCGGTCTATTCGGGCCAGGCCGGCGTAGGGTCCGGCCGCGCCATCACGGCGGTCCGGGTCGTCGTGGCCGAAATGACCGTAAACCGGCTCTTCATGCGCGACTGGACGCAATACCGGCGTCCCGCACTGGTCATACGCACCGCTGCCGACGGCGCGCTCGTCGCTTCGGTCCCCATCATCGACTACGCTTTGCTGGTCAAGGGCCGGCACTATGCACAGATGGACGACCAGGAGTACCTCGACCGGGCCGACCAATATAACATGACGTTCTTCCTCGACAGCAGCAACCATTGGATAAGCACCGCCATCGAGGTGCTCTCCTGGCGGGTGGTCGTCAACAATTCGGACCTCAATTGATAAACGTTTTCGCAACAGGCAAATGAAAACCTTGTCGCAACATATCATCCTGAGGATGGCTTCGGTACTCGGCCCGCTGTTCATGTCGGCGGCCTGCAACTCAGGTTCTTCGGACACGACACCGCCCGCCGGCCGCACGGTCATGCTCGGAGTGACGACCGAAGTCCTTGGCTCCGTCCGCACCGACAGCGAGAAGATGAGTACGCTGCGCATCGTCGTCCTGCATCCCGACGGTTCGGTCGAGCACAACCGGTTCGTCGATTTCGGCAGCGCCATGCAGACGGAATACACCCGGCTTCTGGAGGTCCGGCCCGACGAGAAGAAGAGTATATGGCTGATAGCCAACGAAAACAGCGTCTCTTCCGACCTGCACGATGCGCTGGAGGCCTATACCGCCGGCAAGCAGGGTTTCGGGGAGGCGGCCGGCAACCTGTCGTTCGTTCTCGACCCCGCCCGGCCGCTCCCCATGACTTCCTTCTACGAGGTCCAGACCGAGGAGACCGACATGGAATGCCGCTTCTTCCTGGTCCGCACGGCCGCCAAATTCACGTTCCGGTTCACGAACCGGCGTTCGGGGGCCGTCACGATCGACAGCATCGCCGTCTCGGACATCGCCGAAGAAAGCTATCTCATGCCCCATAAGCTCGCTCCGACCATGACGTTCCGCGCAACGGAGCAAAGCCCTCCCGAAGAACTCTACTGGATCGACTGGCTCAAAAAGGTGTCGGACGAATCGCAGCTGAATCCCGGCGACAAAAGCCTGGCCGACCGGCGGGGATGGATACTCGACTACGACGTACCCGCGACAATGCACCGCAGCGTCACGATGCAGGCTCCGGACGATTTCCGGGTCGCAGGACTCGCCTACGACATGGGAGTGCCGCGGCCGGGCACGGCCGTTTTCCCGACTTTCTTCCTGCCCGAAAGCAAATCGCCGAAAGCCGTTTCGGGAAGTTACGGCGAGCAGCAGTACTTCATGACGCTCACGATGACCGATTCCAGCAACGCAACGAAAACATTCCGTTGTCCTTTCGACAACCTGAAGTCTCTTTTCCGCAATACGCACGTCACGGTGGACATATCGCTGCACGAAAAAGGCATCCAGGTCGACGTGATTCCCTACAGCGAAGTTGTCCTCCAGCCCGAGTTCGGATTGTAAACACATGCTAAAACACCTCAGAATGAAACGTCTGATAGCATCCGTTCTTTGTGCGGTTCTCCTTTCCGCCGCAAGTTGTTACAACGACCCCCTGGCCGGCAGCATCGGCTCATGCAGCGCCGCGCTCTCCGCCACCGTCGACTTCCGCCCCATGTCGTCGGGTCTGACGCAGACCCGGACCCCCGGCGACACCATCGGAGAGATCGGCAGCCTCCACATGCTGCTCTACGATTACGAAAGCGGCGAACTGGTCCAGAGCCGGCAGGTCGACAACTATGTACTGCGCGACGTCGTACGCAGCAACGCCGATGCGGACAACGGGCTCTCGGCGGAAACCATGACCAAGCAGGCCGCCTTCGACCTCTTCGACATCGACTTCGGCCGCTACCGCATCTACGCGGTGGCCAACATCCCCGATCTGCTCGACAGCCACGCCGAGGAGATACGGACCGTGGAGGGTCTCCGCAGCCTGCCGCTCACCTGGGACTCCGAGGATATGGCCAGAAACGGTCAGATGATCGGCTGCTTCACCAAGCATTCGTCCGCCCGGCAGGAGGACGAACCCCTCGTCATCGACGAAAAGAACGTAAGGCTGCACGCCTGGCTGCGCCGCGCGGCATCCAAAATCACCGTCGCCTACGACGGCAGCGCCCTGAACGAAGGCGTCTTCATCTACCTCAAGTCGTTGCGCATCAAGGATATACCCTCGCAATGCCATCTGGGCAAGGACAACAACGTGGGAGCCCCGGGATATGCGTTGGCATATCCCGAGAACGGTTCCGACATGCCCGACGGCGAGAAGATCGTCTACTACGAAGGCGACGAGCCCCAGGAGTTCGGTCCCGACTATGCAGGTCCCCGCATCACATCCGGAACCCCGTTCTTCGGTTCGCACGAGGAAGCGGACGAAGCACTCTTCTTCTACGAAAACTTGCAGGGAACCGGCAAGGACAAACGGCAGGACGCCGACAAGGACGGCGAGCTCGATGCTCCGGGCATGCCGGGCGATGCCGCCTACGCAGCCAAAGACGAAAAACCCTACGGCACCTACGTCGAAGTCGAAGCCTACTACGTCTCCATCAACCCGCTCAAGCAGGGCAGCGGGCCGATTACCTATCGTTTCATGCTTGGCCAGGACGTGGAGAAGGACTACAACGCCAAACGCAACTGCCACTACAAGCTGACGTTGAAATTCAAGAACTTCGCCAACGATGCCGACTGGCACATCGAGTACGAGGAGCCGCAGCCCAGCGTCATGACGCCCGAACCCTACTACATCTCCTACCTCTACAACCACTCGCTCACCTACCCCATCAAAATCAACACGGGAGGCCGGAAAATCGAATACATCCGGGCAGAAATCACCGACAACCGGTGGGCGCCCTACAACGCCAACCAGGAAATCTATTATCATCCGATAGACCTTCCGAACGCCAACCTGTGGAACGGTTTCCTTTCGCTGCACCAGACCAACCAGACCTACATCACCGGAAGCAAACCGTTCACCGCCGTCTCCAACAAGGAGTTCTACGAGTCCGCTCCCAAGCGGGGCGAACGCGAGTACCGCGACCTCTCCGTGGGCGAGCATACCACCGACGGGGCCGAAAGCACCGACACCTACCGCGTCGAGAAACATCCTACCGAGGCCAACACCTACTACGTGTTCATTCCCATGTACACGCGGGCCAAGCAGCTCATCAAGTCGACGGGCTACACCGGCAACAACCCCTATGTCGCCTACCAGCGCAAGGCAAGCGTGAAGATCACAACCAAGCTGGAAGGGTTGGAGCCGGCGTTCGAGAACGAGGCGACCATCTACCAGGTGCGCCGCATCGTCAACCCCAAGGGCATCTACCGCAGCGCCAACAACAACGGTTCGTTCCATGTGGTGTTGAAACGGCTGCCGAGGGAGAACGCCGAATATTTCGAAACTTTCCAGTCCGAAGGGCCCTGGAAAGCCTATATCGTCAAGGACACCAACGGCGACGGCATCACGCTTTCGGGATACCGCGGCAAATCGGAATGCATCCGCGACACCATCCACGGCAAGACCGGTACGGAAATAGACTTCAACGTCGACTTCTCTTCCGGCAAATCCGGCAACCGCTACGCCATCATCCGGGTCGAATACCACAACTACACCTGCCAGCACCTCATTTTCGTACGGCAGGGCAACGAGCCCGACAACCTGATCGACGGCGGCGCGGCATGGTATGCCGAGAACATGAAAACACGCACCCGACGGACGGCAACTCCGTTAGAGGAGGGTTCGTTGTTCAAGATGGGCAACTGGGACGATCCCATCGATGCCCTGAACAACAAAAACTCCAAAGAGGTATGGATCAACGTTGTCCCGACCGATTTCAGACTGTTGCCGGAGGACGGGTTCACCATCGCCGGAACCGACAAGAAAAAAACATGGAGCCAGATAACTGCCAATATCAACCCGGACAATCCCGAGCTCAATTCGTTCGACGACCCGGACAGCGAGATGAGAGTGGCCGGATGGGAGGACTACGAAGCGTTGTACAACAATGCCGACATCGAGCAGGGCTACGGCATCCTCTACGGCGACGACGCTACGGAGACCGCCGATCATATCAACGATGCGTATGGCTACGACTACTCCGTGAACACCTCGGGACGCGGCATGCGCGGCTGCTTCGTCTACAACAAAAAAACCGGCAAGAACCTCTTCTTCCCCATCGGCGCCTCCGGCTACGGACACCGAAGGAACGCCGAGGGCGGCATCCTGAGGTATTCCGCCGGGCAGACCGGTTATTTCTCCACGAGTCCCCTTCCCGCCAACCCTTCGGACGGCATCTACACCTATCCCAACGGTGTGGCCGACGCCCCGTTGCTCCACGACATCTACATGCGTCCGGGCGCCATCTATTGGTACCGGACACGCGGGGGCGCCATCCCCGACGGCCCCTACGTCGGTTGGGACATCAATTATTTCACGTTCGATTTCTACCCCATAGGTAATTATTCCGCAGGCGCATCCCAGGATGCCTGCTTCGTGCGTTGCATCCGAAAATAGCGGCACCGGGCGGTGCGGGCTCCGAACGGTCCCATCATTTCCGGACAGCAGGCCCGCCCGCAGGGAAGGGCAACGCAATGTTGAGCCCGGGCCACAGCTCTATTAATCGGTGTAAACCAATACCATAACACCTTATTCGCGACCGTTTTTCGCAACTTCGGCATCGGTCACGAACAGGATCTGTAAACCAAGTCTCCGGCACCTCGTCGATTTTGGATTCGGGATAAAGGAGCGTTCCGCCGACAGAGGCATAAGAGAGAATACCTTTGTCCCGATAGTTCTGCAAAGTGCGGCGGGAGATGTGCAACAAACGACAAACTTCAATGTTGTCCATTCAGCCGCTCTCGGCCGCAGGGTTGAAATGACGGTCGAGCCGTCGCATCGTGTCGGTCAGTCGGCGGACATGGGCTTGCAGATTCGTCCATGCACGCTCTTCGATCAAACCGTTCTTGCTCCTTTTCGCCGTAGCGCTGCATCCGCAGCATAAGTTCGCTAACCAAAATTAGGTATTTCCGCCACGATCGGACGATTCAAAATCCCCAAAACAGGCGATTGACTGAAATTCGTGGGGCGGGTAATTTTGCGCTGCAAATCAACCCGTCTCGCAAATGAACATAAAGGGAATCTTAGCCGCGATATGGATCATCGGCTTTCAGTCGGCCGCCGCCCAGCCCCATCGTCCGCATGCCGGACATCACGGCCCGCACGCCTCCGCATGGCTCTCGGGAAAAGTGATGGAGAAAGACAGCACGGCCGTCGCTTTCGCCGCCGTCTGTCTGAAAGGCACGAACTACGGCTGCTCCACGGACGACAGGGGGCATTTCCGTTTCAAAGCGCCGGCCGGGAAGCATACGCTGGTCGTGTCGGTCATCGGCTACGAACCCGCAGAGAAAAACATAGAGACCGGCCGGGACATGAAAAACCTCACGGTCGTCCTGCAACCGGCAGCGACCGAACTCGAAGAGGTCGTTGTCACGGGCAGCGGCGTAAGCCGCGTGCAGCAGTCGCCGTTCAACGCG
>CAPXWY010000005.1 GCA_948736885.1 uncultured Alistipes sp.
TATCAAAACCAGGCGACTGCGAATTACAAAACCGCAGAACGAGAAAAACCGGCGCGAAACAACCGTCCGCAAACAACTATTCCTTATCAATCCTCCTGCGCCATTACGCCGCCAGCGGATTGCTGAATCTGCATTGCCGCGCTGGTGCGAACCATGATCCGCACCACTCCGGGCGAAAGCGGCCGCTTCGTTATCGGGAGATGAAATAGTCGTAGATGCGCCGCGATATGCGGGCGATGACGGCAGCATCGGTGGCGTCGTCCTCGGCGGATGCGGCGATGAAAACGGCAACGGAATAGCTGCGTCCGTCGGGCAGGAAGACGATGCCGATGTCGTTGTCGGCGGCTGCGATGCCCTGAGCATCGCGGAACCCGCTGCCGGTCTTGTGGGCGACCGTCGTCCCGGCGGGCAGGGCCCCTTTGAGCTTGTCGGGACCGGTCGCCGTGGAGATCATCGTACGCATCAGCAGGTCGCCGCAGGCAGCCCCGAGCACTTCGCCGCGGCGGAAACGCTCCAACAGCCGCACGGCTTCGAGCGGCGAGGTGGTGTTGGCGTGTTGGGTGGCGGGATCGCGGTGCATGGTTGCTTCGTCGGCTCCGATGCAGGTGTGCGTGGCTCCCAGCCGGCGTACGTGGCGCTCGACGGCTGCCGGTCCTCCCACGAACCGGAACAGCAGATCGCAGGCATTGTTGTCGCTCAGGGCTACGCTGTACCGGAGCAGTTCGGCTGCCGACAGCGAATATCCGCCTTCGGGCCGGGCGTCGCGCAGGGGCGACCAGGTGTCAGGAAGCAGGTCGGAAGAGCGGACGGGCAGTCGGAAGTCGGGCGTCAGCCGGGCCCGTTCGAGCGAATCGAGCACCGCCAGCGCTTGGTGGAACTTGCAGACGCTCGCCATCGGATAGTCGGGCCGGTCGTTGAGCGTCAGCGTGTCGCCTTCGCCCAGCACTACGGCCGCACCGACGGTCGCGCGCACGGAGTCGGCCAGCATGCGCAGGTCGCGTTCGAGCGCCGCCCGCCGTGCCGCCTGTCGGGCTGCCGGCGACGAACATCCCCAAAGAATCCCGCCGCAGAGCAGGAATGCCAACGTGCGCAGCATCGAATCGGGACTAATTCCGGGGTTTGATGATGCGGTAGCCGATCGAGATGCCCACCTTGTTGGGGTACCACTCCGACGAACCGTTGAACGGGTCGGGATATTTCGGGTCCACGGGCCGGTGGGGATACATGTCGATCTCGCCGTCCATGCTGTAGCCGTTGTAGAAGCTGCTCATCCAGGCCCAGCCGAGGAAGACGTCGAGCAGCCAGCGCTCGGCGAAGCGGTATTCGTAGCCTGCGCAGGCGCCGATCATCATGCCGTAGCCCTTGCAGTAGCGGTTTTCGAACTTCAGCTTGCCGTCGTAGATGAAAGGTTTCGACATGTCGAAAGCCATCATGCCGAGGTTGCCGCCCACGTACCAGCCGGTGTTGTGCTGCCTGAAGTAGTAGCGGTATTCGCCCATCATGATGGCGAACGTCATGTGTTTGCCGCGGATCGATTCCCAGGGCGAGATGACGAACTCGGTCTGAACGGTCGATTTGGGCGAGACGGCGAATTCGACGGCGGGGTTGACCACGCCGGCCAGGGCGTATAGGCCGTTGAGCTTGACGTATCCTTGGGCTGCGGCATCGCGGATGCCGGCGACGGCAGACAAAAACAGCGCCGCCAGGAGGATGGTTCTTTTCATGGGGTTGGCTTTATCGGAAAAACGGGCGGAACACAAGGATTCCGCCCGCAAAATGATTGTCGGAGCGACCTATACGGTCATGATCTCCTTCTCTTTCTTGTCGAGGATTTCGTCGAGCGACTTGGTGAACTTCTCCAGCAGTTTCTGCGAACGGGTTTCGCCGTCCTTGGCCTCGTCTTCGGGCATGCCCTCCTTCTGGGCCTTCTTGAAAGCGTCGACTGCGTCGCGGCGGGCGTTGCGCAGGCTGATGCGGGCCGTCTCGGCTTCGGAGCGCACCTGCTTCACCAGCTCCTTGCGGCGCTCCTCGGTCAGCGGCGGAATCGAGAGGCGGATCTGCTCGCCGTTGTTCGAGGGAGTGAGTCCGATGTTGGAGTCGATGATCGCCTTTTCGATGGTGCGGATCATGTTTTTGTCCCACGGCTGGATCAGAATGGTCTTGGCGTCGGGAACGGTGACGCTGGCGGCTCCCGTGACGGGCACCTGCGAGCCGAAGTAGTCGACCATCACGCCGTTGAGCACGTTGGGCGAGGCTTTGCCTGCGCGTACGTTGAGCAGCTCTTCCTCGAGGTGGTCGATGGCTTTCTGCATGCGCGCCGAGGCGTCGTTGAGAATGGTGTTGGTATCCATGATTCTTAGTGTGTTATTGTTCGGTTGCGAGGGTTCGTTCGATGGTCGCCGTCAGCGCGTCGAATTCCTCGGCTTCGTAGCCTGCAGTGGCCATCACCACCTTGCCGTCGGCGTCGATGAGGAAGTTGCGCGGGATGTAGTTGGAGGCATAGAGGTCGTAGATGCGCTGTTCGGGGTCGAGTCCCATGGGGAAAGCGTAGCCCTGTTTTTCGCGGAACGCCGCCACGGCCGCGCGGTCTTCGCCGCGCGAGACGGGCAGAAAGACGAAGTCGCGGCCTTCGAAGCGGTCGATCAGATCGCTCTGCACGCGGGTCATCTCCTGGCGGCAGGGCGGGCACCAGGTGGCCCAGAAGTTGAGCAGCACCTCCTTGCCGCGCAGGGACGAGAGGGTGATTTTCTCTCCGTCGAGCATCTCCGCCGTGAAGTCGGGGGCCGTGTCGCCGGCCTTGACCAGGGTGGTCGCTTCGATTTCCTGGTCGGCGTTCTTTTTCGTGCGGTTGCCGCATCCGGGCAGCAGCAGGATCAGGGCGGCGATGATGCCGATGAGCGCCAGCAGGATCCAGAGTTGCTTGTTGCTTTTCTTGGTAGCCATTTCGTAGAGGTGAAAGGTGAAAAGTGAAAGGTGCGGGGCTGTCGCAGATGCCGCACGCGGGGGTCAGGGTTTCACCCGCGTACCGATCTTTTCGCCGGCAAGGAGCCTGCCCAGATTGCCCGGGGTGTCCATGTCGAAGACGACGATGCCCAGCCCGTTCTCGCGGCAGAGCGTGAAGGCCGTGAGGTCCATCACTTTGAGCCGGCGGTCGAGCACCTCCTCGAACGTGATTTCGTCGAACTTCACGGCGGCCGGGTCCTTCTCCGGGTCGGCCGTGTAGATGCCGTCGACGCGCGTGCCCTTGAGCAGTACGTCGGCTTCGATCTCGATGCCGCGCAGGGCCGCCGCCGAGTCGGTCGTGAAGTAGGGGTTCGACGTGCCGCCGCCGATGATGACCACATACCCCGCTTCGAGGTATTCGATGGCTTTGGCTTTCGAGAAGTATTCGCCGACGGGCTCCATGCGGATGGAGGTCAGCACCTTGGCTTTCACGCCGTTGTCTTCCAGCGCCGACTGGAGCGCCAGCGAGTTGATGATCGTGGCCAGCATGCCCATCTGGTCGCCCTTCACGCGGTCGAAGCCCTTTTTGGCGCCGGTCATGCCGCGGAAGATGTTGCCGCCGCCGATGACGATGCCGATCTGCACGCCCGCGGCGGCCGCCGCACCGATCTGCTCGGCATAGGAGCGGAGCACTTCGGGCCAAAGCCCATACTTCTGTTCGCCCTGGAGCGATTCGCCGCTCAGTTTCAGCAATATGCGTTGGTATGCCATCTTTCTGTTGCGTTTGGTTACGCGAAGATACGAATTTTTATCGAATTGTCAATCTTCAGGGGAGACGGAAGGTGAGGACCACGGGGTAGTGGTCGGAGATGAAGGGCGCGCCGTAGTCGCCGCGCAGCACGCGGAGCGACGTCTTGCCGGCGTTGCGGCAGAAAATGTGGTCGATGACGATGTTGTTGGGCGCCGCGCCGAATCCGTTGTAGGTGCCCTTGCGGTCGGTGGGGTCGGCGATGTCGCGCGCGACGTCGAGCGCGGCTCTCAGCGGTTCGAGCGCCGGATCGGCGATGTCGGAGTTGAAGTCGCCGCCCACGATCACCGTGGCGCCGGCGGGCACCTCGCGGCGGATGTATTCGGCAAGCTGGCGGGCCGATTCGCGGCGGGCCGTCTCGCCCACATGGTCGAAGTGGGTGTTGAAGTAGTAGAATTCCCTGCCCGTGGTTTTTTCGCGCAGAAGCGCCCAGGTCACCGTGCGGTTGCAGGCGGCATCCCAGCCCCGCGACACCCGGTCGGGCGTCGCGCTCAGCCAGAAAGTACCCGAGGCCGGAGCTTCGAAACGGTCGTTGCGGTAGAACAGGGCCATGATCTCGCCGCCCTCGGCGCCGTCGTCGCGGCCCACGCCGATGCGGGTGTATTGCGGGCAGCGTTTCTCGATCCGGCGCACCTGGTCGATGAGTCCTTCCTGGAGTCCGATGACGGCGGGATTCTCCGTGTCGATCATGGCGAGCACCGCCTTGCGCCGCTTTTCCCAGCGGTCGGGGCCGTCCGTACGGGCCATGCCGCTCTGGCGGATGTTGAAACTCATGAGTGCGACATCGTCCGCAGGGGGTGCGGGAGCCACGGTGCGGCGGTTCGGAGCGCACGAAACGGTGCCGATCAGCAGGGCCAGCACGAGGAGCGGCCGCAAAAACTCTCTTGTCATGGATGCGAAAGCGTTTGGTTTACGGACAAATATAGGATATTTTTTCGAGGCGGCAGCCTTTTCGTTCCGGAAACTGCGGCCGCGGCGATATGCGCGGCGGGAAAATGCAAATAAATTTGCTTTTGCGTTCGCTTATTCGTATTTTGGCTTTGCCCAAGATACTCTTGCTCGGCAAAATGCAAGCAACCAATTCTTTGTTGCGGCTTATCCGTATCTTTGGCTGGCGCCCAAGATACTCTCGCTCGGCAAAATGCAAGCAAGCTTGCTTTTGCCCTCGCTTATCCGTATCTTTGTCCCGCAATGGCATCCGAAGTCTACAAGGTACTCCCGCTGGTCGATTCGCCGCGCGAGCTTAAAAAGCTCTCGCAGGAGGAGTTGCGCACCTATTGCGACGAACTGCGCCGCTACATCATCGAGGAGTGCTCGGTCAACCCCGGCCACCTGGCGTCGAGCCTCGGCGCCGTGGAACTGGCGGCGGCCGTCCACTATGTTTACGATACGCCCGAAGACAAGGTCGTGTGGGACGTGGGCCATCAGACCTATCCCCACAAGATCATCACCGGGCGCCGCGAAGCCTTTCGCAACAAACGCAAGCTGGGCGGCATCAGCGGCTTCCCGCGCATGGCCGAGAGCGAATACGACGCTTTCGGCGGCGGCCACGCCTCGGTCTCGATCTCGGCGGCGTTCGGCATGGCCAAGGCGGCCGAACTGCGGGGCGAAAAACACAAGGTGGTGGCCGTCATCGGCGACGGCTCGATGACGGGGGGGCTGGCTTTCGAGGGGCTCAACAATGCCGGTGCGAGCCGCAACACCGATCTGCTGGTGATCCTCAACGACAACAACATGGCCATCGACCAGGTGACCGGCGCGCTGAAGAACTGCCTGCTCAAGATGTCGACTTCGGTGCACTACAACCGCATGAAACGGTGGGTGTGGCGCCTTCTGTCGCCTGCGCCGTGGCTGCTGCGGCTGTGTCAGAAGACGGGCAACGCCGTGAAGCAGGGGGTGCTCAACAACAGCAATCTTTTCGAGAGTCTCAATTTCCGATATTTCGGTCCTGTCGACGGCCACAGCCTGCCCGAGCTGGTGCGGACGCTGCGCGCGCTGCGCGGCATTCCGGGACCGAAACTCCTGCACGTCATCACCGACAAGGGCAAGGGATATCTGCCCGCCGAGCACGATAAGTCGGTGTGGCATGCTCCCGGGTGCTTCAATCCCGATACGGGCGAGCGCATCCGCCCGCAGGGCGCCGCGGCGCGCTACCAGGATGTCTTCGGGCGTACGCTGCTCGATCTGGCGCGCATGGACAGCCGCGTGGTGGGCGTCACGCCGGCCATGCCTTCGGGCTGTTCGATGAACATTCTGATGCAGGCGATGCCCGAGCGTTGTTTCGACGTCGGCATCGCCGAGGGACATGCCGTCACTTTCTCGGCCGGACTGGCCGCTGCGGGGATGGTGCCTTTCTGCAACATCTATTCGTCGTTCATGCAGCGGGCCTACGACAATGTGATCCACGATGTTGCGATTCAGAACCTGCCCGTCGTGCTCTGTCTCGACCGTGGCGGACTGGTGGGCGAGGACGGCGTAACGCACCACGGACTTTTCGACATGGCGGCCTTCGCCACGGTGCCGTCGCTCATCGTCGCGGCGCCGATGGACGAACGCGAACTGCGCAACATGATGTATTCGGCCCTCCAGGCCGGAACTCCCTATATGATCCGTTATCCTCGCGGCAACGGAGCCGGCGCGGCCTGGCAGGACGAGCCGTTCGAGTTGCTGCCTGCGGGCGAGGGGCGGTGCCTGCGCGAGGGCGACGAGGTGGCATTGCTGACCATCGGCACGGTGGGCAATGCGGCGGCCCGGGCCGCCGAAAGAGCCGCCGCCGAGGGGATGAGCGTCGCCCATTACGATCTGCGTTTCGTCAAACCGCTCGACGAGGCGATTCTGGCCGAAGTCGGGGCGCGTTTCAAGCGTGTGGTGACCGTCGAGGACGGTTCGCTCCGCGGAGGCGTGGGCGAAGCAATCGCGGCATGGTTCAACAGCCATGGCTTCGGGCCCTCGGTCTGCTCGCTGGGTGTCGGCGACATGTGGGTCGAGCACGGCACTCCGGCCCAACTCCAGGCTCTCTGCGGCTACGATGAAGAGAGCATCTATCGAAAATTGAAAGAGATGAAGTGACGGCCGGCATCTGCGGCTCTCTTTTCGATGTTCCGCGACGGGGAACCGAAGCCTGAGCCCTCAGGCGACCGAACAGGGAATGCCCAGGGCCTCGACGCGTGCGGCGATCGCCTGCAGCTCCTCGCGCGGGACCTTCTCGAGCGTGGGGCAGGGCGTATCGCGGTCGAGCGAATAGACCATCACCTGCCGGGGCCGGATTTCGTCGACCAGACGCAGCCAGGCCGCGACCTCCTCTTCGACGGTGTTGTCGATGGGCGTGCCGTCGCACATACCGCGCAGGAACATGGTTTGCAGGATCATGCGTCCGTCGAACCGCTTCATCTGTTCGACGATGCCGCACACGTTGTAGTCCGGATTCTGCGGGTTGTTCATGCGGCGCGCCGTGGCGTCGAGCGCCGAATCGAGTTTCAGGATGTTGTTGTCGACGCGCAGCAAGGCGCGGCGGACGTCGTCGCGGTGGAGCTGGGTGGCGTTCGAGAGCACAGAGACCTTGGCCGCAGGCGACAGCGAATCGCGCAGGGCGAGGGTGTCGCCGATGATGGCTTCGAATTCGGGGTGCAGGGTGGGCTCGCCGTTGCCGGCGAAGGTGATGACATCGGGCGGCGTGCCGTCGGCCGCCATGCGCCGCAGGGCGGCTTCGAGCTGAGTGCGTACGTCGGCCCTGGCATTGAAGCGCCGGGCGCCGGGATGCTCGGCGTTCCAACCGCATTCGCAGTAGATGCAGTCGAACGAACAGAGTTTCGATTCGGTGGGCAGGAGGTTGACGCCCAGCGACAGACCCAGGCGCCGCGAACGGACGGGTCCGAAAATGATGTCGTGGAAAAGCGAGGTCATGGCGCGAAAATAACAATTAAAAATGAAACGGCAATCATCCGCAGGCCCCGTCCGGATGAAAGGCAGCATCTTTCGCCCGGAGTGACAAGGGTTACGGCTCTTTGTCAGTGTGGTTTGTAGATTCAGCAGTCCGCTGGCGGCGTAATGGCGCGGTGGGTTTAAGGAATTGTTTGTTTTGTCGGGCGGTTTTTGCGCCGGTTTCTGTGGTTCTGCGGTTTTTGCAATTCGCAGTCGCCTGGTTTTGATAAAGGTGGCGCAAATATTTTCGTGCCGAAGCCAGCGGAGCGAGTTTTGCGAGCCTCCGCAGGGCGGGGCTTCGGCTCGCCCGGCTGAAGCCGGATTCTATCTCTACAAGCCGCGGCCGCCCCGAACATCTTTTCCCTCCACCTTTCCGTGTTGCCGCCAGTTGCATATTCCAGTCTGCCGCGGAGTTTGCGAACAATATGTAATGGGCATTTCAAGGTCTTTGACCTTGCGCCCGGGGCCGGCTCGCGCCCATAGGCGCGACCCCCGCAGCCGGCCCGGGCGAGCACTTGAATGAGTCCCCGAAAGGAAATGATTCAATGCAAAGACAGCATTGTCATTCTGAGGAGCATAGCGACGAAGAATCTGTCGCGTCAGTATACAGATGTTTGACTGCACTTCGTTTGTCTTTCTCCTCCTTGCTCGGCATAGTCCGTCCGCGGCCTTTGGTTCGCAAGGGAAAAAGATTCTTCACTTCGTTCAGAATGACAAGTAGGGCTTGGGATTCGGACGCAGCCGCGGGGCACGCCCGGCGACAACCGGATGTTTGCGGGCCTGCGCCGGCCAAGGCTGCGGCCCGCACGGCTCAAAAGAGCCGAAGAACGACGCAACGACATTCGTACAGAAACCATTGTTCCGCACCCTCCGCCGCATTCCTCATAGCGATTGCTCCACAGCGCCTGCTGCAGGCTACCGCAACACGACGTCGGGAGCCTTGGGGAACGTCGGCACGCACGGTTGGTACTGGGCTTCGTCGCCTTTCTTTTCCGGCGATGAGCAGGCAGGACACTTGTGGCTCCACGCCGGGGCGGTGAAGCCTTTGGACGACAGCCAACGCGCCAATGCGCTCTCCGTGCGCTGCGTCCAGCATCTGCGGCTGCTTTTCATCCGCCTGCCGGGGCCGTGGCCGGAAGAAAAGCCCGACGATCTCCGGGAGGGTGCAAATTAAGTATAAATGCGTATCGGTGCGCAATAAAAAACGGCTACCTTTGATTGACCGAATGTGTTTTATTTATACTTTTGCGTCACCGATTCCCGCATCGGAACCAAGAGAACTCAGTAAATCTTAAATAAAGGAAAAACAATGGTTGATATTTTTGCACGCCTTGAGAAAAACGCAGGCGGACCGATCGGTCAGTACATGGGTTATGCCCACGGTTACTATGCCTTCCCCAAGCTGGAGGGCGAAATCGGTCCCCGCATGGTGTTCCGTGGCAAGAAGGTGCTCAACTGGAGCCTGAACAACTACCTCGGTCTGGCCAATCTGCCCGAGGTGCGCCAGGCCGACGCCGAGGGTGCCGCCAAGTTCGGCATGGCCGCCCCGATGGGCGCCCGCATGATGAGCGGTCAGACCGTTTATCACGAGCAGCTGGAGCGCGAGCTCGCCGAGTTCGTGGGCAAGGAGGATGCCTTCCTGCTGAATTTCGGTTACCAGGGCATGATCTCGATCATCGACTGCCTGCTCACGCCGCGCGACGTGGTGGTCTACGATGCCGAGGCTCACGCCTGCATCATCGACGGTCTGCGCATGCACAAGGGCAAGCGTTTCGTATTCGGACACAACGACATGGAGTCGCTGCGCCTCCAGCTTCAGCATGCTACCGACCTGGCCGAGGAGCAGAACGGCGGTGTGCTGGTCATCACCGAGGGTGTGTTCGGCATGAAGGGCGACCTGGGCAAGCTCGACGAGATCGTGGCGCTGAAGAAGGATTTCCAGTTCCGCCTGCTGGTCGACGACGCCCACGGTTTCGGTACGATGGGCGAGGGCGGCCGCGGTACGGCTTCGCATTTCGGCGTGGTCGACGGTGTGGACGTGTTGTTCAATACCTTTGCCAAGTCGATGGCCGGCATCGGCGCTTTCGTGAGCGGCCCGCGCTGGCTGATCAACCTTTTCCGTTACAACATGCGCTCGCAGCTCTACGCCAAGTCGCTCCCCATGCCGATGGTTATCGGCGCGCTGAAGCGTCTGGACCTTATCCGCAAGCACCCCGAGTATCAGCAGAAGCTGTGGGAGATCGTCCGCGCTCTGCAGAGCAGCCTCAAGGAGAACGGTTTCGACATCGGCGTCACCAATTCGCCCGTGACCCCCGTCTTCCTCAAGGGCGGTGTGCCGGAGGCTACCAACCTGGTGGTCGACCTGCGCGAGAACCACGGTATCTTCTGCTCGATCGTGATCTATCCCGTCATCCCGAAGGGCGAGATCATCCTGCGCGTCATTCCCACGGCGGCTCATACGCTCGAGGATGTCAAGGAGACGATCGAAGCTTTCAAGTCCGTGCGCGAGAAGCTCGAGAGCGGTTACTACGCCAAGCTGCCCATTCCCGTCCGCGCCGACGAGGGATTCAAGGTGCGTTAGTCCGTTTTGCATAGAGAGATGCCGGCCCTTTACTTGGGGCCGGCATTTTTCGTTTCGGTGCGGCGGTTTCGCTTTCTCTTTGCGTTGTGGGTTTTGTCCCGTTCGGGGCGTGGTCGGATTCTTCTCGTTTTCTTTTGTTCAACTGTTTTGCTTTATGTCATTCTCCGGGCAGCCATTTCTAAGCCGCTTGCTTTGATTTCGGGCCGGGTCACCCCTCGATCCCGTCCCTCCTCCAGCCGTTCCGGCGGACTTTTCCGTGTAAATAATTTTTGTTTTATCTTCGTTCCCGGCAACTTCACACCCGGAGTGACAGGGGCTACGGCTTCTGTCAGCGTGGTTAGTAGATTCAGCAGTCCGCTGGCGGCGTAATGGCGCGGGTGGTTAAGGGATTGTTTGTTTTGTCGGGCGTTTTTTTTGCGCCGGTTTTTCTCGTTCTGCGGTTTTGTAATTCGCAGTCGCCTGGTTTTGATAGAGGTGGCGCAAATGTTCTCGTGCCGAAGCCCGCGGGGCGAGTTTTGCGAGCCTCCGCAGGGCGGGGCTTCGGCTCGCACGGCTGAAGCCGGTGTTTAGCTCTGCAAGCCGCGGCCGCCCCGAACATCTTTTCCTTCCACCTTTCCGCGTTGCCGCCAGTTGCTTATTCCAGTCTGCTGCGGAGTTTGCGAACAATGAAATAGTACGGTCCCAACGCGTCGTGCGGATCTCAGTTCTTCCCGTTTTGTCATTCTGAGGAGCAGAGCGACGAAGAATCTGTATCAAGTATACGTAGACAGATTCTTGATTGCACTTCGTTTGTCTTTCTCCTCCTTGCAAGGCATAGTCCGCAAGAGGCCTCTGCACTCGCTGCGTTCGTCGATCCGCTTCGCTCAACATGACGTTGCGGCAAGCATGCCCCACATTGCGGCTATTTCTCTGGTGCGGAAGAGCCGATGCCAAGGTTGCAGACCTTGCGCCCGGGCCGGCTCGCATCGAAGATGCGACCCCCGCAGCCGACCCGGGCGAGCACATGAAGAATAAATACTGCTGATTAATAGATTCTTCGTCGCTATGCTCCTCAGAATGACAAATTATTTCACAATTTTGCATTGTGAATTCTGAATTGAACTTGTTCCCTCTCCGCGGCATCCATTCCAGCGATTGCTCCCTAATCCCGGGCCTGCTGCGGGCAACCGCTCCGGCGGAACGGGAGACTTGGGCAATGTCGGCACGAATGGCTATTCGTGGGCCTCGTCGCCCATGGTCTCGGACAATCATAACGGGGGCCTGCTGTGGTTCCACGGCTCCCTTGTGAATCCGCTGACCGGAAGCGATCGGTCCAATGCCTTTACCGTGCGCTGCGTCCAAGCATCTGCACGGCTGCCTCGGCCCGGCGGTTCTCCGGAACCGCCGTTTTTCTTTGCGCCTGCCCGACAAGTTCCCCGAGCAGCCCTCCCCGACCGGACGTACGAGACAAAAAACTTCCGGCCTGCCCGAAAGGCAGACCGGAAGCCATCAACTCATATTTAACTCAAACGAAAAAACTTACTTCACCTTGGGACCGGCGGCCACAAGGCTCTTGCCCTCGTCGTTGCCGGTGAACTTCACGAAGTTCTTCACGAAGCGGTTGGCCAGGTCCTCGGCCTTGGTCTCCCATTCTTTGGGGTTCTTGTAGGTGTCGCGCGGATCGAGGATCTTGGGATCGACGCCCGGCAGCTGGGTCGGCACCTTGAAGTCGAACATCGGGATGGTCTTGGTCGGCGCCTTGTCGATCGAACCGTCGAGGATGGCGTCGATGATGCCGCGCGTATCCTTGATGGAGATGCGCTTGCCCGTACCGTTCCAACCGGTGTTCACGAGGTAGGCCGTGGCACCCGACTGCTTCATGCGCTTCACGAGCTCTTCACCGTACTTGGTGGGGTGCAGCGAGAGGAAAGCGGCACCGAAGCAGGCAGAGAAGGTCGGCGTGGGCTCGGTGATGCCGCGCTCGGTGCCGGCCAGCTTGGCGGTGAAGCCCGAGAGGAAGTAGTACTTGGTCTGCTCGGGAGTCAGGATCGACACGGGAGGCAGCACGCCGAAAGCGTCGGCCGAGAGGAAGATCACCTTCTTGGCGGCGGGAGCCTTCGACACGGGCTTCACGATGTTCTTGATGTGGAAGATCGGGTACGACACGCGCGTATTCTCCGTCACCGACTTGTCGGCGAAGTCGATCTTGCCCTTCTTGTCGACGGTCACGTTCTCCAGCAGCGCATTGCGGCGGATGGCGTTCCAGATGTCGGGCTCCGACTCCTTCGAGAGGTTGATGACCTTGGCGTAGCAGCCGCCCTCGAAGTTGAAGACGCCGTCGTCGTCCCAGCCGTGCTCGTCGTCGCCGATGAGCTGGCGTTTGGGATCGGTCGAAAGGGTGGTCTTGCCCGTACCCGACAGACCGAAGAAGACGGCCGTCTCGCCCTTCTCGTTGGTGTTGGCCGAGCAGTGCATCGAAGCGATGCCCTTGAGCGGCAGCAGGTAATTCATGTAGGAGAACATGCCCTTCTTCATCTCGCCGCCGTACCAGGTGTTGATGATCACCTGCATCTTCTCGGTGAGGTTGAAGACCACGGCCGTCTCGGAGTTGAGACCCAGCTTCTTGTAGTTCTTCACCTTGGCCTTCGAAGCGTTGAGCACCACGAAGTCGGGCTCGCCGTACTCCTCCAGCTCGGCGTCGGTCGGACGGATGAACATGTTCTTCACGAAGTGAGCCTGCCATGCCACCTCCATGATGAAGCGGATTTTCAGACGCGTGTTCTCGTTGGCGCCGCAGAACGTGTCGACCACGTAGAGCTTCTTGCCCGACAGCTCCTTGGAAGCGATCTTCTTGAGCTCCTGCCAAGCCTCCTTGCTCACGGGCTTGTTGTCGTTCTTATACTCGTCGGAAGTCCACCAGATCGTGTCCTTGGTGGTCTCGTCCATGACGAAGAACTTGTCCTTGGGCGAACGGCCGGTGTAGACGCCCGTCATCACGTTGACGGCGCCCATCTCGGTCACCTGACCCTTCTCGAAGCCGCGCAGGCCCTTCTTGGTCTCCTCGCGAAAGAGCTCGTCGTAGGAGGGATTGTACACGATCTCGGTGGCACCCGTGATCCCGTACTTCTTCAGATCCAACTTGTCCATAATCAAACTATTTTTAAATTAAACCTCTTCTGTTCGCGCGGCGGCGGCCCGGCGGGCGCACCGCATTTTTTCCGACGCAAAGTTAGAAAAACTTTCCTTTTTGTGAAAAATATAACAACGAATTTTCCGAAAAAATTTATTATTTTTCCTCAACGGCTTATGCGCTTCATTCATAGCTTGTTCGACCGGCAGCCCTACGGGTCCAACAATCGTTCCATCTCTGCCGGCGGCTTTCCGGCCGCCGTTGTCCGCAGAGCATGCAGCACGTGCTTGTTCAACCGCGCCGGGCATCTTCGTCGGAGCTGCTTCCGCAGAGGCATCCGGCGATTACCGAACACCCTCCGCAGGCCGCGTTCCGCCGCCGGCCGACCAACTGAACAACAGAACCGACAAGAGAAAGTATTTTTGCGGACAAGCACAAAAAATCGCCGCAGCCCTTTCACTTTCCGCCTACTTTTCGTATCTTCGAATTCACCATGGCCGGACTCTATTTCCATATCCCGTTCTGCAAGCGCGTGTGCGCTTACTGCGACTTCTTCAAGAGCGCCGACCTGCGCCGCATGGACGACGTGCTGAAAGCCATGCACGACGAGCTCGAACATCAGCGCGGCTACCTGGGCGGCGAAGCCGTCCGCACGCGTTACTTCGGCGGAGGCACTCCATCGCTCTGCACGCCGCAACAGATAGGAGGCCTGCTCGCCCGGGCGGCCGACCTTTTCGACTGCACGGCCGTGGAGGAAACCACCCTCGAAGCCAATCCCGACGACCTCGACGGTGCGTATCTCGACGCACTGCGCCGCGCAGGCATCGACCGGCTCTCGATCGGCATCCAGTCGCTCGACGACGCCTGCCTGCGCTCGATGAACCGCCGCCACACCGCCGCACAGGCCGTCGATGCGGTGAAAAGAGCCCGCGCTGCCGGATTCGGCAACCTCACCGTCGACCTGATATTCGGCGTTCCCGGTTTCGGGGGCGACTCGCTGCAACGCTCGCTCGACGCCATTATCGCCCTGGAGCCCGAGCATGTTTCGGCATACCATTTGACCGTCGAACCCGGCACGGCGTTCGGACGTCGGGCCGCACGGGGCGACTTCGCGCCCGTCGACGAAGAGACCAGCCGGGCGGAGTTTCTGACCGTGCACCGTGTGCTGACACAAGCCGGATACGAACACTACGAAGTCTCGAACTTCGCGCTGCCGGGGCGGCGGGCGCGGCACAACGCCGCCTATTGGCACGGCGAGAAATACCTGGGCACGGGACCCGCGGCCCACTCCTACGACGGACGCGAGCGCCATTGGAACGCAGCCTCGATCGAACGCTACATCGCCGGCCGACCGCCCGAGCACGAAGTGCTGAGCGACCGCGACCGATACAACGAATACCTGATGACGCGGCTGCGCACGGCCGAGGGGATCGACCTCGGGGAGCTGGAATGCCGCTTCGGAGCTGCAAGTGCGGAACGGACACTCCGGGAGGCTGAGCGCTTCGTAGCCGCCGGAACACTCGTCGCCATGGAAAAACGGCTGGCGATCCCGGCCGAGCAATGGCTGGTCTCCGACGCCGTGATCGGCGCGCTGTTCGAAAGCGAATAGAAAGCCGGCGATGTCCGGACAAGCCGGTCGCTCCGCCCGTTTCCGGGTTTCGCCGGACGGGCGTCCGCGCTTCTGCCCAGCGATGCCGCCGGAGAAGGCGCCGCACGGACCGACCGAAGGAACAAACTGCGAAACGGAAGAAACGGCAATGTTAAATTATTCTTAAATTTTTTAAAGAATTCCCGCCCGGGAGGCCTCCGGCGGCCCTGCAACGGCGCCGTGAGTACCCGCACAGGACCGGACGGATTGCCCAATATAAATATATGTATTAACTTTGCGCCCGAGTTTACGCCTCAGCATCAAGTAGATTACAAACGAAAACATAAATTATGAGCAACGCAAAACTGACCCCTGACTATCTGTTCGAAGTGAGCTGGGAGGTGTGCAACAAGATCGGCGGCATCCACACCGTCGTTTCGACCAAGGCACAGACCGCGACCCGCAAATTCGGCGACCGCTACCTGCTGATCGGTCCCGACCTCTCGCACGAAGGCCTCAATCCCGAGTTCGAGGAAGACCCCAACCTGCTCCGCAACTGGCGTCAGAGCGTCTACGGCGACGGCATCCGCATCCGCGTGGGCCGCTGGAAGATCAAGGGCGAACCCACGGCGATCCTCATCGACTTCACCTCGCTTTTTCCCCGCAAGGACGAGATTCTGAAGAAACTGTGGGAAGACTACCACGTCGATTCGATCTCGGGCCAGTGGGACTACATCGAGCCCGTGCTGTTCGGCTACGCCGCCGGCAAGGTCATCGCCTCCTACGTCGACACCTTCTGCACCGCCACGGAGAAGGTCGCCGCCCACTTCCACGAGTGGATGACGGCCGCCGGCGGGCTCTACCTGCGCCGCAACGCCCCCTACGTTGCCACGCTCTTCACCACGCACGCCACCGTCATGGGCCGCTGCATCGCCGGCAACCGCCTGCCGCTCTACAACGACCTGACGAAGTTCAACGCCGACGAGCTGGCGCGCCAGTTCAACGTTGTGGCCAAACATTCGATCGAGAAGATGGCCGCCACCTACCACGACGCGTTCCTCACCGTGAGCGACATCACGGCCAACGAGTGCAAGTATCTGCTGAGCCGCGAGGTCGACTGCGTGACGCCCAACGGCTTCGAGAACGACTTCGTTTGGCAGGGCGCCGAGTACGACGCCAAGCGTGCCGCGGCCCGCAAGTCGATGATCGAAGTGGCCGAAGCCTGCCTGGGCACGAAGTTCGCGACCGACCCGCTGATCGTCGGCACGAGCGGCCGCTACGAATTCCGCAACAAGGGCCTCGACGTCTTCGTCGAGTCGCTCAAGACGCTGGCCGCCTCCCGGCAGCTCGACCGCGACGTGCTGGTCTACATCACCGTGCCGGCCGGCAACCGCGGCCCGCGCCCCGACCTCCAGGCCCATCTGGCCGACCCGTCGAAACCCATCGACGGCAGCCGCTACAAATATTCGACCCACCAGCTGGAGTATCCCGACACCGACCCGATCGTCCACGCGCTGAACGGCTCGGTACTCACCACCGACGACTCGAAGGTGAAGGTGATCTTCGTGCCGACCTACCTCAACCGCAACGACGGCATCTTCGGCAAGGACTACTACGAACTTCTGGTGGGCATGGACCTCACGGTCTTCCCCTCGTATTACGAGCCGTGGGGCTACACGCCGCTGGAGTCGGTGGCTTTCTCCGTGCCGACCATCACCACGACGCTTGCCGGCTTCGGCCTGTGGGTGGGCAAGCAGCCCGAGCACGACGGCGTGGAGGTGATCCGCCGCGACGACTACAACGACAGCGAGGTCGTCGGGCGCATTGCTGACGCAATGCTGCGCTTCGCACGCCTCGACGACAAGGAGGTGGCCAAGAAGCGCCGGTCGGCCCTCGAAATCTCGAAATCGGCCCTCTGGGAGCATTTTTACGCCGCCTACGAGAACGCCTACGCCGAAGCGATCGAAAGTTCCATCGTGCGCACCAACCGCGCCGTGCTGGACGACGGCGGCTCGAAGACCGAGCAGATCAACTTCGTGCGTCAGCAGCTCTTCGTCGAGAAGCCCAACTGGAACCGCATGATGGTCGACAAGACCCTGCCGGCCCGTCTCCACGCTCTGGAAGAACTCTCGCGCAACCTGTGGTGGTGCTGGAATCCCGGCGCCCGCGACCTTTTCGAGAACATCGACCCCGCGTTGTGGGCCGAGTGCGACCGCAACCCCATCGCGTTCCTCGACAAGCTGAGCATCGAGCGCTTCAAGGAACTCGAACAGGACGCCCAGTTCCTCGCCCAGCTCGACGCCGTGCATGCGCAGTTCCTCGCCTACATGGACGAGAAACCCGACCCGAAAACCACGACGGTTTCCTACTTCTCGATGGAGTACGGTCTGCACTCGTCGCTCAAAATCTACTCGGGCGGTCTGGGCATCCTGGCCGGCGACTACCTCAAGGAGGCGTCGGACAAGAACGTGCCGATGGCCGCCGTGGGTCTCTTGTACCGCTACGGCTACTTCACCCAGCGTCTCTCGGCGCAGGGCGCACAGGAAGCCACCTACGAGGCACAGAACTTCTACAAGCTGCCCATCTCGCCCGTGCGCGACGAGGAGGGCAACTGGCTCACGGTCACCATCGCCTTCCCGGGCCGCACGCTCTCGGCGCGCGTCTGGAAGTGCCAGGTGGGCCGCACCGACCTCTTCCTGCTCGACACCGACTTCGAAGATAACCTTGAAGAGGACCGCCAGATCACCCACTACCTCTACGGCGGCGACTGGGAAAACCGCCTCAAGCAGGAGATCCTGCTGGGCATCGGCGGCATCCGCGCCCTGCGCAAGCTGGGCGTCAAGCACCAAGTGTTCCACTGCAACGAGGGTCACGCCGCCTTCATCGGCATCGAGCGCATCCGCGAGATGGTCAACCACAAGAAGCTCTCGTTCTCCGAGGCGCTGGAGGTGGTCCGCTCGTCGTCGCTCTTCACCACCCACACCCCCGTGCCGGCCGGCCACGACGCCTTCCCCGAGCACATGATCCGTCAGTACATGTCGCACTACCCCGACGTGCTGGGCATCACGTGGGAGCAGTACATCAACCTCGGCAAGACCAACCCCAACGACCCCAACGAGAAGTTCTCGATGTCGGTGCTGGCCTGCAACCTCTCGCAGGAGGTCAACGGCGTGTCGTGGCTCCACGGCGAGGTGTCGAAGGACATCCTGGGCAACATGTGGCCCGGCTACTTCAAGAACGAGCTGCACATCGGCTACGTGACCAACGGCGTGCACTTCCCCACGTGGATCGCTACGTCGCTGCGCCGCCTCTACGCCCGCTACTTCGGCGACGGCTTCGAGGGCCACTCCTACGACATCCCCGCCTGGCAGAAGGTGCACAACATACCCGACGAGGAGCTGTGGAACGAGCGCATGTACCTCAAGAACCGCCTCATCAAGCACATCCGCCGTCGTTTCAGCGACCCCAACCAGGTGCGTCTCGACTCGCCGCGCCAGATGATCCAGATCATCGAGGGCATCAAGCCCGACGTGCTGACCATCGGCTTCGCGCGCCGCTTCGCCACCTACAAGCGCGCCTACCTGCTCTTCACCAACCTCGACCGGCTGGCGGCCATCGTCAACAACAAGGAGCGCCCCGTGCAGTTCATCTTCGCGGGCAAGGCCCATCCCAACGACAAGCCGGGCCAGGACCTCATCAAGCGCATCGTCGAAGTGTCGGCCATGCCGCAGTTCGTGGGCAAGATTCTCTTCCTGCAGAACTACGACATGGAGCTGGCCCGCCGCATGGTGCAGGGCGTCGACGTATGGCTCAACACCCCGACCCGTCCGCTGGAGGCGTCGGGTACGTCGGGCGAGAAGTGCGTCATGAACGGCGTCATGCAGTTCTCCGTGCTCGACGGCTGGTGGGTCGAGGGCTACAAGGAGGGCGCCGGCTGGATGCTTCCCATGGAACGCACCTTCGCCGACCAGCACTACCAGGACGAACTCGACGCCGAGATGATCTACAACACCATCGAGGAGCAGATCGCCCCGCTCTACTACCAGCGCGAACAGGACGGCATTCCCCACGCGTGGGTCGCTTCGGTCAAGCGCTGCGTGGCCGACATCGCCTCCAACTTCACCACCAACCGCATGCTCACCGACTACGAGGAACGTTTCTACAACAAGCTCGCGGCACGCAAGCAGCAGATCGTCGAGGGCGGCTACCGGCTGGCCCGCGAGATCGCGGCCTGGAAGCGCAAGGTCTCGGCAGCCTGGGACCAGGTGCGCGTGGTCGACGTGCAGCGCGTGAAGATCGAGAAGGAAGCCGTCTTCGTAGGCGAGACCTACCATTTCGAAGTAAAGCTCGACATCGCCAACCTCCGGCCCGAAGACCTGGGCGTGGAGATGGTGATCGCCCGGCAGATCGTCGGCGGCGAAGCGGTCAACGTCACCCGCACCGTAGGCCTCGCATGTTCGAAGGTCGAAGGCAGTCTGGTGACCTACACGCTCGACTACACGCCCGACGAAACGGGCACCTACGACGTGGCGCTGCGTGTCTTCCCGCGCAACGAGCACCTGCCCCACCGCATGGACTTCGCGCTGGTGAAGTGGGCCTGATCGGGAAACGGAATTCCGCGTCATGCTCCGGGCCGAAACCCGGAGCATGACGTTCGGAGCCGCGACCGCGAAACCGCACCCCAGCGCGGCACCTCTCGAAGCAGCGGTTCCGCAGCCGGAAACAACGGCTTGCCGCCGAACCTCCCGCCCTTTGCGGACCGCAGCCCGTGGAACAACCAACATAGAGAAAACCCTGCTCCCGGCAGGGTCGGCGGCCGGGTAAAACAGGTTTCCGACCGCCGTTCTTGTTCCCGGAAGCTGAAAACACGACCGAAACTGTCCGAAAAAAGAAATTTTTTCGTAATCCGGGAACAAAATGGCGAAAAAATCGCTATCTTCATAACACGAAAACAACATCATCCACAGCGATATGTCTGCATTAACCTTCGACAAAAGCGAATTGGGCAACCTGGAGTATTCGCTCCAGCGGGAGATGCTCGCCACCGACCGCATCGGCGGCTACATGAGCACCACCATCGTCTGCTGCAATACGCGCCGCTACCATGGTCTGATCGTGGCACCCATCGACGACAGCGACCGCACCTGCCTGCTGCTGTCGTCGCTCGACGAGACGATCGTGCAGCACGACCAGAGCTTCAACCTGGCGCTGCATCGTTTCAAGGGGGTCTACGAGCCGCGCGGCCACAAATACATCACCGACTTCCAGTATACGCCCACCCCGACGATCACCTACCGCGTGGGCGGCGTCATCCTGAAGAAAGAGATGCTGTGGATCCACAAGCGCACGCAGCTGATGATCCGCTACACGCTCGTCGACGCCCACTCCGAGACGCACCTGCGGCTGCGGCCTTTCCTGGCGTTCCGCGACAAGCATGCCCTGACGAAGGCCAACATGCAGGCCAACGGCCACTCCTACCCCGCCGTCAACGGCGTGAAGTGCCGTCTCTACGAGTCGTTCCCGTGGCTCTACCTCCAGACTTCGAAGCCCGGCACGGAGTTCGTACCGGCACCCGACTGGTACTACAATTTCGAGTACCAGCAGGACCTCGCCCGCGGCTACGAGGGACACGAGGACCTCATGACCACCGGCTACTTCGAGACCGAGCTGAAGAAAGGCGAAAGCATCATCTTCTCGGCGTCGCTCGACGAAATGGGGTCCACCAAGACCATCGAGGAGATGTTCGAGGCCTCCATCGCCCGGCGCACCCACAAGATCGACTTCATCAGCTGCCTGGAGCACTCGGCCCGGCAGTTCGTCATCCGCCGGCCCGGCAACCGCACCGAGGTCATCGCCGGTTATCCGTGGTACGGCGTACTGGCCCGGCAGACCTTCATCGCGCTGCCCGGACTGACCCTGGCCCAGGACCACAAGGAAGACTGCATCGACGCCCTCGACACGCAGGTGCGCGCCATGCAGCAGGGCATGTTCACCGGCTCGGCATCGGCCGCGGCGGCCGTCGACGCACCGCTGTGGTTCTTCTGGACGCTCCAGCAGCTCGAACGCAAACTCGACGGACAGAGCATCTGGCGCCGCTACGGACAAGCCATGAAAGAGCTGCTCGAAAGCTATCGGCGCGGCATTGCCGGCACCGTCGTGATGAACGACAACGGGCTGATTTGGGCCGCTTCCGACGAAGCGCACCCGCTCACGTGGATGGATTCGGTGATCGACGGACGCGCCGTGACCCCGCGCAACGGCTACCAGGTCGAAGTCAACGCTTTGTGGTACAACGCCGTATGCTATGCGCTGCGGCTCGCGTCCGAAAACGGCGATACGGAGTTCGTCAAGGCGTGGGAGGAGATTCCCGCACGCACGGCCGCTTCGTTCAACAAGCTGTTCCGCCTGCCGCAGGGCTACCTGGCCGATTACGTGGGCGACGGCGGGGCCGACGACACCATCCGGCCCAACATGATCGTCGCATGCGGCCTGCCCTACAAGATGCCCGACATCGAGACGCAGATCGACATCCTGCGCATCGTCCGCCAACACCTGCTGACGCCCAAGGGCCTGCGCTCGCTCACCCCGCGCAATCCGCTCTACAAGGGTACGTGCGACGGAACCCCCGCCGAGCGCGATTTCGCGGCCCAAAACGGCTCGGTGTGGCCGTGGCTGCTGCAATTCTTCGTGCAGGCTTCGTTCGACATCGACGGCGACGCCTTCCTGCCGCAGGCCGAGGAGATGCTCGCTTCGTTCGAAGAAGACATCCAGGTCTACGGCATCGGTTCGATCAACGACCTCTACGACGCCGACCCGCCCTACACTCACCGCGGGGCCATCTCGCAGGCGTGGAGCGTCGGAGCCGTGCTGAATATCTACCGCATGATCCGCGAACGGAAAGCGGGAGCATAAGTCGGAGACCATCGGCCGTCGATGCCTTTCAGGGTTTTCAGGCATGCGGCTGTCACTCCCGGGGGGGGTAAGTCCGGGCTGCTTTCGATACCGAAAGCGAGATGCAACCGGAGGTGCGCCTGCCCGGACGGTCCGGTGATCGGAAGACGGTTTGCATCGCTGCCCTACGGCTTCGGCCCGCACCGCCCTCCCTGCGGCAAAGCCGCACGGCACCGGACCGACAAGATGCGATGAATAATAAACAGAGCCGTCTCCCGGCAGAATCAACGGTTCGAGCCCGGACGAGAGACAAAATCGGACGGAAGACGAAACAAAGTTATAAAGAAAGGAATACGATTATGAGAGTTTTAATGTTCGGCTGGGAGTTTCCTCCTCACATCGCCGGCGGTCTGGGCACTGCCTGCTACGGCATGACCCGCGGATTGGCGCGCAACGGCGTCGAAGTGACGTTCGTCGTGCCCCACGCCTACGGCGACGAGGATCAGCGTTTCACCCATGTGCTGAACGCCAGCGAAGTAGAGGCGCTCTACGGATCGACCGGCAGCGGGGCCGACGACATCCTCGGCAGCATGTCGTTCATCCGCATCGATTCCAACATGGTGCCCTACCTCTCGCCCGAGGAGTACGACGTCTACCACGAGCAGTTCGTGCAGAGCGGCCGCACCGCCTGGTCGACCACCGACGCCTGGAAGCAGCGCTACACCTTCTCCGGCAAGTACGGCGCCAACCTCATGGAGGAGGTCGCCCGCTATGCCGTCGTCGCCGCACAGGTGGCCCGCGACCTCGAAGGGCAGTTCGACGTCATCCACGCCCACGACTGGCTCACCTACTACGCCGGCATCGCCGCCAAACGCGTCTCGGGCAAGCCGCTGGTCGTGCACATGCACGCCACGGAGTTCGACCGCAGCGGCGAGAACATCAACACGCAGGTCTACGCCATCGAGCGCGCCGGCATGCAGGCCGCCGACCGTGTCATGGCCGTCTCGAACCTCACGCGCAACATCGTCATCAACCGCTACGGCATCCCCGCCGAGCGCGTCGTGACGATGCACAACGCCGTGCGTTTCGCCGAGAACTCCTCGGCGGCTCCCGAGCGCGGCGTCGACGACAAGATCATCACCTTCCTGGGCCGCATCACCTACCAGAAGGGCCCCGACTACTTTGTCGAGGCGGCCGCCAAGGTACTCAAACGCATGCCCAACGTGCGCTTCGTCATGGCCGGCTCGGGCGACATGATGAACCATGTCATCCGCCGCGTCGCCCGTCTCGGCATCGCCGACCGCTTCCACTTCACCGGATTCCTGCGCGGCGAAGACGTCCACAAGATGTTCCAGCTCTCCGACGTCTACGTCATGCCGTCGGTCTCGGAGCCGTTCGGCATCTCGCCTCTCGAAGCCATGCGCTCCAACGTGCCGGTCATCATCTCCAAACAGAGCGGCGTGGCCGAAGTGCTCGACTATGCCGTGAAGGTCGACTACTGGGACGTCGACGCCATGGCCGACGCCATGTACGGCCTGGTCAAGTACCCCGCTCTGGCCAACATGTTCGCCGAGAAGGGACTGGAAGAGGTCACCAACCTCAAGTGGAACAACGTGGCCGCCAAGATCAAGGGCGTCTACGAGGAAGTGATCGCAGAAGCAAAAAACAAATAAAAAATAACCCCCGATGAAAACCGTCTGCCTGTACTTTCAGGTCCACCAGCCCTGGCGTCTGAAGAAATACCGTTTCTTCAACATGGGCAAGGACCACAACTACCTCGACGATCTGCTCAATCGTTCGATCATGCAGAAAGTCGCCCGCCAGTGCTACCTGCCGATGAACGCCCTGCTCCTGAAGCTCATCCGCGAGAACGAAGGGCGTTTCCGCTGTTCGTTCTCCATCACCGGCACCGCCATCGAGCAGTTCCGCACCTTCGCACCCGAGGTGCTCGCTTCATTCAAGGAGCTGGCGGCCACGGGCTGTGTCGAGTTCCTGGCCGAAACCTACTCCCACTCCCTCGCGTCGCTCGCCTCGAAAGAGGACTTCGCCGCGCAGGTGCAGCTCCATGTCGCAACCATCGAGAAGGAGTTCGGCGTCAAACCCGCCGCTTTCCGCAACACCGAACTGATCTACTCCGACCAGATCGGCGCCATGGTCTCCGAAATGGGCTTCCGCACCATGCTGGCCGAGGGTGCCAAGCACGTGCTGGGCTGGAAGTCGCCCAACTTCGTCTATGCCAACGCCATCGACCAGCGCATGCGTCTTCTGCTGCGCAACTACAAGCTCTCGGACGACATCGCCTTCCGGTTCTCCGACCGCGGCTGGGACCAGTGGCCGCTGACCGCCGCGAAATTCGCCGAGTGGCTGGCTTCGGACCAGACGCCGGGTGAGGTCATCAACCTTTTCATGGACTACGAGACCTTCGGCGAGCACCAAACCGCCGACACCGGGATTTTCGAATTCATGAAGGAGCTGCCCCGGACCCTCACGGCCACCGGGTACCTGGAATTCGCCACCGTAAGCGAGGCGGCCGACAGATACCAGCCCGTTGCGGTGCTCCACTGCCCCCACACCATGTCGTGGGCCGACGAGGAGCGCGACGTCACGGCCTGGCTCGGCAACGAGTTGCAGAACGAGGCTTTCTCCAAGCTCTACGGCCTCAAGGAGAAGATCGCCCGGCTCGGCAACCCCGACTTCGACTACGTGTGGAACTTCCTCCAGACCTCCGACCATTTCTACTACATGGCCACCAAATGGTTGTCGGACGGCGATGTCCACTCCTACTTCAACCCCTACGACTCGGCCTACGACGCTTTCATCAACTACATGAACGTGTTGGCCGACTTCATCATCGAGGTCGACAAGGCCCTTGCCGCCAAAGAAGAGGCATAGAAACCTCGGGCGAGGGCGATTCGGCCGTTCGCTTCGATGTCCCGACAGATCCATGAAAAACGCGCACGACAAATATATCGTGCGCATTTTTCATGGCAGGTCCTGCATTATGCAGCCAACCTCCCCGCCGACCGGCATCCGGTCGTTTCCCGTCGTCATCTATCCGACGACCGATGCAAGCCGTATGATTGCAGCTTCAATACCCAGGACTTCTGAAATAACAAACAAGGTAAAAGCGGTTTCCGACCCTGAGTGGCACGGACCAAGGTTTGTACCAGCGCGGTATGCAGATTCAGGCAATCCACTGACAGACAACAGAGTCGATCAGTTATAAAAACGTTTGACACGGTGTTTTTCTCCGAACATCCGCCGCGCCATCCATCCAGCGATTGCTACGGCGCCTGCTTCGGGCTACCGCAACAATACGACGGGAGCCTTGGGTGAAGTCGGCACAACGGGGCGCTATTGGTCGTCATCGACCTATGCTTCGGGCAATTACAATGGTGCGTTCCTGCGGCTCGACGCCGGACTGGTCAACCCGTTGGATAACGGGAATCGAACCACCGGCCGCGCCGTGCGCTGCGTCCAGCATCTGCACGGACCGCTTTTACCTTTCTTTCGTCTGACTTGCCGCCGCATCCGGCGACTCTGCAATCTCCGCACCGCCTTTCCGTTCGCACCCTGTGCAGGATACAGACACGCTGACCGTCGCCGCCCGATACCCTACTGTGTTCCGCCAGTAGATACGACGGACTGCATATAAAAAAGCCCCGAATCTTCCGATCCGGGGCCCCTATGATGCACGGGAGACTCTTTTTCAGCCCCCCCTGCAAGGTTTAGCGCAGAGCCTTGAGGTTTACGTCCTTGGCAGCCTTCTCAGCGAGAGCGGGGTTCTTGGCCACAGCGCTCTTGAGCTGAGCATTGGCGGTGTTGAGGTCGCCCTCCTTGGCAGCGATCACGGCGCGCAGGTAGTCGGCATCGGCCGAGTTGTCCTTGGCGATGGCTTTCTTGGCAGCGGCGAGATCGTTGTTCATAACCGAAGCAACAGCGGCGTTGTAACCCTCCAGCGTGTTGGCGGCAGCCTTGTAGTCGCCCTGAGCGGCAGCCATGGCAGCCTTAGCCTCGGCGTCGGCCGACTGAGCGTACTTCTTGGCCTCGGCGGTCCGGCCGTTGGCGAGGTTCGAGAGGAGGAGGTTCTTGTTGAGCTCCTTCGACGAATCCAGCTTGGCAGCTTTCTCGAACGACTGCAGAGCCGAAGCTTTCTGACCGGCCTTGGTCTGAGCGACACCGAGGTTGTTGTAAACGCGGGCGTCGTTGTACTTCTTGGCGGCAGCGGCGAGGATCGAAACCTGCTCGTTGGCACCGTTGGCGAGCTTGTCGGCAGCGTAGAGGTACTCCTCGACGGTCAGCGCGTCGCCGTTGCGGTAAGCGGCCATGATCTCGGCGTCGGTCTTGCCCTGGATGTCGGTGCTGTTGACGATCTGCGAACGACGCAGCTCGGGAAGGATGTCGCTCTTAAGCTCGTTGAATACCGACGACATGTTCTTGATCTCGGCCTCGCGCTGTGCGGGCGAGTTGTAGAGGCCCAGCACCTGGAGAATCAGGTTCTTGTCCTTGATGTCGGACTTCTCGACGAGCTCCTTGAAGCCTTCCCAGTCCTCGCCGTAGGCGGCAGCGTCGATGTCGAGACCCGAGTTCTTCAGCAGCTTGGCAACGACCTTCTTGCCCGACTCGCTGCGAGCCTTCGAAAGCTTGTCGTTGAACTTCTCGGGACCATCGGGCGAAGCGTAACCCTTGACGGCGATGTTCTGCGTGGCGCGGTCGTTCTCGAGGTTCTTATCGACGTTGTTCTTGAACTCGCCGAGGTCGGCCTTACGCTCGTTCTTCTTCGTCACGACCGACGAATTGATGGCGTAGAGCAGATCGGTCTTGTCGACAACGGTGGTCACGCGCTTGTAGTTGTTGGCCATGGGCTCCATCAGATCGCCATACTTGAGATCCTTCTGCAGGGTGTTGAGACCGTAGGCGACCGTCAGACCGAACTCCTTGGCAAGAGCAGCCTTGGCAGCCTCGTCGCTGCCGGCCAGAACGGCAGCCTGCTCTTTGGTGGGGATGGCGCCGTCGTTGAGGTTCACCAGCGTGAACTCCTTGCAGCTACCGCTGGGGCACTTGATCTCAGCGCGGAGCTGGAGCTCGCACTGGTCCATGCGGGGATCGTAGGGGAACTCGACGTGCTGGGTGTAGCTGCCGCCGTTGTTGTCGATCATGGCATAGTTGTCGTCGACGCTCGAACCCTGGTAGAACTTGGGCGTACCGGCAACCTCACCGCCCTCGAACACGATGACGGGAGTCACCTTGACAACGGCCTTCTTGTTGAAGTAATCCTCGGGGAAAGTGACGGTGATGTCGGCGGCAACGATGCCGTTGTTCAACGTCAGAACCTCGGGATTGACGGTCAGGTTCACCTCGTCGCGGTTCTTGGCCATCTTCTTGAAGCAGTTGCAGCTCGAGAATGCCAATGCGGCAGCAACGAGCACGATGCTCAATTTCATTACGTTTTTCATGGTCTTGCTTTTAAAAGTGTTTATTTTGTTTGCCTCTTGTTCCTTGGTTGCCTTGCCGGACGCTTCCCTGCCCGCTCCGGTTGCCCGGACTTCCGCGAGAGGTCGTACAGAGAGAGCCCAACAGCGCAAATGTAGAAAACTTTCGCTGAACGTGCAATACTTCAGGCAGAAATTGTTCATTGTCATGCTGGTTTTCTCGCCTCGGCAAAGCCCGCACCCTTCGCACCCCCGGCAAACCCTTCGCCAAGCTCGGGGAACACCCGGGAGCCGCTCGGCCGCCGACTCTGCTCTCGGTTCAAGAAAACCTCGGACAGCTTCCGTCCGAAACGTTGCGGCGACCGCTCTATTCGTCGCGGTCCGAACGTTCGCGGCGCTCACGGCGCTCGGGACGCGGACGGCGCTCGCGCTCAACATAACCTTCGGGCTTGGGCAGCAGCACCTTGCGCGAAAGTTTGAGCTTGCCGGTCTTGGCATCGACACCGATAAGTTTCACATCGATCTCGTCGCCCTCCTTGAGACCCGTTTCGTCCATGGTCTCGAAGCGCTTGTAGTCGATCTCCGAGATGTGGAGCAGGGCATCCTTGCCGGGCATGATCTCGACGAAGGCGCCGAAGGCCACGATCGAACGGATCTTGCCATGGTAGGTCTCGCCCACCTCGGGCACGGCGACGATCGCCTTGATGCGGGACAGGGCGCCGTCCAAAGCGGCCTTGTCGACGCCGAAGATGTCGACGATACCCTTCTGGTCCACCTCGGTGATGGTGATGGTCGTACCGGTGGTCTTCTGGATGTCCTGGATCACCTTGCCGCCCGGGCCGATGACGGCACCGATCATATCCTGCGGGATGGTGATCTGGACGATGCGCGGCACGAACGGACGGTAGTCGGCGCGCGGCTCGGCGATGCACTCGGTGAGCTTGCCGAGGATGTGCATGCGGCCCTTGCGTGCCTGCTCCAGAGCGGCGGCGAGCACCTCGTAGGAGAGGCCGTCGACCTTGATGTCCATCTGCGTGGCGGTGATACCGTCGGCGGTACCCGTCACCTTGAAGTCCATGTCGCCCAGGTGGTCCTCATCGCCCAGGATGTCCGACAGCACGGCCCACTTGCCCGTGGCCGAATCGGAGATCAGCCCCATGGCGATGCCCGACACGGGCTTCTTGAGCTTCACGCCGGCATCCATCAGCGCCAGCGTACCGGCGCAGACCGTGGCCATCGACGACGAACCGTTCGACTCCAGGATGTCCGACACCACGCGCACGGCGTAGGGGTTCTCCTCGCCCAGCGGAATCATGGGCTTCAGCGCACGCCATGCGAGGTGGCCGTGGCCGATCTCGCGACGGCTCAGACCGCGTGCGGCCTTGGCTTCGCCGGTGGAGAAGGGCGGGAAGTTGTAGTGGAGCACGAACTGCTCGGTGCCCTGTACCAACACTTCGTCCTTGACCTTCTCATCAAGTTTCGTACCGAGCGTAACGGTCGTGAGCGACTGCGTTTCGCCGCGGGTGAAGATGGCCGAACCGTGGGCGGCGGGCAGGTAGCCCACTTCGCACCAGATGGGGCGGATTTCGTCCGTGCGGCGGCCGTCGAGACGCTTGCCCTCGTCGAGGATCATGTTGCGCATGGCCTTCTTCTGCACGTCGTCGTGGAAGTACTTGTGGATCAGCGGAGCCTTCTCCACGAGCTCCTCCTCGGTGTAGCGCGAGGCGAATTCGGCCTCCAGCGCATCGAACATGTCGCTGCGCTCGTGCTTCATGGTGCCGCTCGTAGCGATGGCGTAGGCCTTGTCGTAGAGTTCGCGGATGATGGTCTGGCGCAGCTCCTCGTCGTTGACCTCGTGGCAATAGGTGCGTTTCACGTCCTTGCCCAGCTCCTTCGAGAGTTCGATCTGTACGGCGCAGTGCTTCTTGATCTCCTCGTGGGCGAACTTGATGGCGCCGAGCATCACTTCCTCGGAAACCTCCTTCATCTCGCCCTCGACCATCAGGATGTTGTCGATCGTACCGCCGACCATGATGTCGAGATCGCACTCGGCCATCTCCGAGAAACCGGGGTTGATGGCATACCGGCCGTTCTTGCGGACGACGCGGACCTCCGAAATGGGACCGCCGAACGGAATGTCCGACACGGCCAGGGCGGCCGAAGCGGCCAGACCGGCCAGAGCGTCGGGCTGGATGTCCTTGTCGGCCGAAATGAGGTTCACCGTGACGTAGACCTCGGCATGGTAATCCGAGGGGAACAGCGGACGCAGCGCGCGGTCGATCAGACGCGCCGTGAGCACCTCCGAGTCGTTGGCCTTGCCTTCGCGCTTCATGAAACCGCCAGGATAACGGCCGCAGGAGGCGTATTTCTCCTTGTATTCTACCTGCAAGGGCATGAAATCGGTGTCGGGTTTGGCGTCTTTGGCCGCAACGACGGTACCGAGCAGCATGGTGTTGCCCATCTTGACAACGACCGAGCCGTCGGCCTGCTTGGCCAGTTTGCCCGTTTCGATCTCGATCTCGCGGCCGTCGGCCAGCGTGATGATCTTACGGACTGCATTGTACAGCTTCTTCTCTTCCATAAAAAATATTAACCTGTTGTTGTGTAATCTTGAAATGCTTCGAACGGATTCACGATTCTATCATCCCGCCCGGCCGTCCTCCCGCCCTTGTCGGAATCGGAAACGTCCTGCCGCGGCTTCATCTTCGGCTGCTGCCGGAGTCGCATTTGGCGCAAGCCGGCCGAAGAGGCAACGCCCGGAGCGGCGGGGTTCGCTGCCGGCCGGCCGAAAAAAAACGGGGCTCCGGACCGCGGACCGTGAATCTCTGATCGGTTTCACTACGAAAATGAAGGCAACCCCTCGCGGGAATTGCCCTCATTTCTTCCCCAGCGGACTACTTGCGGAGGTTGAGCGTCTTGACGATGGCGCGGTAGCGCTCGATGTCGACCTCCTTGAGGTACTCCAGCAACTGGCGGCGCTTACCTACCAGGCGCAGCAGTGCGCGCTGGGTGCCGAAGTCGTGCTTGTTGCTCTTGAGGTGGTTCGTAAGGTGGCTGATACGGTACGAGAACAGCGCGATCTGGCTCTCGGGAGAACCCGTGTCGGTGTTGGACTTGCCGTACTGGCCGAAAAGCTCCTGCTTTTTCTCTGCTGTTAAATAAGCCATTTGTAATTGATTTATTCAAGTTCCACTCTACGACGCATCCTCCTTACTGCGAATAACGCCAGAGCGTTCTGCAAAGGTACGAATAAATTCACAATTCATGATTCACAACACACAATTATTTTCATTTTCGGGCGGAAATAACGGGAAGTTCTAAGAGAAAATCGTATTTTTGCACGACAAAAGTGCGAATTTTATGCTGAAATGGTGCATGATCGCCGCCGCGGTTCTCGGAACGGCGACGGCTTGTACGCCCCGCAAAGTCTCCTATACGACGCTCGACGGCACGATGCTGGGCACGACGCTACACGTCATCGCCGACGTGCGCGGCATCGGGCCGCAGGAGCTCCGCGACTCGGTCATGGCCCTGGACCGCGAGGCCAAGGCGTCGATGTCCATTTTCGACGAGACCTCGCTGCTGAGCCGTCTGAACCGCAACGAGACCGACAGCGTCGACCGCCACATCGCCCGCTGCCTGGCGCTGGCCGACAGCATCGGCGCGCTGAGCGGCGGCCGCTACGACGTGACGGTCAAACCGCTGGTCGAAGCGTGGGGATTCGCCGGCAAGGAACGCACGGACGAACCGAACGTGGACTCGCTGCTGGAGTTCGTGGGCCGCGAAAAGGTCGCGATACGCAGCGGACGGCTGGTGAAAAGCGACCCGCGCGTGCAGCTCGACTTCAACTCGGTGGCCAAAGGCTACACGGTCGACCTGCTGGCCGATCTGGTCGAGCGGGCCGGAGCGCGCAACTACATCGTCGACATCGGCGGCGAGGTGCGCTGCAAAGGCGTCAACCCCCGCGGCGATGCGTGGCGGATCGGGGTCGAAACCCCGTTCGACGGCAACATGACCGAAGGACAATATCTCCAGAAACGCCTGCAGACGACCGACTGCGGCGTGGCCACCTCGGGCAACTACCGCCGCTACTACCTCGACGGGCAGGGCCGCAAGGTGGCCCACACGATCGACCCGCGCACGGGCCGCAGCGCCTTGTCGCGCCTGCTGTCGGTGACCGTGGCGGCCCCCACCTGCGCCGAGGCCGACGCCCTGGGCACGATGTTCCTCGCCATGGGCGCCGACGAAGCCCTGCGGACCGCCGAGCGGATGCCCGGCCTGCGGGTCTATTTCATCCTGGCCGCCGAAGAGGGCGACGATTACGAAGAGTATGTTTCGCCTGCCATGCAGGCGTCGATAATGAAGTGACGACCCATGAAACGAGCCGTTTTTCTCTACAATGCCCAGTCCGGCAAAGGACGCATCAAGCGCAACGTCGAACGGATCTGCGACATCTTCCGCGAAGCGGAGTACGACCTGGAGCCCGTGCCCATCGATTTCGACGCCAACCCTTTCGACGGCCGCGAAGAGATCGGGCTAATGGTGGTGGCGGGCGGCGACGGCACGGTCAACTTTGCGGTCAACGCCATGAAACAGAAAGGACTGGACATCCCGATCGGCATCATTCCGGCCGGCACGGCCAACGACTTCGCCCGGGCGCTCGGCATGTCGGACAAACCGCTCGAAGCGGCCCGGCAGATCGCATTCGGAAGCATCGACCGCGTCGACTGCGGCCGCGTGAACGGCCAGTATTTCGTCAACGTGCTTTCGTTCGGCATCTTCACCACCACCTCGCAGCACACCTCCAACACGAGCAAGCACCTGATCGGCAAGCTGGCCTATCTGATCGAGGGCGCCAAGGAGTTCCGCTCGCTGCATGCCGTGCCGCTCGAAGTGGTGGCCGACAGCCAGGCGTTCGACCTCGATTCGCTGATGGTGCTGGTCTTCAACGGTGAAACGGCCGGCGGCTTCCGCCTGGCGCGCCGCGCCTCGATCAAGGACGGGCTCTTCGACTGCCTGATGCTCGAAAAGAAGAACTTCTTCCGCTCCACGATGGCCATGTGGCGCTATCTGCTGGGCGGCAGTCCCCGGATCATCCGCCAGTTGCAGGTGCGCGAACTCGACATCCGCTCGACGCTCAACGAACCCACCGACGTCGACGGACAGAAAGGCGCCGAATTCCCGCTGCACATCGAGTGTCTGCCCGGCGGACTGCAGGTAATGTGCGAACGGGAAAATGCGCAAGGCACCATGCCGAACCCACAATTTCCCGACGAGCCGGCCAACCTTTAGACCGTCCGCCGGCAACCCGGCCGGCAGCGACCGAAACTTCGGAAACCCGTTCAAGAATTGCGGATCATGAATCCAACCAAAAACAAACAAGTCCCGGGCGCGAACCTCAAGAAGGTGTCGATCTCGCGCATCAAACAGGAGATGGGCGACGTCTCCTACCTCTCCGACGATCTGGTCATCACGTCGCTCGACGCCCGGCACAACACCACGGCCGAATACCCTGTGGCCATCGACGGATTCTCGGTCATCATCATGATCGCGGGCGAAGCCGTCGTCTCCATCGACATGAAGGAGCACCAGGTGCGCACCAACGACATCGTCTTCTTCAACTCGGGCAGCATCATCCGCACGGTCGGAAGCTCGGACAACGCCGCGGCGTTCGTGCTGACCTTCTCGGAATCGTTCATCAACGAAGTGCAGATCGACCTCTCGGCCTCGCTGCCGGTCTACATGCGTTTCGGCCGCTCCCCCGTGCTGCAGGCCTCGGCGCAGGACGTGGCCGAGATACGCCAGCTTTTCCAGGTTGTCAAAACCATGCTGCAGAGCGACAAGGAGCGCTACCGACACGAAATCATCCGCTCGCTCTTCACCACGGCCTTCTACCTGATCATCGAAATCAACCAGCGCGAAACGCACACCGAACAGAAGCGCGGACGCAGCGAAGTGCTCTTCAGCGAATTCACCAAACTGCTGGAACAATACAGCAAGTCGCAGCGCAACGTGGGGTTCTACGCCCGCCAGCTCAACATCACGCCCAAATACCTCTCGTCGGCCGTCAAGGAGGTGAGCGGCAAGACGGCGGCGCGCTGGATCGACGAATCGGTGATCCTCGAAGCCAAGGCCCTGCTCAAATACTCGGGCATGAGCATCCAGGAGATCGCCTACCGCCTCAACTTCTCCACGCAGTCGTTCTTCGGCAAATATTTCAAGCAGCACACCGGCACCTCGCCCTCGCGCTACAAGAGAAAGGGATAGGCGGGCTTATTTTGCAATCCTCGGCTATGCGCTCATTCAAGACGCTGTCGAAGTCAACCCCCGCCGGAATCAGCAGCGTAAAAAAGCACAACCCCGTCGCTCGGGCGGGCCGAAGCCTTCCCCACTGGAAACCCGCAACCGTCCGGCTGGCACCGGGCATGCCCCGCAGGCTGCCGCCCGAATTTCCGAAAACCCATCACAGCAAGGAGACCGCCAACCCGTTTCGTCCTCGCAAGGAGCACAATGCAGCCAGGAGTCCGTATTTACCTATTATACAGATTTTTCGGTTCGCTCGATACGACATTTGCCGCCGGCATCCGTATTCCCTCCCGGGCTGGGGGGGGGTGAAAGGGAGTTGAAGGTCGGAACCGGCAACGGAGAAGAGTGGAAGTTATAAGCCCGGCCCCGGACGCCGGAACTTTTCGATGCAAAATGACACGCGGATTCCGATATTCGGGCGCTTTTTTTGCAGTCGGCAAAGAAAATTGAGGCCGTTGGCCTGCCGAACCGATTTTTTGTGTATTTTTGTAAAAACAACCATACCATGGAGTACGCAAACCAACTCAACGAATACGCTCCCGCATGGAGCGCCGCCGAAGTCGACGAACGCGTCGCCCGGATGCGCAAACTCGCCGAGCGCAACCACAACGTCGAAGTCTACAAATTCTGCTACTCGGCCATCGACCTCACGACCCTGTCGTGCAACGACTCCGTCGCATCGGTGACGGAGTTCGCCCGCAAGGCGGCCGAATTCTACCAGAAATACCCCGCCGTCCCCAACGTGGCGTCGATCTGCATCTACCCCTCGTTCGTCGAGACGGTGGGCCTGGCCGTCGACGGCACGCCCATGCGCATCACGTCGGTGGCCGGAGGATTCCCCGCCGCGCAGACCTTCCTGGAGGTCAAGGCGCTGGAGGTGGCCATGGCCATCGAGAACGGCGCCGACGAAGTGGACATCGTGCTCAACGTGGGACGCATGCTCACGGGCGAATACGACGAAGCCGCCAACGAAGTGGAGGTGATCCGTTCGGAGATGGACCGCGACGTGGTGCTGAAGGTCATCATCGAATCGGGTGCGCTCAAGACTCCCGAGCTCATCCGCAAGGCTTCGCTGCTCTCGATGCTCGCGGGCGCCGACTTCATCAAGACCTCGACCGGCAAGATCGACGTGGCGGCCACGCCCGAAGCCGCCGTGGTGATGTGCGAGGCCATCCGCGACTACTACAAGAAAACCGGCCGCAAGGTGGGCTTCAAGGCCGCCGGCGGTGTCCGTACGGCCGAAGATGCCGCCCTCTACTACACCATCGTCGAAGAAATCCTGGGCAAGGAGTGGCTCACCGTCGACCTCTTCCGCATCGGCGCTTCGTCGGCCGCCAACAACATCCTCTCGGCCATCGAAGGCAAGGAAGTGAAATACTATTAGACGGTTGCCCGGCGGGCTGCCGCCAACAGTAAAACGCTCTTCGGAAAATTCCGAAGATCGTTTTACTATAAAATACTACGATTATATACCTTGTTGTACCAACGATGCTGTAAATTCGTTTCTTTCGGATTTCCGTCAGAATCCCCTGCCTGAGACGGGGCTTGGGGGTGGGTCGGAACTTGAATCCGCGGCCATAGCCGCGAGTTGCGGCGGTCGGATTCAGGATGCCGGTCCAAAGACGCCGGTACACCAAAGTATATAGATGGGTAAAAATAGGTCTGCCGACTGCGGGCGGACCTGCGAAGCGACCCTTTGCAAGGCCGTACCGGTTCCGGCAGGGAGACAACACCGCCCGGCACGAGTCGCTTACGAAATGGGGTACCCGTCGGGCTATGTTTCACGGCATGGAGGATCGCCCCGACTCCGGCCGCTCCGAAAGAAGCTGTCCGGAAGCGTCCCGGTCCGGATCAAGCCCGAATCAAGCCCGGATCAATAATCGCTCTCCATGAAAAGATCGGACGGCAGGTCGTCTTCGGCATCCTCGAAATAGTCGGCCTGGACATCCTCTGTCTGCGACTGCGACCGGTCTGCACGGGCAGGAGCCTCGTTCCGTGCGGGAACCGTCTCCTGCACGGGCTCCGAAGCAGCGGCGGGCCGTGCGTCGCGCCGCATGAGATGCGACCACTCGAAACCGTCGGGCCACACCAGCGACCGGTAGCGTCCGCTGCCCATAACGGCAAACACGATCGTGGCGAGCGTCGCCAGCGCAAACAGAATTCCGATAAGTTTCTTAATCATCTTGCTGGGTGTCGTTTAAGATTTCGATGGCCCGCACGATCACGTTGTCCACCGGATAGATGTTGGCATAGAATCCCGTATCCTCCAGCCTGGTGTTGCGGCCGATGTAGGCCTTGAGCTGGGCTTCGATGAGCCGGCGCGAACGGGCGATGTCGGCGCGGCGCGGCGCCACGCCCTGCCGGGCCGCATAGGCGATGAAGTTCTCCACCAGCCGCGTGTCGCCGGCCAGCAGGGCCTGCAATTCTTCGAGCGTCTCCACCGAGTTGAGCGCCTCGCGGTGGCGGTCGGCATACTCGATGGTATAGCGGTAGAGGATGTTGCGGCCCGCGACCTCCACGAAATAAGGAGTCACATCGGTCGTGTCGGCCGGAATGAAGATGTCGGGCATGATGCCCCCGCCGCCGTAGACCACCTTGCCGCCGGGCGTCACGAAACGCAGCGAATCGGCGAAACGGATGCTGTCGGCCGAGAAAAATTCGTTGTTGCGGTAACGCTCCCACAACTCCTCCTCGTAGCCGGCACCGTCGCCGTTGGTGTAGGGTTTCTGGATCGAGCGGCCCGTGGGCGTATAATAACGCGCCGTGGTCAGCCGCAGGGCCGAACCGTCCATGAACGGTATCTGCTGCTGCACCAGGCCCTTGCCGAACGAACGGCGGCCGATGATCGTGCCGCGGTCGTTGTCCTGCAGGGCGCCGGCCAGAATCTCGCTCGACGAAGCGCTGCCCTCGTCGATGAGCACCGCCACCTCCATCTCCTGGGCCGAACCGGCGCCGGTGGCGTATTCGCGCAGCTGCTCGCCGTTGCGGTCCTCGGTGTAGACGATCAGCTGGCCCTCGTGCAGAAATTCATTGGCCACGGCGATCGCCTGGTCGAGGTAGCCGCCCGCGTTGCCGCGCAGGTCGAATATCAACCGGTCGACGCCCTGGCTGCGCAACATGGCAAGCGCCTGCGCCATCTCGGCCGAGGTCGTGCGGGCGAACTGACCCAGCTTGATGTAGCCCGTGGTTCCGGTGATGCGGAAAGCCGACTCGATGCTCCGGATGGGAATGGCGCCGCGCACCACTTCGACGTGCACCTTGCCGTCGATCCCCTGCCGCTTCAGGCCGAGACGAACGGTAGTGCCGCGCGGACCGCGCAGCCGTCTGACGATGCGGTCCTGCGGAATGCCGCGCCCGGCGACCAGCGAATCGTCGATCTCCACGATGCGGTCGCCGGCCCGCACGCCCGCCTTGTCGCTCGGACCCCGCGGGATGACATTGAGGACGATGACCGTGTCGGTAGCCATGTTGAACATCACGCCGATGCCGTCGAACTCGCCCTCCAACGGCTCGTTCATGGCGGCCATCTCCTCGGCCGGCACATAGACCGAATGGGGATCGAGCTCGCCGATGAGCAGCGGGATGACATGCTCCGCGAGCGAATCCATCGACACCGGATCGACATAGCGGCTCTCGATGAGCGAGAGGGTCTGCGTGAGCTTGTTGTCGGGCTCCGCGAGCCGTTCCATCAGCAGGTCGCGCAGCTGCGTCCCGGCCGTGTTGCGGCCCACATAGACGCCGAAAAGCGCCCCCGCGGCCACGCCGAGGGCCAGCACCAGCGGAAAGAGTACGGCCCGTTTGGAATTGTTGTACATCACTTGTTCTTGAAGGTATAGGTCAGACCCACGCTGAGCAGCGTCTTGGTCTGCACATCCACATTCTGTGCCCGGTTGTAGTAGAGTTCGAAATTCAGCGTCGTGGAGAGGTATTTCGTAGCCTTGATGTCGACGGTGTTGGTCCAGCGCACGGTCGGGTGGATCGGCAGGTTGGGCTTGTCGGTGAGTTCATGGCCCACGGAGGTGTTCTCCTTGTCGTTCCACGCTTCGAGCGCCCGGAGGTAGTCGCCGTAGGAGGAGATTTTGTTGCGCTGGCCGATGTCGGTGATCCAACCGTAGAACGAGAAGATCGAGGTGCGGTAACGGAAAATGCCTTTCTTGCCGAAGGTGCGGTCGAAGTCGACCTGCACCGAAGAACCGCCCTCGTACTTCGAAGTCTTGTCGGGTCCGGCCAGGCCGTAGGTCTGCCAGCCGGGCTTCTTGTCCCAGATGTTCTCGCGGATCCGCCCGCTCTCCACGAAGACGGCGCTCAAGGCGATGGGCGAGATGTTGACCACGATGGGGAACTTCTCCTTGGGACACTTGTAGGTGATACCGAGCGAGATGTCGAGGTAGCCCGGCGCCATGAAGGCGCTCTTGCGCTCGATCTCCCCCTGCTGCGTACGCGAAATGTAGCCGTTGGCGAACTGGCTGCGGAACTTGAAGATGGCACCGTAGGACCAGTTTTTCGACATCTTGAACGACGGTGCCACCGAGATGTCGAACTCGTCCTGGTTCTTGAACCACACGCCCTCGCTGCTGGTGCCGTCGTCGGTCTTGGTCTCGACCTTCATGCGGTTGTAGCCGAACTTGGCGATGAACTTGGTCTCGACCGAGAAGAGGTTCTTCGTGAAGGTGTGGTTCAGAAAAAGACTGGCCATCAGCGCGATGGAGTTGTCGCCGCCCGACACCTTGATCCACGAATCGTTGTGCGAGGTGAGCGCTCCCTGCAAACCGCCGCCGAACTCCAGCTTGTTGCGCTCCTTGCGGATGGCGGCGCGCTCGGCACGGTAGCGGGCGCGGTTGAAATACTCCACCTCCACGGGGATCGACCGGACCGGATCGTGGAAAGCCACCTCGTCCTGCCGCACGTCGACCTCGTCGACCGAAAACTGGGCCGAAGCAACGGAAGCAGCCAGAAGGGCCGGCAAAAGCAAGAACAACGAACGATATTTCATAATGCAGAAATTTTGTGATGAAGGAATTGCGATGCAAATTTATGAAATAATTCAGAGATTCCGTAACTTTGCCGCAAGGTTGAACCCCGAACTTTCGGTTTCGGCCTTTCACTTTCATCTTGCGGAAATGAAATATTTCGGAGCACACGTCAGCGCCTCGGGCGGCGTAGTCAACGCCCCGGCCAACGCCCGCGCCATCGGCGCCACGGGCTTCGCCCTCTTCACCAAGAACCAGCGCCAATGGACGGCCAGGCCGCTCACGGCCGGTGAGATCGACGATTTCCGCCGGGCCTGCGAACAATTCGGCTACGCTCCGGCCCAGATCCTGCCCCACGACTCCTATCTGATCAACCTGGGTCACCCCGAAGCCGAGGGTCTGGCCAAGTCGCGCGAGGCTTTCTTCGACGAGATGCACCGCTGCGAAGAACTGGGACTCGACCGGCTCAATTTCCATCCCGGGAGCCACCTGCGGCAGATCGGCGAAGCCGAGAGCCTCGACCGCATCGCCGAGTCGATCAACCTGGCGCTCGACCGCACGCACGGCGTGACGGCCGTCATCGAAAACACCGCCGGACAGGGTTCCAACCTCGGATTCCGGTTCGAACAGCTGGCCTACATCATCGAACGCGTCGAGGAGAAGTCGCGCGTAGGCTGCTGCATCGACACCTGCCACGCTTTCGCCGCCGGCTACGACCTGCGCACCGCCGCGGCGTGCGACGCCACGTTCGCCGAATTCGACCGCATCGTGGGTTGGAACTATCTGCGCGGCATGCACCTCAACGACGCCATGAAGCCCCTCGGCAGCCGTGTCGACCGCCATGCCCCGCTGGGCGACGGCGAAATAGGCTGGGAGTGTTTCCGTTACATCGCCCGCGACCGCCGCTTCGACGGCATGCCGCTGATTCTCGAAACGCCCGACGAAAGCCGCTGGCCGGCCGAAATCGAAACATTGAAACAGTTCGCAGAAGAATAAGGTGCCAGCATACGAATACTGTTTGCGGCAATAAACCCCATCTTAGCGGGGCGAAAAGCGGCAGTAGGGACCCAACCGGAACAGACGGACGGGACGGAGAATGCGGGCTTGGCTCTGCTCCCGGCTTGCAAAAAACTTCATCGGGGCGGCTGCGGGGGGGGGTCGCACCTCCGATGCGAGCCGCCCCGATGATGAAATATGGCTGCTTCGACACCCGATCGTCAATTCCGGGCGCACGGATGTTTCGCTTCGCTCAACATGACGGGTTATCGGGCTTCGGGCAGAAGCCTGCAGGGACGCCCCTCACAATGACGGCGCGAAAACCCATGCAGAGACGGTTTTCTGCCCGACCATTATTTCAATTCATCCAGACACCGCCGGATCAAGGCGGCGCTGTCGCGGATCTCGTCGTCGGAGATCGTGAGCGGCGGCGAGATGCGGAACGCCGTGTCGCAGTAGAGGAACCAGTCGCTCATGATGCCGGCGTCCTTGAAGAGCTCCATGATGCGGTAGAGCGGCTCCGAAGACCCCAGTTCGACCGCCAGAAGCAGTCCTGCGCGGCGGATTCCGCGTACGGCCGGATGATCGCCGAGCAACTCCTCGTAGAGCGCACCCTTGCGCTCCGCCTCCTCCACGACGCGATGCTCCAACAGATAGTCGAGCGCCGCCAGCCCGGCCGCACAGCAGACCGGATGGCCGCCGAACGTGGTGATGTGGCCCAGCACCGGATCGGTCTGCAAGGTGTCCATGATTTCGTGACGCGAAACGAAAGCCCCCAGCGGCATGCCGCCGCCGAACGCCTTGGCCAGACACACGATGTCGGGCACGATGCCGTATTTCTGCATGGCGAACATGGCGCCCGTACGTCCCATGCCGGTCTGTATCTCGTCGAAAATCAGCAAGGCCCCCACCTCGTCGCAACGCCTGCGCAGCGCTTCGAGGTAACCCGCCGCGGGCGGACGGACGCCGGCCTCGCCCTGCACCGGTTCGGCCAGGACGCAGGCCGTGCGGTGCGTGATGCGCTCCAGTTCGCCGAAATCGTTGAATTCGATGGCCTGCACGTCGGGCAGCAGCGGCCGGAAGGCATTTTTCCACTCCTCGCCCTCGGGAGCGCCCATCATGCTCATGGCCCCGTGCGTCGAACCGTGGTAGGCGCGGCGCATGGAGATCAGCTCGGTGCGGCCGGTGAACCGTTTGGCCAGTTTCAGCGCACCCTCCACCGCTTCGGCGCCCGAATTGACAAAATAGACGCTCTCCAGCCCGCCGGGCAGCAGCGACGCCAGCCGGGCGGCATACGTCACCTGCGGCGTCTCGACCAGCTCGCCGTAGACCATCACGTGCATGTAGCGCGCAGCCTGCTCCTGCACGGCGCGCACCACGGCCGGATTGGCATGGCCCACGTTGCTCACCGACACGCCGGCGACCAGATCATAATAACGCTTGCCCTCGGGCGTATAAAAACACGAACCCTCGGCCCGTGCGACCTCGACCAGCATGGGCGAAGGCGACGTCTGTGCGACGTGGGAGAGGAATTGTTTGCGGAGTATGTTCATTTACAAGAAGTGAAAAGTTTCGTATTGCGGCTCGCGGAACCGGACGGCCCCGCTGCATTCGCCCGGGCCGGCTGCGGGGGTCGCGCTTTCAGTGCGAGCCGGCCCCGGGCGCAAGGTCTGTGACCTTGCACTTTATGATCGCACCAAGGAAACCGGTGCTTCCGAAGCTCCATCCTGCAACTCGTCGCCGAACCGCCGGTTGAGAATGCGCGGGGCATCGGCCACGCTGCGGTACATCCAGCGGTAGAGCGTTTCGGTCTGCTGTTCGGGCGTCAGGGCCCATTCCCCGACCTGCCGGCGCACCCGCTGCGACAACATATAGATAAGGATGGCGGCCGACGCCGAGACGTTGAGACTCTCGACCATGCCGCACATGGGGATGCGCAGGAATTCGTCGGCCGCGGCGACCGCCTCGTCGGAGATGCCCGCATGCTCGGTGCCGAAAACCAGGGCGAAAGGTCCGCGCGCGACGTCGAACGTCTCGGGCGTCGTCTCTTCGCGGTGGGGTGTAGTGGCCACAATGCGGTAGCCCCCGGCCTTGAGCACCCGCAGCGCGTCGGCCGTCGAAGCATGGCGGCAGACGTCGACCCACCGGTCGGTGCCCCGCACCACGGCCGCGGCCGGGCGGAACTCGCAGCGGTCCTCGACGGTGTGCATGCGCTGCACTCCGAAGGCCTCGCAATGGCGGATCAGCGCGGCGGCATTCTGCGGATGGAACGTATTTTCGGCCAGCACGGTCATGTAACGCGTGCGCTGCGCCACGGTCCGGCGGAAGAGTTCCGTACGTTCTTCGGTCATGAACTCCGCCAGACAAGCGATGCGCTCCTCGTACCACGCGCGGTCCCTATTTGCGGTATTTGTCATCGTCGTCCAACATTTTCAGATAGCTTTCGTAGCGCATCGGCGCGATCTCGCCCCGCATCACCGCTTCGGTCACGGCGCAGCCCGGTTCGTGGGTGTGGGTGCAGTTGTAGAAGCGGCAGTCGCGGCCCGTGCGCATCATTTCGGGGAAGTAGTGCCACAACTCGCCCTCGCCGATGTCGATCAGACCGAACCCCTTGATGCCCGGCGTGTCGATCACGGCGCCCCCGCCGGCCAGCGGATACATGGTCGAAAAGGTGGTCGTGTGGCGCCCCTTGCCGTGGCTCTCGGAGAGTTCGCCCGTGCGGATGTCGAGCGTCGGATCGATGGTTCCCACCAGCGTCGACTTGCCCACGCCCGAGTTGCCCGAAACGAGCGTCGTGCGGCCCCGCAGCAGCTCCCCGACCGCTTCCATCCCCTCGCCTGTCGCGGCCGAGACCGTCAGCACCGGGTAGCCGGCCCCTTCGTAGACGGCGCGGAACGCCGCCAGCTCCCCGGGATCCTGCAAGTCGGACTTCGACAGCAGGATCGTAGCGGGCACCTTGTAGGCCTCGCAGGTCACCAGAAAGCGGTCGACGAACTCGGGGGCCGTTTCGGGATGGCGCAGCGTCACCATCAGCAGCGCCTGGTCGACGTTGGCCGCAATGATGTGCGACTCCTTCGAGAGGTTCGACGCGCGGCGGATGACATAGTTGCGGCGGGGCTCCACGGCCACGATGGCATGGTCGCCGTTGGCGTCGCTCTCGCAGCTCACCCGGTCGCCCACCACCACGGGGCTGGTCGACCGCACCCCCTTGAGCCGCAGGCGGCCCCGGATGCGGCAGCGCAGACGCCCGCCCCCGGCGAGCACCTCGTACCAGCTGCCCGTCGCGCGGACCACCACTCCCGAAAACACGCTTTCCATGGTTCTATTCATCGGTTTGCTCCTGCGACACCCGGTCGCCCAACCTCTCCACGAAGGGGAAGATCAGTTCCGAAAGCCGCAATACGGGTTTGTAACACTTCGACGAAGCGAGGGTGGACTCCTCGACCAGCGAACGGTCGGCATTGAATTTGTCGAACGCCGCAAAGAGGGCGCTCACCACCAACAGGTATTTCAGCACCGACACGGCGATGCCCAGCACAAGGTCGAGCATGCCCAGTCCGGCAAAGCGGAACAGCCCCCGCATCGCCCGCGCCGCCACGGCGACGGCCAGTACGGCGCCCAACAACACCGCAACGAAACCTCCGGCCGTACGCACCGAGGCGTCGAGGTGCAGCGCTTCGCCCACCGCACGGCCGTAGTGCGCGGCGCACCAAAGTCCGGCGATGACGGCGACGAGCGAACACGCCTGCACAATGAAACCCTTGCGCCAGCCGTTCCATACGGCAACGGCCAGAACCAGCAGGACGATCAGATCGATGGCATTCAAGACGAAGTCGGATAAATTGTCGACAAGGCGAAATATCGAAGACGAAGGTACGAAGTTTTATCGGGAATTCCGAATTTTCCCTATCTTTGCAGAAGATAAGCTCCGCTCCGGCAACCGCAATTCCACCGCCCTGCCGGCGCCGCGCACCGCGGCGGCCTCAACGCAACAACAACAGCGAAAACCAGTTCCGTCATGAAACGTTATCTTCTGCTCTGCCTGCTCCTGGCGCTCGCAGCTCCGCTCCGGGCCCGCGAAATCCACCCGCTGAACGAAGGCTGGCGCTTCTTTTTCCGGTCGGAGACGTCGAGCGACAACGCCCGCTACGTGACCCTGCCCCACAGCTGGAACAACGATCCGACCCTCGAAGGGGTGCTGATCGAAACGTCGGGCAACTACCAGAACGACCTCTATATCCCGGCCGAATGGGCCTCGAAGCGGGTATTCATCCGCTTCTACGGCGCACAGAACGTGGCCGACCTCTTCGTCAACGGCTACTTCGCCGGCTGCCACCGCGGCGGTGCCACGGCTTTCACCTTCGAGATCACCGACCGCCTGCACTTCGGCGCCGACAACATCCTGCTGATGCGTGTGAGCAACGCAGCGCGCAACGACGTGCTGCCCACGTCGGCCGACATGAACTTCTACGGCGGACTCTATCGCGAAGCCGAGCTGATCGTCACCGAGCGCACGGCCGTATCGCCCCTCTACCTGGGCACCGAAGGGGTGCTGGTGCACCAGCGAAGCGCCACCAAGGCCAAGGCCGAAGGCGAAATCGAAGTGCACCTCACCTCCCTCTCCGACGGCAGCTGCCCGCTGACGCTCACCATCGCGGCGCCCGACGGCCGCACGGTGCTGACCAAGAATCTCCATGTCAAGGTCGACGGCAAACCGGTGCGGATCGCCTACAACATCGCGTCGCCCGAGCTGTGGCGCCCCGGCCGGCCGGCGCTCTACACCGTGACGATAAAAGTCGGCGAGGGCCCGCACAGCGACCGCGTGTCGGTACGCACCGGATTCCGCGAGATCAAGGCCCTACCGAGCGCCCTGCTGCTCAACGGCGACAGCATGAAGCTGCACGGCGTGACGCTCTACCACGACAACGCCGTATCGGCCGGCACGCTGACCGCCGCCGACTACCGCACCGACTTGCACGAGATACGCACGCTGGGAGCCAACGCTCTGCGCTCGGCCGTGATGCCCCATGCGCATGCCCTCTACGACCTCTGCGACGAACAGGGGATGCTGGTGTGGATCGACACTCCGCTGCGGCAGGCGCCCTTTCTGAGCGACGCGGGCTACTTCGCCACGCCGACCTTCGAACAGAACGGGCTGGAACAGCTGCGCGAGATCGTGGCCCAGAACCTCAACCACCCCTCGGTGGTGATGTGGGGCATCTTCTCGCGGATGCGCACCACGGGCGACGACGTGACGCCCTACATCCGGCAGCTGCACCGCGCGGCCCGCGAACTCGACCCCTCGCGCCCGACGGTGGCGGTGAGCGAGCGCAACGGCGGCATCAACTTCATCACCGATCTGATCGTCTGGCGCAAGGAGGAGGGCTGGAACAAGGGCCGGCCCGACAATCTGACCGTATGGCTCGACGGACTGCGCAAGGAGTGGTCGCACCTGCGCTCGGCGATCGAATACGGCGGCGAAGGATTCCTCGACCACCGCAACTACACCGCTCAGCCGCGCCATGCGGCCGGACGGATGCCCGAAGAACGCCAGGCCCGTTTCCACGAAGAGTACGCCCGCCTGCTGGAGCACGACTCGCTGCTGTGGGGCATCTGGCTGGAGAACATGTTCGACTACGGCTCGGCCCGCAGGCGCTACGGGATCAACGGATGCGGTCTGGTGACGCTCGACCGCCGCAGCCGCAAGGATGCCTTCTATCTCTACAAGGCGCTGTGGAACAAACAAGAACCCACGCTGCACATAGCCGACAAACGCACGACGCCGCGCACCGACTCGAGACAGAGTTTCCGCGTCTACTCGTCGGCCGGCGAACCCGTGCTGACGATCGGCCGCGACACGGTGGCCATGAAGCGCTACGCCCGCTGCCAGTATCGCTCGGACACGGTGAGTCTGTCGGGCCGCGTGACGGTGAAAGTGAAGGCCGGTGCGCTGAGCGACAGCGTCACCCTGCAGATAAACTGCGCCTCAAAACCGAAAGGCTATCCGGCCCCTCGGCGAACAACAGGTCGATGAACGAAAGGCCGGGAGCGAAAGGCTGCCGGTCGGCGAATACTTGCACGTAAGGCTCGGCGCACCACGCCGGGTCTTGCGCATTTTTGGGGCGCAGGTCGAGATCGCCGGTCCCGGCGGCGACGTAGGTTTCGCTCACGGCGGGCATGGCGACGCGGGCCAGCGAGCAGAGCGTTTCGAGCAGCTGCAGATTGTAGTCGGCGAGGAACCCGAACGGCCGCCGGTAGAAAGGCTCCAGCTCGGGAGCATAGAAATCGAAGTAGGGCGACGCCTTGTAGGCGGCCACCAAAGCTCCCCAATGCTGGTGCTGCCAACGTTTGGAGTAGTCGAGCCGCATGTCGCGCATGGGGCTGCGCGGCCTGTCGGCACGGACGGCATGGGCCGTCAGCGTCATCGGTCCGTCGGCCGCCAGGATGCAGGCCCGGTTGCGCTCCGAGCGCTTGATGAAATGCTCGCCGAGGTCGACGACGCAGCCGCCGCGCACCAGTTCGGCGAAATAGCGCACCGAAGGCAGATAGGCACAAGGGAGAAGAATCATTTTGCTAAGAAAAAGGCGGTAGGTGAAAAGCGAACGGGAAGAACGCGAACGGACGGTCATCCTCCGTCCGAATCACGCTTCGCGGCCCGCAAATATCAGACTGCTCCGAATGTCAGACTGCTCCGAAGGACTCCGAAAAACGATTTTTATACCGACCGGAAGCTTTCGGTTTTCGGACGGTCCTCCGGCTCCGCCCACTTGCCGTCGGCCTTGATGACCTCGACAAGGCGGTCGAGGGCCTCCTGCTGCGGGATGTTGCGGGCGACGATCGTACGGCCCCGGTAGAGCGTGATGCAGCCGGGCGCCGCGCCGACATAGCCGTAGTCGGCGTCGGCCATCTCGCCGGGCCCGTTGACGATGCAGCCCATGACGCCGATCTTGAGGTTGCTCAGGTGCGACGTGCGGGCCTTGATGGCGGCCAGCGTCCGCTCGATGTCGTAGAGCGTCCGGCCGCAGGAGGGGCAGGCGATGTATTCGGTGTGGGAGAAGCGCGCGCGGGCTGCCTGCAAGATCATCAGTTCCACTTCGCGGATGTCGGCCGCGGCGTGACCCGGAGCGTCGATCCAGAGACCGTCGGCCAGACCGTCGAGCACCAGCGGACCCAGATCGGCCGCCGCCTTGACGGCCAGCGTCTCCAGCGATGCCTCGTCGTAGCGGCGTTTCACCACCACCGGCTCGTCGGGCTGCTCCAGGTTGAGGATCGCGGCCCGCAGTTCGGCCGTCGGATTGCCCGACAAGGCCTCGATGACGCGGAAACCCTCCATCGGCTCGTCGTGGACGATGGGCACGGCGATGCGGCTGCGGCGCCGGTACTCCGTGGGTGAATAACGCTCGGGATGGCGCACCTCGAAGCGGCCGGGCCGCTCGGCGAAGTGCGCGGCCAGCAGCTGCGCCACCGGAATCTCGTTTTCGGGAGCTTCGGTCAGCGAAACACGGATCGTGTCGCCGATGCCGTCGGCCAGCAGAGCCCCGATGCCCACGGCGCTCTTCACGCGCCCTTCCAGCCCGTTGCCGGCCTCGGTGACCCCCAGATGGACAGGATAGCTCATCCCCTCGGCCTCCATCGCTTCGACCAGCAGGCGGTAGGCCGCCACCATCACGCGCGTGTTGCTCGACTTCATCGAAACGACCACCCGGTCGAACCGCTCCCGCCGGCAGACGCGCAGGAACTCCATGGCCGAGACGACCATCCCCTGCGGCGTGTCGCCCCACTCGTCGAAAACGCGCTTGGCCAACGAACCGTGGTTGACCCCGATGCGCAGGGCGACGCCCCGTTCGCGGCATTGCGCGATCAGAGCTTCGAGCTGACCGTGGTCCGTGCGGTAGTTGCCCGGATTGATGCGCACCTTGTCGACGTATCGGGCGGCGATGGACGCCGCCTCGGGCAGGAAGTGGATGTCGGCGACCAGCGCGGCGTCGATGCCCTCCTCGCGCACGCGGCGGGCGATGGATTGCAGGTTTTCGGCCTCGCGCCGCCCCTGCGCCGTGAGACGCACGATGCGGCCGCCGGCCGCGGCGATGCGGGCGATCTGCCCCACGCACGCTTCGGTGTCGTTGGTATCGGTGTTGGTCATCGACTGCACCGCCACCGGATTCGTTCCGCCGATCTTCACGCTGCCGACGGTGACCTCGTGCGACTCGCGCCGCACAAATTCGTTGAGATTCATTGGAGTTCGGGATAGTTTTCCGTCCGACCGGCATCCTGCGGCCCCGCACGGGAGCGGACCGGGTGCCGGACAGGTCACTTGATGAGACTGGAGAGCGGATATTTCAGATTCTTGTAACCGGAGATGTAGGCGTTGATCGAGCCGATGCGCACGGGCGACTCGATGTAGAGCGGTATTTTGTTGTCATCGTCGGAAATCCAGATGGTGAAGACCGTGCCGTCGGTGAACGAATACCCCTCGGTGGTGCCCATCTGGCAGTCGAACTTCAGGGTGTTGAACTTGCCTATGTTGCGTATCTTCTTCACCTCGCGGCCCAAAAACCGATAGCGGATGTTGCGCACCGTATCCTGCAGCACCATGCGCATCAGGCGGGGTTCGCCCTCCTTGAAATCGCCGCCCTCGGCCGTACGCATGTTGAAAAAGAGCGAAATGGCATCCATGCACTCGGGCGTGACGGGCATCTCTTTTTCGGAATAGGGGTTCTGACGGCGGCGCCAGCGGGTTTTCACCACGCCGCGCTCCCAATCGTAGTCGTAATAGCTCTGAAACGTATAGTCGCTCTCGTGGAGGTCGCTCTCGAAATACTCGGTGCGCAGGGTGGCCGGATCGATCCATATCTTGTAGGTGTCCTTCAGATTGTAGAACCACCGGTAGGTGGGCAGCGTGCGGCCCACGGCCTCGACCAGGTAATATTCGCGGCCGTCGCGCTCGGTTTCGGTCGTCTTCACCTCCACGGCGCCCGCCTCGGTGTTGGGAAACATCTTGGCGCGGTAGCTGACGCGGTACTCGAGCACCTCGCCCGGATGGTAGAGCTGCGCCGAGAGCGGCAGGGCGGCTGCGAGGGCCAGTATGATTGACAAAATCTTTTTCATGGACAATGGATTTCGGATGAATGAACGTTGCGGAAAAAGGCTTTATTACGAAATGCGCGAAAAATCGGTCTCGCGGCGCCCCGAATAGTTGTGCCGCAGGAGGGCCAGACCGCGGTGTTCGGGCCGCGAAAGGCCGGGGTCGTCGTTCAGCAACGCGATGGCCACTTCGCGCGAAAGGGTCAGAATCTGCACGTCGGCCGTGGGGTTGGCGATGCGCAGATCGAGCGAAATGCCGCTCTGCAGGGTGCCGTTGACATCGCCGGCACCGCGCAGCTTGAGGTCGAGTTCGGCCAGGCGGAAACCGTCGTTGGTCTCGCACATGGCTTCGAGGCGCGCACGGCCCTCCTTCGAGAGCTTGACGCCCGACATCAGAATGCAGTAGGACTGCTCGGCGCCGCGCCCCACGCGGCCGCGCAGCTGGTGGAGCTGCGAAAGCCCGAAACGCTCGGCCGACTCGATGACCATGACCGTGGCGTTGGGCACGTCGACCCCCACTTCGATGACCGACGTGGCGACCATGATGTGCGCCTCGCCGGCCTTGAACTGGCGCATCGACTCCTCCTTGTCGGCCGGCTTCATCTTGCCGTGGCAGATGGTGGTGACGTACTCGGGCAGCGGAAAGTCGCGCGAGATGGAGGCATAGCCGTCCGTGAGGTCCTTGTAGTCCATCGACTCCGACTCCTGGATGAGCGGATAGACCACGTAGACCTGGCGCCCTTTCTTGATCTGCTGCTTCATGAAACCGAAGAGCCGCAGGCGGGCCGAATCGGTGTAGTGGAGCGTGCGGATGGGCTTGCGGCCCGGGGGCAGCTCGTCGATGACCGATACGTCGAGGTCGCCGTAGAGCGTCATGGCCAGCGTGCGCGGAATGGGCGTGGCGGTCATCACCAGCACATGGGGCGGACGCCGGTTCTTGGTCCAGAGCCGGGCGCGCTGCTCGACGCCGAAGCGATGCTGCTCGTCGATGACCACGAAGCCGAGGTTGTCGAACTGCACGCGGTCTTCGATCAGCGCATGGGTGCCGATCAGAATCTGCACCTCGCCCGACGCGATGCCCAGAAGCGCCTTGCGCCGCTCGCGCTGTCGGGACGAACCGGTCAGCACGGCGACCCGCACGCCGAGACCGTCGAGCATCCTGGTGAAGGTGGCGAAATGCTGGCGCGCCAGAATCTCCGTAGGCGCCATCATGCAGGCCTGGTAACCGTTGTCGACGGCCAGAAGCATCGACATGAGCGCCACGAGGGTCTTGCCGCTGCCCACGTCGCCCTGCAGGAGACGGTTCATCTGGAAACCGGTGACCGTGTCGTTGCGGATCTCCCTGATGACGCGTTTCTGCGCACCGGTGAGAGGAAACGGAAGTTTCTGCGTGTAGAACGTATTGAAGACGCCGCCCACCTTCGGAAAAAGGAAGCCGTCGTTCTTGGCCAGGCGGGCCGAACGCCGCGACTGGACGTTGAGCTGCACACCCAGGAGTTCGTCGAACTTCAGCCGGTACTGCGCCTTGCGCAGCGCCTCGGCCGACTGGGGAAAATGGATGTTGTAGATCGCCTCGCGCAAGGGCATCAGGCCGTAACGGGCCCGGAGTTCATCGGGCAGCAGCTCCTCGATATGGTCCCGGGCCAGCTCCCACGCATGGCAGATGATGCGATACATGCCCTTGGTGCCGAGCACGTTGGATAGTTTCTCGGTCGAAGGATAGATGCCCTGCATGCCGCTCTCGGGCTTGCGCGAGAGGGCCTGTTCGATGGTCTCCAGCTCGGGATGGGCCATAGACAGTTCGCCGCGGAAGAACGACGGGCGCCCGAAGACGAGGTATTCGCGGCCCACCTCCACGCGCTTCTCGATCCACTTGATGCCGCGGAACCAGATCAGCTCGGCCGCTCCCGACGCATCGCGCACATGGACCGAGAAACGCTGCTTGCGCCCCTCGCCGGCATAGGAGACCCCCACGACCCGGGCTCGGAACTGCACCAGGGCCGGGGCATCCTCGGCGATCTCGGCAATGCGGTAGACCTTCGTACGGTCGATATAGCGCGTGGGATAGTGCCGCAGCACGTCGCCCACGGTGCGGATGTTCAGCTCCCGGTCGAGGAGCTGCGCCCGCGCCTCGCCCACACCGGGTACGAACTGGATATTGCTCTCCAAGATGTTCACTGTTCAACCATAGTTTCGTATTGCGACCCGCAGCCGGCCGCGGATGGGAAAGCCGCAGGCTTTTATTCGCGGAAAACGAGCGAACCCTCGGAGTGACGGCGCGGCTTGACGATGTCGTCGGGCAGGGTCTCGATGCAGAGCGACCGGGTCGTTGCCGCCCGCCCGGACTTGATTTCGGGCTTGTTTCCGCTCTCGATCCACCGCGAAACGATGGAGAAGTAAGCGTCGTCCTGCGTGGCGAAATCGCCGGGATAGAAGTTGCTGTCGTCGTACGTCACGTCGGGCACGAAGCCGTCGGAATAGTCGCGGAAACCCTTGGCGTTCTCCGAATAGAAGGTGATGGGCATGAAGGTGTACTTCTCGCCGGCGACGTCATAGTCGACGAAACCCTCCATACCGACATTCTTGCCGTTGGTGCGCGTGCCGACGAGCCGCACTTCGAGGTCGAAGCCGCGCAATCCGTTGACCAGCAGCTCGCTGGCCGAAGCGGTGTTTTCCGAACAGATCACATAGATACGCTTGAGCCCCAGCGCCTGCGAAAGTGCATCGGCGATGGGCTGGTAGATACCGCTGCCGTCGGGCACCAACTTGTCGCCGATGCGGTAGACACCCGGCTTGCTCGCAGCCATACGAGTGGCATTGTAAACCATGCGGCAGTAGGTTTCGCCCTTGTAGGCATCGCCCAGAATGAGCGTGGCGAGCAACGTGCTCGAGCGCACGGAGCCGCCGCCGTTGTAACGCAGGTCGACGACGAGTTCGTCGACATTGTTGTCGCGGAACGTACGGAAAACCTCCGCCAGCTCCCGGTCGGCCTCCGATTCGAAGCCCATGTAGAGCAGGTAGCCCACGCGCTTGCCGCCCACCGGGACCACCGTACTGCGATAGATGGCCGGATCGACGAACGTCTCGGCCGAAATCGTCACCTCGGGCAGGGGCTCCAGACGATCGATGCCGTTTTCGTCCCACGTCACCCGATTGGGCAGCAGACGCACCCCGACCCCATAGTAGAGACGCTCCAGCATGCTGCGGTAGTTGGATGCCGTCACCTGCTCCCCGTTGACCTCCGTAATGAACATGCCGCGCCGCATGCCGGCGCGCGAAGCCGGCGAATCGGGCGTGACGACCTCGACGGCGATGCCGATCGAACCCGACGGAAGCTCCGTGGCCCGCAACATCCACAATCCCGTCTCGGTCACCTCGTCGCCGGCCCGGGACTTGATCTCGGGCCCCTTGACATAGGAATAGTAGTATTCGCGCCGGCCGTCGGTCCAATGCCCGTCGTCGTAGTTCAGCGCGCGGCCCCGGGCATCCTTGTGCTCCGCAACGCCGTCGAGCACCGACTGCAGGAATTTCTCGTAATCGAGGCTGTAATCGGTTTTCATGGTGGTCAGCGGATCGGGCCACAGGTAGTTCTGCAGCATGTAGGAATACATCCATTTGTTGACCGTGGCATACTTGCCGGCGGGTTTGGACGGAATCTTGCCGCCACCGTCGTCGGAAGTCTTGTCGTCGCCGCAGGCCCCGAGGACGAGCAGGGCCAGCAAAGTGCCGAGGAGTCGTTTCATAATCAACCGTATTTAGGTTCGAACGGACGGGCAGCAGCCCGCAACATCCGTCGAACGATATTAAATCACTTTTTATGGCCCTGGCGGGGTTCCGGGTCCTTGCGGTCCTTCGCATACTTGCGGCACCAGGGTGCGATGCCGCACGAATCGCATTTGGGAGCGCGTGCCGTACAGACGTAGCGCCCGTGGAGAATGAGCCAGTGGTGCGCCACGGGCAGCAGGCGGCCGGGAATGTTCTTTTCGAGCGTCAGTTCGGTCTGCAGCGGCGTCCGGGAGCCGGTGGTGAGCCCGATGCGCTCCGAGACGCGGAAGACATGCGTGTCGACCGGCATCACCTCGCGCTGCCACAGCACGGCGCCCAGCACGTTGGCCGTCTTGCGGCCCACGCCGGGCAGGCGCTGCATCTGTTCGAGGTCGGAGGGCACCTCCCCGCCGAACTCCCCGCACAACATCCGGGCCATGCCGGCCAGATTCCGGGCCTTGTTGTTGGGATAGGAGATGCTCCGGATGTAGGGATAGATCTCCTCGGCCGAAGCTGCGGCCATCGCCTCGGGCGTGGGGAAACGCTCGAAAAGGGCCGGCGTGGTCATGTTGACCCGCTTGTCGGTGCACTGCGCCGAGAGAATGACGGCCACGAGCAGCTGGTAGGGATTCTCGTAGTGCAGTTCGCTCTCGGCCACGGGCATGTGCTCCGCGAACCAGCCTATGATGCCGTCGTAACGCTGTCTGAGTGTCATGGTTTCTTCGTTTTCTGACGCCGGAACAACACCTTTTTCACCAGCAGCCCCGCCGGATAGGGACTGAAAAAGAGCAGCGGAGTCTGCTTCACGTCGCGCCGCCAGCGGGCAAGATATTCGCCTGCCGAACCGTGGAACGAAAGCACCCACAGCGCCACCGTACTGCGGCGATGGCGGATGCGGAGCCGGTTGCGGCCCGTGCCGTAGTGCGTGTCGAACCAAAGGCTTATGTCCATCAGCGAATCGCAGAAAGCGATGCGCTTGCGGTAGTCGGTATTGTGGCTGACGCTCACGCTGAGGCGCCGGTGCACGGCCGTGAAGACGGGAATGAAGCGCACCTTGCTGCACGCCGCGAACCACAGCCACATGGGTGCATCGTCGGTCATCCACTCGGGATGGCGCTCGGGGTGCACTTCGTCGTAATAGCGGGCGATCAGCTCGCGCCGCGCCAGCGTGGCGCAGTTGCAGACGGTCAGGCGCAGCAGCAGCCGGTCGAAATCGGTGAAGTGCACCTCCTCGTCGGGGGTGAAGGTGTCGGTGTCCTGGTAATAATTCTTCGCCCGCGTGAAACACATGCCGCACGACGGGTCGCTCTCCAGCAGGTCGGCCTGCGTTTGCAGCTTGAGCGGGTCGTCCCACCAGTCGTCGCCGTCGCAATAAGCCACATACTTGCCGCGGCAGGCATCGAACGTGCGGCGGTAGTTGGCCCGCCACCCCACGTTGGCATCGGAAGTCACCAGACGCACCCGGTCGGGATAGCGTCCGGCATATTCGCGGCAGATGGCCGCCGTGGCATCGGAACTGCAATCCTCGCCCAACACGAGCTCCACCCCGAAGGATGTCACCTGTGCCAGCACGCTCTCGATGGCCTGGCGGAGGTAGGGCTCGTGATTGTAGGCGGTCATGCAGACCGAAACAAGGGGGGGGGTGCTCATCCGATTACAATTTGGTCAATTTAGCGAATTTGGCCAACAGGGTCTTTTCGCCCGCACCGTCGAAAGCGATGCTCAACTTGAGATCGCCGGCCAGCGTTTCGATGCGGCGGATAATGCCGACGCCGAACTTGGGATGCTCGACGCGCTGTCCCACAGCATATTCACCGGCCGACGACGGGGCGGGTGCAAACGATGCGGGGCGGGCATCCAGCCGCCGCATGCCCTCGGTGGAGGGGCGGGGCGTCCTCACCAGCGCCGGATCGGGCGCCGTGCGCGGCTTGGAAGCGTCGAAACGCTGGCTGCCCGCCGAAGCGCCGCCGAAGCGGGACCCGCCGGAAGAAGCACCGTAGCGCGAAGCGTTCCCCCGGCTGCCGGCCGACCGGTCGTCGCCGGCGGCACCGTATTTTCCGCCCGAAGAATAACCGCCCTGCGTCCGGCCGCTGCCTTGCGGCGTACGGGAAGCATAACGATAGGCCGGGCCGCTTCCGTATCCGTGTTCGTCTTGGCGCCCCGCACCGTCCTTCTGTTTGAAACGGTAGTCGAACCGGCGGCGCAGCTCGTCGATGGCCGAACCGCCCTCCTCGCGGCTGCGGGGCTGCCCGTCGTCGGACTCGACGACGGTTTCGAGATACTGCGGGTCGATCTCGCGCAGGAAACAGCTCGGACGCGAGAACTCCATGTTGCCCCACTTGAAACGCATCTCGGCGTAGGAGAGCGTAGCGGCGACCTTGGCACGGGTCAGCGCCACGTAGAACAAGCGCCGCTCCTCCTCGAAGCCGTCGGGCGACTCCATGGCGCGCTGCGAAGGGAACAGGTTCTCTTCGAGGCCGACGATATAGACATATTTGTATTCGAGCCCCTTGGCCGAATGGACGGTCATCAGGGTCACTTTGTTGCGGTCTTCGGGATCGTCCTTGTCCATGTCGGTCATGAGCATGACGTTCTGCAGCCACTCCTCAATGGTGGCCTCCTCGTCGGGCTTGCGTTCGCCGCCGCGGATTTCGGCGTCGCGCTGCTCCTTGAAGAGCTGCATGGAGTTCAAAAGCTCCTCGATATTGTTCAAGGCCGAAGCCGCCTCGGGCGTATTTTCCTTCCGATAGACGGCAAGAATGCCCGACTTCGACGCAATCTCCAGCCCGAAGTCGTAGAGTCCCTTTTCGGTGCGGGCCAGCGAGAGCTGGCGGATCATGGCGACGAACTCCGCAACCTTGCGAACGATGGCTTTCTGCACGGGGTCGGCCGGCACTTCGGCCACCAAGGCGTCGACGGCCTCCCACATGGAGACGCCGCGCTCGGCGGCCAGCTGTGCGCTGCGCTGCACGGTGGTGTCGCCGATGCCGCGCACGGGATAGTTGACGATGCGCCGGAACGCCTCGTCGTCGCGCGGATTGACGACCAGCCGGATGTAGGCCATCAGGTCCTTGATCTCCTTGTGGTCGTAGAACGACGAACCTTTGTATATTCTGTAAGGAATGCCGCGGCGGCGCAGGTTGTCCTCCAGCACGGCCGACTGGCTGTTGGTGCGGTAAAGGATGACCGACTCGGACCACTCGTCGCCGGCGGCCCGCACGCGGTCGCGCAGGTCGGAAACCACCTTTTCGGCCTCCTCGCGGTCGGTATAGGCCTTCAGTACGCGGATCTTCTCGCCCCGCTCGCCCTCGGAAAAGCAGTGCTTCTCCATGCGCCGGGAGTTGCGGACGATGACCGAATTGGCCGCATCGACGATCGTGCGGGTCGAACGGTAGTTCTGTTCGAGCTTGAAGACCTTGGCGTCGGGAAAATCTTTCTGGAACGAAAGGATGTTCTCGATCTTGGCGCCGCGGAACGAATAGATCGACTGCGCATCGTCGCCCACGACGCACACCCGCGAATGGGTCTGCGACAGGCGCCGGATGATGATATACTGCGCATAGTTGGTGTCCTGGTACTCGTCGACCAATATATATTGGAACTGCTCCTGGTAACGGGCCAGCACGTCGGGACAATCGCGCAGCAGGATGTTGGTCTGCAGCAGCAGGTCGTCGAAATCCATGGCGCCGTTGTGCTTGCAGCGCTGGCAATAGATGTTGTAGATGTTGCCGAACTCGGGAATCTGCCCCTGACGGTCTTCGGCAGCATAGGTGGCGTTGGCCAGGTAGGCGCCCGGCGTCACCAGCGCGTTCTTGGCGAACGAGATGCGCGAAGCGAGGCGGGCCGGCTTGTACTTCTCGTCGTCGAGGTTGAGTTCGCGGACGATGGTTTTCAGCAGGTTCTTGCTGTCGGAGGGCTCGTAGATGGTGAACGACTGCGGGAAACCGATGCGGTCGGCGTTCTCGCGCAGGATGCGCGAAAAGACCGAATGGAAGGTTCCCATGCGGATGTAGCGGCTGCGGTTGTCGGGCATCATGGCGGCGATGCGCTCGCGCATCTGCTCGGCGGCCTTGTTGGTGAAGGTGAGGGCCAGGATGTTGAACGGCGCCACGCCCTGCCCGATCATGTAGGCGATGCGCGACGTCAAAACGCGCGTCTTGCCCGAGCCGGCGCCGGCGATGATGAGCGACGGCGAATCGTAGTTGACGACGGCCGCGCGCTGGGCGTCGTTGAGTCCTTCCAGTATCTTCGATGCGGCATCCTGTTCCATGCCGGCAAAATTACGATTTTTATTCGCCCGATGCAAACATCGCGGCCGAAAGCCGCCCGGTGTAGAGTCCGACGATCACGCCATTGAAGCCGCGGGCCCGGACGGTGCTCAGATTGCGGGTGTCGACCCCTCGGGCCAACGCGACGAACGGCCCGTCGCCCCAGGCATATTCGAGATCGCAACGCCCGCCCGCGGTATGCACGCGGAGCCTCAGCGACCCAGCCGTATCGGGCCCGATGGGCGCCGAAGCCAGCAGAGCGGTCGGCCCGTCGGCCCGCACGGCCACCACGGCGCTGTCGGTCCGGCCGAATAGCAGATAGTGTTTTTCGTTCTGGAAGAAGGCCAGGCCGCCGAAGCGCTCCCCGGCGACGGACGACGCCACCGTTGTCTCCACCGTGAAATCGGTGTGCTGCTGCCGCACGCCCACGAACGCAGGGTTGGCCGTGCAGCCGATCGTACGTCCGTTGTCTCGGAGCACGAGGCCCCGGCCGTCGGTGCGCAGCCACTCGCCGCGGGGCGTGCGGATCGTCAGCCAACGTTCGTCGAGACCCTCGGCGAAATCGGTGCTCCAAGCAAAATTGCCCGTCATGGGGCGAAGCGCCGCATCGGGTTCCAACCCCTCCTTGCGCACGACGGCAGGCACCGCCCGGCCCTGCGGCAGAATGACGGGGAATCCCTCCTCCCATGCAACGGGCAGCAGGAAAGTTTCGCGCCCCGTGTTGTAGAAATCGTCGGCATAGGGCCGGCATCCCAGGAAAAAGGCATACCACCGGCCGTCGGGCGTACGCACCATGTCTGCATGGCCCGTGCTGGACACCTTGTCGGAGCGGTCGGCCGGGAGGTCGCGCTGCGTAAGGACCGGATTGCGGGCGAAGGGCACGTAGGGGCCCTTCACGCACGACGATTTGAGCGCCACCTGCGAATGGCCCTCGTAGGTGCCGCCCTCGGCGGCCAGCAAGATGTAGTCGCCGTCGTGCTTGTAAAGATGCGGCCCCTCGATCCACTCGGGCTGCGCGGCGACGTCGATGCCGCCGTCGAGCAGCAGCACCCGATCGCCCGTCACGCGGTCGGCGGCCGTGTCGTACTCCCACAGCCACAGGGCGCGGTGACCGCTCCACTGCGGCCGGCCGGGAGGCATATCGTTGTGCAGCAGATAGGCCTTGCCGTCGTCGTCGAAGAAGAGCGACGGATCGATGCCGCCGACCTCGGGCAGCGGAATCGGGTCGCTCCACTCTCCGTCGAACGGATTGCGGCTCTTGACCACGAAATTGCCGATGCCGTCCACGCAGGTATTGACGACGTAGAACGTATCGTTGTGGGGATTGTAGCTGATGTCGGGGGCGTAGATGCCGCGGTTGAAGCGCAGCGAGTCGAGCGGCACCTGCTCCGGGCGGTCGAGCACGAAGCCCAGCTGCCGCCAATGGACCAGGTCGCGGCTGTGGAAGATCGGGATCGAGGGATAGAACGCGAACGACGAATTGACCAGGAAGTAATCGTCGCCCTTGCGGCAAACGCTCGGATCGGGATGGAAACCGGCCAGCACGGGATTGAAATATTCATTGCGGGAGTCGATCTCCCGCTCGAAACGGGCGTCGCGGCCCTCGTAGGAGAACCCGGCGAAACGAACCTCGTCCGAGCCGAGCGAACGGCATCCGCCGAACAACGCGACGGCGCCGCACATCAGAAAAAATCTGCGAAATGCGATCATAAGGTCTGAAGGTACGAAAATTCGTTCGCAAAAACAAATTTCGGCCGTCCGATTTTGCCCCTCCGTTTCCGGCGGCGCACCTCGGGAAGCCGGCCCGGCCCGACGGCAGCGCACGCATCGCAAATCGTCCGCCGAATGCGGCCGCCGAGCCGAAGCCGCGGAAAAAACGCCGCACGAAGAAAAAACGGCGTCCGATTTTCGGAATTTTGCAATATCTTTGTCTCTGCGTCCGTTAAACGCCATGCGGACGCGCCGTTCGACCGAACAAGTACAAACATACGCAATATGAGCGAAGTCATCAACATCAAGGAACTCAACGAACGCATCGAGCGCGAATCGGTCTTCGTCGACACGCTGCGCAGCGAAATGGGCAAGGTAATCGTGGGCCAGGGCCACCTGGTCGACACCCTGCTGATCGGCCTGCTCTCCAACGGCCACATCCTGCTGGAGGGCGTGCCGGGACTGGCCAAGACGCTGGCCATCACCACGCTGGCCAAGGCCGTCGACGCCGCTTTCTCGCGCATCCAGTTCACCCCCGACCTGCTGCCCGCCGACCTGCTGGGCACGCTGATCTACTCGCAGAAGAACGAGGATTTCGTGGTCCGCAAGGGACCGATCTTCGCCAACTTCGTGCTGGCCGACGAAATCAACCGCTCGCCGGCCAAGGTGCAGTCGGCGCTGCTCGAAGCCATGCAGGAGCGGCAGGTGACCATCGGCGAGGAGACCTACGCCCTGCCCCGGCCCTTCCTGGTGCTGGCCACGCAGAACCCCCTGGAGCAGGAAGGCACCTACCCGCTGCCCGAAGCGCAGGTCGACCGTTTCATGCTCAAGGCCAAGATCTCCTACCCCAACAAGCAGGAGGAGCGCGACATCGTGCGCATGAACCTCTCGGGCGCCGGCATGCCGGAAGTGCGCAAGGTCGTCTCGCCCGAAGACATCGTCAAGGCCCGCAAGGTGGTCGAAGACGTCTACATGGACGAGAAGATCGAGAAATACATCATCGACATCATCTTCGCCACGCGCGAACCGGGCGAATACAGCCTGGGCAAACTGCAGAGCCTCATCGCCTACGGCGGTTCGCCCCGCGCGTCGATTTCGCTGGCCAAGGCCGCCCGGGCCTACGCCTTCATCCGCCGCCGCGGCTACGTCATCCCCGAGGACGTGCGCGCCGTGTGCCACGACGTGCTGCGCCACCGCATCGGTCTGACCTACGAAGCCGAAGCCGAGAACATCACCTCCGAGGAGATCGTGACCGAGATTCTGAACAACGTAATCGTACCCTAAGCGATGCTGGAGAGCGAAAACCGTTTCGTGAGGCCGGGCGCCGCATCCGACCCGTCCAGTCCCTGCCGCGACGAGAAGAGCAGCGCCGAAGCCAACGATCTGCTCCGGCGCGTCCGCAAGATCGAGATCAAGACCCGCGGTCTCTCCGACGAAATCTTCGCCGGCAAGTACCACACGGCCTTCCGCGGACGCGGCATGTCGTTCTCCGAAGTGAGAGAATACCGCGCCGGCGACGACATCCGCGACATCGACTGGAACGTGACGGCCCGTTCGCGCAAGCCCCACATCAAGGTCTACGAGGAGGAGCGCGAGCTGACCATGATGCTCCTGGTCGACGTCTCGGCTTCGCGCGCCTTCGGGTCGACGGGCCGCCTCAAGCAGAACATCATTACGGAGATCGCCGCGGTGCTGGCCTTCTCGGCCTCGAAGAACAACGACAAGGTGGGCTGCATCTTCTTCTCGGACAGAGTGGAGAAGTTCATCCCGCCGAAAAAGGGACGCAGCCACATCCTCACGATCATCCGCGAACTCGTGGGCTTCCGGCCCCGGTCGCAGGGCACGAAGCTCTCCGAGCCGCTGCGGCTGCTGACCAACGTCAACAAGAAACGCTGCACGACCTTCATCCTATCCGACTTCCTCGACCCGGCGCATGACCGCGAAGCGCTGGAAGACGCCCTGAAGATCGCCGGCAGCAAACACGACCTGGCCGCCATCCGCATCTTCGATCCGCGCGAAGCCGTCATGCCCGACGTAGGGATCGTCGAACTGCAGGACGCCGAGAGCGGCTGCAAGGTGTGGGTCGACACCTCCTCGCGCGCCGTGCGCGTCCACTATGCCGAAGCGTGGCGCACCCGCAGCGCTGCCATCGAAGAACTGCTGCGCCACCACCGCATCGACACGGCGACCGTCGCCACCGACGGCGACTACGTGGCCGAACTGATCAAACTTTTCAGACAACGATGAAACGACTCCCGCTCCTGGTTCTGCTTTTCGCAGCGTTCGGCGCCCGGGCTCAGAGCCCGAGGCCGGTCGTCACGGCCCGTGTCGAACCCGACAGCGTGATGATCGGCGACCGCTTCGACTACATCATCGAGGTGGAAAAAGATCTGGTGCAGGTGGTGCGCTTCCCGGTTTTCCAGCCCGGCGAAAACCCCGGCGCCCTGGTGCTGGTGGAGGAGGCGCCCGTCGACACGCTCCTGCGCGAGGGGCGCCGCATGAAACTGCGCAAACGCTACCGCATGGCCGTTTTCGAGGAGGGACACCACGATTTCGGCACGGCCGAAGTGTTCTATGCCGACAAGAACATCGTCGACACGCTCCGCTCCGAAAACGACCTCACGCTGGATGTCGCCACCTTCCAAATCGACTCCACGTCGCAGTCGATCTACGACCTCAAGCCGCAGCGCACGCTGCCGTTCCGTCTGGGCGAAATCCGCGGCTATCTGCTGTGGGGGCTGCTGGCCGCCATCGGGCTGGCGCTGCTCGCAGCGGGCGTGCTCTGCTGGCTGCGCCGCCGCGGCTCGACGCTCGGAGGACTCTTCGCCGCGGTGCCGGCCCTGCCGCCCCACGTCGAGGCGATCCGGGCACTGGAAGAACTCCACAACCGGAAACTGTGGCAGAACAACCGCCATAAACAATACTACTCGGGACTGACGGACATCCTGCGCACCTACATTGCGCGCCGCTGGGAGATCGGCGCCATGGAGATGACCTCCGACGAGATCATCGCCGCCATGCGCAGCATCGAACTGCCCGACAAGGCGCGTGCGGATCTCACGGCCATCCTGCGCGACGCCGATCTGGTGAAGTTCGCCAAGGCGACGCCCGACGCCGGGCAGAACGAAGCCGACTACCTGAAAGCCTACTATTTTGTGGAGGAGACCAAGCCGGCGACCGAGCAGGCGGAGGAGACTCCCGATAACCGATGACACGATGCAGCGACTGCTTTACATACTTCTTCTTTTCGCCGCCGCGGGCGCCCGGGCGCAGCAGATGCCCGAGCGCCGCGACGTGCGCCAAGGCAACCAACTCTACGACCGCAGCGACTACCTGGGCGCCGCCGAACGCTACACGCAGGCCCTCGACAAGGACCCCGCATGCTACGAAGCGCTCTACAACCTGGGCAACGCCTTCAGCAAGGCCGGCATGCACGAAAAGGCCGAGCGCACCATAACCCGCGCCGCGGCCGACACGCTGCGCACCGACGCCGACCGGGCCCAAGCCTTCTACAACCTGGGCAACACCCAGTTCCAGCAAAAGAAATACAAGGAGGCGCTCGAAAGCTACCGCCGCTCGCTGCTGCTCGATCCGGACGACATGGAAGCCAAGTACAACTTCGCCTACACCAAGAAACTCCTTGAACAGCAGCAGGATGACGACAACAACGGCGGCGGCAAGGGGAACGGCGGTGAAGGCGGCGGTCAGAACGACAACAACCAGAACAACGACGACGAGCAGCAACAGGACGAAAACCAAGACCCGGAAAACGACGAACAACAGCCCGGCGACAACGGCGAGGAAGACCGGGATGAAACCCCGCAGGACGAATCGTCCGACGGCAGCTCTCCCGACCCGGAAGACGAAACGAGCGACGACGGACGACCGCTCCCCGACGGTCTCTCCGAGCAGGAAGCCGAACAGATGCTCGACGCCATCCAGGCCCAGGAAGACCGGACCCAGGAAAAACTCAAGGAGAAACAGGGCCGCGTGGTCCGCGGCAGGAAGAACTGGTGATTTTTTGAATTCACAATTCACGATTATGAATTCACAATTATGAAAACCGACAACGTGGTTTCCGAAAAAAGCCTGACATTCGCCATTCGCAGTCCGGCTTTACCAGCATCTCACACGCGAGAAACACGAATATGTTCTCTCCAAACAGATGCTGAAAAGCGGAACCAGCGTCGGCGCCAATATCCGAGAAGCTCTGCGGGGACAACCTCGACAAGATTTCGCCGCCAAAATGAATAAGATCAACGAAACGGAATATTGGCTCGAACTTTTATACAGAACGGATTATATTACGGACAAGGAATTCCGAAGCATATTTGCGGATTGCAAGGAGCTGGTCAAAATACTGACCAGCATCGTCAAAACAACGAGGGAAAAAACCGAATTGTGAATTGTGAATTGTGAATTCCGAATTGTGAACTGATAAATGACATTCCACAATCCCCATCTTCTCTGGCTGCTTCTTCTGCTGCTGCCGCTGATCGCCCACTATGTGTGGCGGACGCTGCAGGGCGGTGCGGCCATCCGCATTTCGTCCGTCGACGGAGCAGCCGAAGCACCGAAAACCCTGCGCTGGTATCTGCGCCACCTGCCCTTCATCCTGCGGGCCGCGGCCCTGGGACTGCTTATCGTGGCTCTGGCACGCCCCCAGGCTGTCGAGGAGTACAGCAACACCTCGGCCGAAGGCATCGACATCATGCTGGCCGTCGACGTCTCCACCTCGATGCTCGCCCGCGACTTCAAGCCCGACCGCATCACGGCCGGCAAGGAGGTGGCCGGAGCCTTCATCGCCGACCGAACGGGCGACCGCATCGGTCTGGTGGCCTTCGCCGGCGAAGCCTACACGCAGAGCCCGCTGACCACCGACCAGGGAAGCCTGCAGACTATGCTCCAGCGCATCCGCTGCGGCGTCATCGAAGACGGCACGGCCATCGGCAACGGTCTGGCCACGGCCATCAACCGCCTGCGCGAAAGCGAAGCCCGCTCGAAGGTGATCATCCTGCTGACCGACGGCGTCAACAACCGCGGCGAGATCGCCCCCTTGATGGCCGCGCAGATCGCCCGCTCGCAGGGCATCCGCGTCTACACCATAGGCGTGGGCACGCACGGCATGGCCCCCTACCCCGCCATCGACATCTACGGCACGCCCGTGGGCGGCACCGTAATGGCCAAGGTGGAGATCGACGAAAAGACCCTGCGCGAGATCGCCGGGACCACCGGCGGCCGCTACTTCCGCGCCACCGACAAGGAAAAGCTCAGAGCCATCTACGACGAAATCAACCAACTCGAAAAGAGCAAGGTGGAGATCACCGAGCACGTCGCCTACCACGAACTGTTCCTCGGCTGGCTGCTGTGGGCCGCCGGGTTGCTGGTCGTCGAGTTCCTCATCGCAACGCTTCTTCTCAAACGCATTCCGTAAAGCCATGTTCCGATTCGCCGATCCCCATTTTCTTTGGCTGCTGACGGCCGTTCCGCTCTTCGCCGCGCTCTTCGGGCTCGCCGCGCGCAACCGGCGGCGGCGTCTGGCGCGCTTCGGATGCGTACGGACCCTGGGCGAACTGATGCCCGAGGTGTCGGCCGGGCGCATTCTGCTGAAATTCATCCTCTTCTGCACGGCATTCGCGCTGCTGGCGCTGGCGGCCGCACGGCCGCAGTTCGGTTCGAAACTCCGCGAGGAGAAGTCGCAGGGCGTCGAGATGATGTTCGTTGTCGACATCTCCAACTCCATGCTGGCCGAGGATTTCGAGCCCAACCGGCTCGAACGCACCAAATACGCCATCGACAAACTCTTCGACGGCCTGCGGCAGGACCGCGTGGGGCTGGTGGTCTTCGCCGGAGAACCCAAAGTGCAGCTGCCCATCACCTCCGACTACCGCATGGCCAAAGCCTTCGCACGCCGCATCGATCCCTCGCTGGTGGCGGTGCAGGGTACGGCCGTCGGCAAGGCGCTGGAACAAGCGCTGCTGGCCTTTTCGAGCGAAACCGAAGCCAGCCGCAGCCGTGTCGTCGTGCTCATCACCGACGGTGAGAACCACGAGGACGACGCTATCGCCGTAGCCGAGCGTGCCGCCGCACAGGGCATCCGCATCTACACCATCGGCATCGGCACGCCCGAGGGAGCCCCCATCCGCATCGACGGCGACTTCATCAAGGACGACAAGGGCGACATGGTGGTCTCGAAACTCAACGAGGAGATGCTCTCGCGGATCGCCGGAATCACCGAAGGCGCCTACGTGCGGGCCACCAAGCAGTCGATCGGTCTCGACGAGATCGTCGAAAGCATCAACCGGCTGGAACAAAGCGAACTGGCCGCCGTCCGCTTCGAGGAGTACAACGAGCAGTATCAATACCTCCTCGCCGCGGCGCTGCTGCTGCTCGTGGTCGAACTCCTGCTCCTCGACCGCCGCAACCCCCTGCTGGCACGGTTCAACATCTTCGCTCCGCAATCGGGAACCCGCAAATCCTGACCGGCCCGGCGACATTCCGCAACCGGCCCGACCGCCGAAAAGAATGACGACAAGGAGAACGGCGGCACGACAAAATTCCGGCACCCGATTTCGATTCTTGATTTTTAATGCTTACTTTTGCCCCGCAGGTCCGCTTCGTCGCCGCCGGGAAACCGGGGGAGGAAAGTCCGGGCAACACAGAGCGCCGCGCAAGCTAACGACTTGATACCCGTGAGGGTATGGGAGCGTAACAGAGAACGACCGCCCGCCGGGTTTCCGGTTGGTAAGGGTGAAAAGGCGGGGTAAGAGCCCACCGCGGGGGCAGCGATGCCGCCCGGCCGTACGTCCCGCGGGTTGCAAGACCGCGTATACCGACAATCAAGGGTTGCTCGCCCGATGTCGGGGGGTAGGTTGCTGGAGGCGGCGGGTGACCGCCGTCGTAGATAAATGACGAAGACCCGGGTTCCGGCCCGGGCACAGAACCCGGCTTACAGGGCCTGCAAGCACAACAAAGCCGCTGCATCAGCAGCGGCTTTGTCCGTTCTATCTGCGCAGCAGCGCCAGCAGCACGACGCAGAGCCCGAACCCTGCGGCGAACCGCCACCAGCCGCCGCCCCGGGGCCGCGATCGCTCGGCTTCGGCAACGGCCGAGGAGCTCCGGAGCGTGTCGGCCGCCACGACCCCATGCTGCGCGGTGCACCTCCGGACCGTATCGCAATGCCGGACCGCCACGGTCCGCGAACGATGCTCCGTCCGACGGGCCAGGCTGTCGCTGCGGGCCCCGAGCAGCAGTTTGTCGCCCTGCCGCTCGGCCGACAGCTCCAGACGGCCCTCCCGCACAACGAAACGCGCCCCTTCGGGCAGCGAATCGAGCGCCGTCAACGGCACCTCCGCGGCCACCGACTCGGCAGGCACATACGCACAAGTCGTCACGACCTCCTCGCGGAGCGTCTCCTCATACACCGTCCGGCCATGCTCCTCGGCCGCCTGTCCGAATTCGATCCGCCGCGACACGGCGCTCCGTTCGGCCGACGACTGCGAACTGCTCCGCGACGCAGCGCATGAAACGGCCGTAACGGCCAACACAGCAAGAAGCCACGAGCTACTGGAACAAAGAACGCATGCCATTCGGTTCAATATTAAGGTTTTTACGCAATTTTTCCACCTCGCGCGTCAGCCGGTCGACCTTGGCGTTCAACAGCCGCTGCGACACCTGCCAGTCGGCCTTCTCCTGCCGCAGCGAGACGTTCTCCTGCAACACCTGGTTGTACTTCTCGCTCAGCAGGTCGATCGAACGCTGCATCTCGGCGAGGAAATCGTTCTTGCGCTTGCGGCGGCCGACCGTCCAACTGACGGTCGCGCCCAGAAAACCGCTCGGCAGGGCGAACGTGCACAATTCGCCCAACAAGGATAATTCGGTCATGGCTTAAAAAGTTTAGGATGGTGAATCCTGCCGGGATGATGACATACCCGCCCACGGCCGGCAGCGACGGACAAGCTGTCCGGTCCGGCAAAAAGCGGAGAGCAGGCGGCAGGAGTGAAAAAGCAAGAACGTGCGGGATCACCGCCAGTCGAAACCGGGATAGAGGCGCCGCAACTCACCGCGGGAGGCGCGGCTGCGGATCAGCTCGCCGAGGTAGGCGTTCTGATCGGCAAGGGCATTGGCCACGGTGCGCTCCTCGACGAAGAATTCGTTGTCGCACAGCAGCCGGCGCACGTCGTCCTCGCGACGGCGGTGCAGCTCGGTCCAATAATAGTAGCGCGCAGCCACGACCCGGTTGCGCTTGCGGAGCCGCTCGCGGCGCGGCGAAAAGACCCGGCGGGCCTCAGCAGAAGTGGGCATGAAAAATGATGAAAGAATGGAACGCTTATCCGGCAAACAGCCCCTTGCCGCATGATACGACGCTCAGGACCGTAGGGCCACCACCGGGAAAGGTTGCAGTCCGAGCACATCGGCAGGACACCGGCAGGGTCCGCAGAGATCATTGCGGAAAGAACCTGGAAGCTCCGCTTGCCGAAGCAAGTTTACGGACAAGCAAATAAGAATTTTACGATTCCGCTGCGAGAGCGGCGCCCGAAAAAGAGAAAGCGGGCGAATCTGCCGGAAGAACTCCGGCCGCAGAACGAAAAACGGGCGGATGCCCGTACAAATATACAATCGTGAAAGGCCCTTGTCAAGCGAAATCCCGAAAAAAAATTTTCCGGTACTGATGCAGCGCGAGTTGCAGCGCTATTTTCCGGCCGGTCGCTTCTTCGGTCGTCCGCTGCCGGTCTGCGGAGCCGCAGCAGAGGAAGAAGCGGTCCGTTTCGCCGATGCCCCGGAAGCCGCTTTCGATACCGGCTTCGCCGTCGGTTTCGCCGCCGGCTTCTTGCGCACCGACCAACCGAAATGGCCCAGCGCCCGGCCCAACGCAAAATATTCACCGTGGGAATAGACGATCGGGCAGGCGCGCTCCAGACAGAACTTCCCGGTGTCGGGGTCGATGAAATCGGCGTCGACCTGCACGCCCACCACCTCGGCGATGAACATGTCGTGCGAGCCCAGCGGCACGATCTGCCGCACGCGGCACTCGATGTTGACGGGCGACTCTCCGATGATGGGCGCCGCGACGTGCAGCGCCCGGCCGGGCGTCAGCCCCATCTCGCGGAACTTGTCGAAATCGCGGCCCGAACGCACGCCGCACCAGTCGGCGGCACGCGCCAAACGCTCGGTGGTCAGGTTGATGACGAATTCGCCCGTGCGGCGGATGATGTCGTAGGAGTGGCGCGACGGCCGGATCGAAACGAAACACATCGGCGGCTCGGAACAGACGGTTCCGGTCCATGCCACGGTCAACATGTTGTACTCCTCGGGCGCTGCGCCGCAGCTCACCAACACCGCCGGCAGCGGGTAGAGCACCGTACCGGGTTTCCAGCTCTCTTTCATACCGTACAAAGATACGAATAAGCCGAGCACAATGCCAAATTTATTTGAGCATACCCGAGGCGGAGTATTTTCTGCGAAGTTAAAGGTGTGAAAAAAACGCTATATTTGCTCCATGCTTGCCGAATTCATCTGCTATCTGGAGGCCGAACGCCGCTACTCGCCCCTCACCGTGCGCAACTACCGCCGCGACGTGGAGGGATTTCTGGCGTGGTTGGGGACCGACGACGCGCATTTCGACCCGCGGGAAGTCACCACGGGCCAAGTCCGCGAATGGATGATCCACCGCACCGAAGAAGGACGCATCGGAGCCGCGACCATGAACCGCGAACTCTCATCGCTGCGCACGCTTTTCCGCTGGCTCCACCGCTCGGGGGCCGTGGAGAAAAACGTGCTGCAGCCGCTCGTTTCGCTCAAGACCTCGCGGCGTCTGCCGGCGTTCGTTCCGGAAAGCCGCATGGCCCCGCTGGTCGCCGAATGCGAGGAGGAGCAGGACGAATTCATCGTCGAGCGCAACTCGCTGGCCGTCCTGCTTTTCTACACCTGCGGGCTGCGGCTGGCCGAACTCGTGGGCATGGACCGCACCGATCTCTCGGCCGACGGCACCTCGCTGCGCGTACGCGGCAAGGGCGACAAGCAGCGGCAGGTTCCCGTGCTGCCGGAGGTGCGCGAAAAGATTTTGCGCTATCTGCAACTCATCGGCCGGCAGAAAATTTGCAGTTCCGAAGAAAAAGCACTATTTTTAACACACCAAGGCAAACGCATCTCCCGCACGACGGTCTACCGGCTGGTCCGCGACTGCCTGGCCCGCGCAGGCGTCCAGGGCAAGAAGAGCCCCCACGTGCTGCGGCACACCTTCGCCACGCACCTGATGAACGGCGGCGCCGACATGCGCGAGATCCAGGAGTTGCTGGGCCACGCTTCGCTGCAGGCCACGCAGGTCTACACCCACAACAGCATCGCCCGTCTCAAGGAGGTCTATGCCCGAGCCCATCCCCGGGAGAAGAAGGGGGAGTGAACAACCATTAAAACGTAAGGCTATGAACGTGCAGATTCAATCCGTGAAATTCGACGCCGACAAGCGGCTGGTCGAATTCGTGAATGCCAAAATGGCGAAGTTGGACCGCTTTGCGGAACGCTCGACGGGTGCCGACGTCATCCTCAAGCTCGACAAGGACCACGAAAAGGGCAACAAGATCGCCACCATCACGCTCGGCATGCCCGGCGAGGAGCTGGTCGCCACGCACCAGGCCAAGACGTTCGAAGAGGCCGTCGACGAGGCGATCGACGCCCTCAAGCGCCAGCTCGACAAGTTCAAGGCCAAGGTCGAAAAGGTCGAGAAATAGTCCGGTCCGCCCCATACGAAAGCCGCCCTTTGAAAGGGCGGCTTTTTGCATGCCCCGCAACCTCCCGAAAAATGCCGGCAGGCCGGACACGCTTTTCCGACCCGGTCAAAAACACTATCTTTGCAGAACTTTCCGCCAAGCCCCGACCTGCCATGCGATTCTCCGACAAGGAAATACTGAAAATCACATTCCCCGTCCTGCTGAGCCTGCTGATGGAGCAACTCATCGGGCTGACGGATACGGCCTATCTGGGACGTATCGGCGAAACCGAACTGGGCGCCGCCGCGCTGGCGGGCATCTTCTACCTGGTCATCTTCATGCTGGGGTTCGGCTTCAGCATCGGTGCGCAGGTGCTCATGGCGCGCCGCAACGGCGAAAAGGACTATCGCGGAATCGGCCCCGTATTCACGCAGGGCATGGCATTTCTGCTCCTGCTCGCCGCCCTGCTCTTCACGGCATCGAGGCTGTGGGGGCCCCGGCTGCTGCGGCTGCTCGTCGAATCGGACCAAGTCTGCGCCGCCGCCGTCAGCTATCTGAACTGGCGCGTCTACGGATTCTTTTTCTCGTTCGCGGCAGCCATGTTCCGGGCGTTCTACGTCGCCACGACCCGCACCCGCATACTGACGAGCAATTCGGTGGTCATGGTCCTCACCAACATGGTGCTCAACTATGTGCTTATTTTCGGGAAATGGGGCTTTCCGGCATTGGGCATCGCCGGAGCAGCCATCGCCTCGTCGCTCTCCGAAGCGGTTTCGGTGCTCTTCTTCATCATCTACACACGGCTGCGGGCCGATTCCGGACGTTACGGGCTGTTCCGCTGGCGCGGCATCGATTTTCCGCTGCTGGGACGTATTCTGAGCATCTCGGTGTGGATCATGGCGCAGGAAGGATTCGCGTTCTTCGCCTGGCTCTTTTTCTTCGTGGCCATCGAGCATCTGGGCGAGCGGCCGCTGGCCGTTTCCAACATCGTGCGCAGCGTCTCGTCGTTCATCTTCATGTTCGTCAACGCGTTCGCGTCGACCGCCAGTTCGCTGGTCAGCAACCTCATCGGTGCCGGACAGAGCGACAGGGTGCTGGAGCTGTGCCGCCGCATGATTCGGCTGTGTTATCTGTTCGTGCTGCCCGTGGTTCTGCTCGCTGCCGTCTTCCCCACCCACGTGCTGCGCATCTATACCGACAACGCCGAGTTGATCGCCGCTTCGGTCGGGTCGCTGCGGGTCATGCTTTCGTCGTTCGTCGTCTGCGGACCGGCCATCATCTACCAGTTCAGCGTCTCCGGCACGGGCAATACCCGCGCCGCCATGATCATCGTCACCCTTACTGCCGCCATCTACATGCTCTATATCTGCGCGCTGGCTTTCGGGTTGCATGCCGGCGTCGCCCTTTGCTGGTCCGCCGATCATGTCTATTACCTCGTCCTGCTGTCTTCTTATTTCTACCTCCGTTTCGGACATTGGAAGCGCAGAAATATCTGATTTCCGATTCGCCCCTCCCACTCGACCCGCAAGAGCTTGCTTTTCTTGCCCCTCCTCCAAATGAAAGTCCCTGGAAGTCGTACTTCCAGGGACTTTCGCTCTTAATTGAGGTCTGAAGCGGATTCGAACCGCTGTACAAGGTTTTGCAGACCTTTGCCTAGCCACTCGGCCATCAGACCAAAACACTCCCGGCGGACCGGCCCATGCGAAACGCTGCGACCCAACGGGAATGCAAATATACGAACAATTCTGCAAAAAGCAAAACTTTCGCAAAAAAGGGAGAATATATTTTCCAGTCTCGCACAAAACGACTATCTTTACTTTAATAAATTAGCGCTGGACCGACTGGACCGACTGGACCGACTGGACCGACTGGACCGACTGGACCGACTGGACCGACTGGACCGACTGGACCGACTGGACCGACTGGACCGACTGGACCGACTGGACCGAC
>CAPXWY010000006.1 GCA_948736885.1 uncultured Alistipes sp.
GCAGGCTGCGCCCGACATTCCGTACGAGGTGACTGCATTAACATTCGCAGTAAAACCATTGTTCCGCACCCTCCGCTGCATTCCTCCGAGCGATTGCTTTACAGCGCCTGCTACGGGCTACCGCACCGAGTGGTCGGGAGCCTTGGACAACGTCGGCGGTCGCGGCTATGCGTGGGCTTCTTCGTCCTATGCGTCGGGGCATTCGAACGGTGCCCGGTTGCGTCTCGGTGCGGACATGGCGGATCTGTTGTCCAACTACAACCGTTCGTGCGGCTTTCCCGTGCGCTGCGTCCAAGCATCTGCAGCTGTTTTTGAGAACCGGTGAGGAAAGGTTCGTGTTTCGGGATGCCGGGGCTTCTGGAGTTATGTTGCCGCCCATAGATAGATCGGCCTGCGAAGTGCGGCGGAACATAGTTCGGCGACGGGGAAAGCATAGCTCGGTCATGATGCCGGGGAGCAGGGAGCGGGCGTCGTCCGGTGCTCGGACCGCGGCAACGGAGGTCGGCCGGGGTAACGAATCGTAACTTTGCAGCGAAAAAAGAAGCCTCCGAAAAGCCGTTTCAGCAAAATTAATCTTACCTTTGCGTAAGATCGGCGGCGCTCCGGCCAATCGGGGCGGAACGGTTGTTGCCCGGCGGCTTGTGCCGTTGTTGTAGCCGGTCGGACCTATTCCCGAGGAAAATTCATCAAAAATAACTCACATGTACGGTAAAATCAAGGAACACCTGCAGCACGAGCTGGCCGAAATCAAGGCCGCGGGTCTCTACAAGACGGAACGCGTGATCGAGTCGCCCCAGCGGGCCGAGATCGAAGTGGCAGGCCGCAAGGTGCTGAACTTCTGCGCCAACAACTACCTGGGTCTTTCGGACAATGCGCGGCTGATCGAAGCGGCGAAAAAGGCGATGGACGCCCGTGGTTACGGCATGTCGTCGGTGCGTTTCATCTGCGGCTGCCAGGACATGCACAAGGAGCTGGAAAAGGCCGTGTCGGACTATTTCGGCACGGAGGATACGATTCTGTATGCCGCCTGCTTCGATGCCAACGGCGGCGTTTTCGAACCCCTTTTCACGGAGGAGGACGCCATCATCTCCGATGCGCTGAACCATGCGTCGATCATCGATGGCGTGCGTCTGTGCAAGGCCGTGCGCTATCGTTATGCCAATGCCGACATGGCCGAACTGGAGGAGTGCCTCAAGAAAGCGCAGGCGCAGCGTTTCCGCATCATCTGCACCGACGGGGTCTTCTCGATGGACGGCAATGCCGCTCCGCTGGACAAGATCTGCGCCCTGGCTGAGAAATACGACGCTCTGGTGATGGTCGACGAGTGCCATTCGGCCGGTGTTCTGGGCAAGACGGGCCGCGGCATCACCGAACTTTACAACCTGCGCGGAGAGGTCGACATTCTGACCGGTACGCTGGGCAAGGCCTTCGGAGGTGCCGTGGGCGGTTTCACGACGGGCCGCAAGGAGATCATCGACATGCTGCGCCAGCGTTCGCGCCCCTATCTTTTCTCCAACTCGCTGCCTCCCGCCGTGGTGGGAGCCGGAATCGAGATGTTCCGCATGCTCGGCGAGAGCAACGAACTGCACGACCGTCTGGTGGCCAACGTGGAGCATTTCCGCGCCGGGATGATGGCTGCGGGCTTCGACATCAAGCCCACGCAGTCAGCCATCTGCGCCGTGATGCTCTACGATGCCAAGTTGTCGCAGGATTTCGCGGCCCGGCTGCAGGACGAAGGAGTCTTCGTAACGGGTTTCTACTACCCTGTCGTGCCCAAGGGGCAGGCCCGCATCCGCGTGCAGGTGTCGGCGGGTCACACCCCCGAACAACTCGACCGCTGCATTGCGGCTTTCGTGAAGGTGGGCAAGGAACTGAAAGTCATCGAATAACGCGTAAATCCTATGTCGAAAGTCACGTTGGACGCCATCGATCGTAAGATACTAAAGTATCTGATCAAGAACGCGCGGATGCCCTTCCTGGAGATCGCGCGCGAATGCGGCATTTCGGGCGCCGCCATCCATCAGCGCATCCGCAAGCTCCACGACCAGGGGGTGATTCTGGGCAGCCGGCTGATCGTCGATCCCAAAACCATGGGTTTCGACGTCTGCGCCTACATCAACATCACGCTCAAGGACCCGCAGCTGCTCAAGCCGACGGTGGAGAATCTGAAGGAGGTGCCCGAGATCGTGGAGTGCCACTTCGTCACCGGCAAGGGCAATATTCTGGTGAAGCTCTACTGCGTGGACAACGAACACCTCATGCAAACGATTTTCGAGGGCATTCTGCGCATCCAAGGTATCGCGACGACCGAAACCACCATCTCGCTCGAAGAATCGTTCCAGCGGCAGGTAAACGTCGATTTTATCGAGTCGTAAAGCCGGGGTCCGTCGGGTGGCCGCCCTACCCTACTCTGTTCGGCCCTGTTCGGCTGTGTTTGAATCCCCGATGCTTGCGAGCGTCGGGGATTTTGTTGGACGGACCGAACCCGGGCTGGAACCGATCGGTCGGACCGGGTTTGCGTCTTTTGCTTTTTGGGCGAATCCCTTTCCCTTGCTTTGTTCTTTGTTGGTGGTTGGGGCTTAACTTCGCTCGGGGCGTTTTTGGGGCGTTTCACGCCTTGTCTTGTCTCTTGTTCTGCCACCCCATCCCACCCGGCCCCATCTCACCCGGCCCCATCCCACCCCGCCCCGCCGCTCCGTCTCTGCTCCAGTCATGCCCTGTCTCTCCTTACACTCGGGTTTTGGACCACTTTCTGGCGCCATCCGATTTGGCCGATTTTCCGTGTGAATAATTTTTGTTTTATCTTCGCTCCCGGCAACTTCACACCTGGAGTGGTGCGGATCATGGTTCGCATCAGCGTGGTTAGCAGATTCAGCAGTCCGCTGGCGGCGTAATGGCGCGGTGGGTTTATGTAAGAAAATAGTTGTTTCGGGTGCGCAGCGTTGCACGCGGGCCGCTGCCGGCTTGCGGTTTTGGTTCGGCAGAGATACCGGCACCGGCTTTTTGTCCGACGCGGTCGACCGGTGGCGCAAATGTTCTCGTGCCGAAGCCCGCGGGGCGAGCCCCGTTAAGAACGGGGATTTGTAAATTCTGCGAGCCTCCGCAGGGCGGGGCTTCGGCTCGCACGGCTGAAGCCGGTGTTTATCTCTGCAAACCGCGGTCGCCCCGAACATCTTTTCTCTCTATCTTCCCACTTTGCCGCCAGTTGACAACACCAGTCTGCCGCGGAGTTTGCGAACGATTTGCTGTCGTCGCCGTCGTTCGGCTCTTTGAGCCGTGCGGGCCGCAGCCTCCCGCAGCGGAGGCCCGCAAGCGTGCCCCGCAGGCTGCGCCCGACATATCCTTAAACCATTGTTCCGCATCCTCCGCTGCATTCCTCCGAGCGATTGCTTGACAGCGCCTGCTACGGGCTACCGCCGCGAGTCGTCGGGAGCCTTGACGAGCGGTGGTTCGAGCGGCAATTACCTTGCTTCGTCTCCCCGTTTCTCGGGCAGCCCCTATGCGTGCTACTTCTCTTTAGGTGCCAGCAGTGTGCAGACGCTGAATGGAGGGAGCGGGTCTCGTGCTTTCGGTCTTTCCGTGCGCTGCGTCCAAGCATCTGCACCGAAGTTGCTTTTTGTTGCCTTCAGTCGGGATGCGGCGGTCGCTACCCTACTTTTTATATCGAAAAACGATAAATATTTTTTGATATTCAAAATTTGTGTATATATTTGCCGCGACAATACCTCGCAGTGCGGACGTATGTTCTCCTCTCGCCGGGTCGTTTCCCGCTTGGTGCGTCGTCGGTTTGCTGGCCGACGCCCGAAGATGTCGGCGGGTCGCTGTCCGGATGAAACGCAGTAAAGACGCAAAAGAAGAAGCTCTTGTGCGCCGAACGTTCGAAACAAACGATAAGACCCCTAAATAGATTCCGAAAATGGATTTGCTAACAGTTGAACATGTCAGCAAGCATTACGCCCGGCACACGGCGCTGGACGATGTCTCGCTGGCCATTCCGCGCGGTTCGGTCTACGGCCTGCTCGGACCCAACGGAGCCGGCAAAACGACGCTGATCCGCATCATCAACCGCATCACGGCCCCCGATAGCGGGCGCGTGCTGTTCGGCGATCGCGAAATCGCCCCGGCCGATGTCTTGCGCATAGGTTATCTGCCCGAGGAGCGCGGTCTCTACAAAAAGATGAAGGTCGGCGAGCAGGCGCTCTTCTTCGCTCGGCTCAAGGGCCTTTCGCGGCGCGATGCCACGGCGCGGCTCAAGGTCTGGTTCGAGCGTTTCGGCATCGCCGACTGGTGGGACAAGAAGGTCGAGGAGCTCTCCAAGGGCATGGCGCAGAAGGTGCAGTTCATCGTCACGGTGCTGCACGAGCCCGAGCTGCTGATCTTCGACGAGCCGTTTTCGGGTTTCGACCCCATCAACGCCAATCTGCTGAAAGAGGAGATTCTGGCCTTGCGCGACAAGGGGGCGACGGTCATCTTCTCGACGCACAACATGTCGTCGGTGGAGGAGATCTGCGACCATATTACGTTGATCAACAAGTCGCACAACATCCTTTCGGGCCGTGTGGACGACATCCGCCGCCGGCATGGCGCCAATGTTTTCGAAGTGGCCTACCGGGGCGAGGAGGAGACCCTGCGACGGGTCGCCGGCGAACTGCAATGCCGGATTCTCGATGCCGAAGCCGAGGAGTCGGCTTATCGCACGCTCCGGCTGCAGGTTGCCGACGGAGGTGAAGTGCGGCGCGTCATCGCGGCGCTCAACGAGGCCGTCGAGCTGCGGTCGTTCCACGAAGTGATTCCCTCGATGAACGATATCTTCATCCGGGCCGTCAACGGCACGCTCTGAAAAATCCTGCAACCGTGAAAAAAGCAGAGAAGACCTTGCTGATGTTCTCCGGAGCCCTCCTTTTCGCCTGCGGTCTCGCCGGTCTGATCTGGCGCGCGACGGTCGAAAAGGCGGCCGTCTCCTTGATCTGGGTCATCATCTTCATGTCGGTCGGTGCCGTCCTGTTCGCATCGGCGCAGAATAAACAGTAAAATCACGAGTCCATGTCCAACATTTTTCTTATCGTACAGCGCGAATTCAACGAGCGCGTCCGCAAGAAATCTTTCATTGTCACTACCCTGCTGATGCCTGTGCTGATGCTCGGTCTGATGGCCGCTCCGGCGCTCATCATGCAGTTTTCGCGCGGCGACCGAAAGCGCATCGCCGTGGTCGACGAGAGCGGCCTGGTGGCCTCCCGGCTGCAGAGCGGCGACGAACTGGTGTTCGAGCCGACGGACCTTGCGGCCGACGAGGCCCGGCGCGAGCTGACCGATCGTTTCGGGGTACTCTGCATCGGCAGCGACATTCTGACCAACCCCAACAACGTACGTCTGTACGCCAATTCATCGTCGTCGCTGACGGTCGAGAGCACCATCACGGGGCAGATCGAACAGATTCTGGAAGCCGAAAAGCTCAAGGGCTACAACATCGGGAACCTCTCGCAGATACTCGACGACGTGAAGACGACGGTCGTGATGCAGACCTATCGCAACGACAAGTCGCAGGAGGAGAATTCGCAGGCGCAGTCGTCGGTGGTGGCCACGGTGCTGGGATACGTGTTGGGTTTCGTGCTCTACATGTTCCTGCTGATCTACGGTTCGATGGTCATGCAGTCGGTCATCGAGGAGAAGAACAGCCGCGTGCTGGAGGTCATGGTGTCGTCGGTGCGGCCGTTCGACCTGATGCTGGGCAAGATTCTGGGCGTGGCGATGGTCGCTGTGGTGCAGATCGTGGTGTGGGCCGTGCTGATATGCGGCGTCGGCAGCGTGCTGATTCCCTCGCTGATGCCTTCCGACGTGATGGCCGGGGCGCAGGCCATGCAGGCGGGGCTGCCCGACGCGGCCGCTGCAGGCGGCATGGACCCGACCATGCTGTCTGCCGTGGCGGCGATGACCGACATGGGTTATGTAGTGAAGATATTCGTCTGCCTGCTGCTCTTCGTATTCGGGGGCTACCTGCTCTACTCGGCGATGTTCGCCGCCGTGGGTTCGGCCGTCGACAGCGTGCAGGACGCCTCGCAGCTCCAGCTGCCCGTTACGCTGCCCGTCATTCTGGCGCTTTTCGCGATGTTCGCCGTGATCAAGGACCCCAATTCGCAGCTGGCGTTCTGGTTCTCGATGATTCCGCTCACGTCGCCCGTGGTGATGATGGCCCGCATCCCTTACGACATCCCGATGTGGGAAATCGTCCTGTCGCTGGCGCTGCTCTATGTTTCGTTCGTGGGGATGGTGTGGCTGGCGGCCAAAATCTACCGCGTCGGAATCTTCATGTACGGCAAGAAACCCACGTTCCGCGAACTGGCCAAGTGGTTGAGGTACAAGTATTGACGCTGTCGGTGTTTCGTGCCGGACAGCGGCCTTTCGGGGTCGGGCGGATCGTTAATTGTTAATTTTATAACGCAATTCTTGAATTTTTTCATTAAATTTGCGGCGCAGCGCACGTAACGTTAACGAACTACGAAATATTTAACAGTCAAACAACTATGATTTCGATCGACAACTACGATTTCAAGGGTAAGCGCGCGCTTATCCGTGTGGATTTCAACGTGCCCCTCGACGACAAGGGCCAGGTGACCGACGACACCCGCATCCGTGCGGCCGTGCCGACCATCAAGAAGGTGCTGTCGGAGGGCGGTTCGGTGATTCTGATGTCGCACATGGGACGTCCCAAGAAGAATCCCGATCCCAAGTATTCGCTCGAGCAGATCGTGCCTGCCGTCGAGAAGAACCTCGGCGTGAAGGTCGCTTTCGCCGGCGACTGCATGGGCGACAAGGCCGCCGAAATGGCCAAGGCGTTGAAGCCCGGCGAGGTGCTGCTGCTCGAAAACCTGCGTTTCTACGCCGAGGAGGAGGGCAAGCCCCGCGGTCTGGCCGAAGATGCCACCAAGGAGGAGAAGGACGCCGCCAAGAAGGCGCTGAAGGAGGGTCCGCAGAAGGAGTTCGTCAAGAAGCTCGCTTCGCTGGGCGACTGCTACATCAACGACGCGTTCGGCACGGCGCACCGCAAGCACGCATCGACCTACCTCATTGCCAAGTACTTCCCCAACGACAAGATGTTCGGCTACCTGATGGAGCGCGAGGTGAAGGCCATCGCCGCCGTCATGGAGAACCCCGCGCGCCCGTTCTGCGCCATCATCGGCGGTTCGAAGGTGTCGTCGAAGATCGGCGTCATCAAAGCCTTGATCGAGAAGTGCGATTCGATCGTCATCGGCGGCGGCATGACCTATACGTTCGCCGCAGCGCAGGGCGGCAAGGTCGGCAACTCGATCTGCGAGCCCGACATGTTCCCCGTGGCGCTCGAAATCCTGGAGCTGGCCAAGCAGAAGGGCGTGAAACTCGTCATGTCGTCCGATGCGCTCATCGCCGACGATTTCTCGCAGAACGCCAACACCAAGACCGCTCCGGCCAACGACATTCCCGACGGCTGGGAGGGTGTCGACATCGCCGACGAGGGCAAGAAGGCCTTCCGCGAGCATATCCTCGGCTGCAAGACCATCCTTTGGAACGGTCCCGTGGGCGTCTTCGAGATCGATAAGTTCGCTACGGGTTCCAAGGAGGTGGCGCTGGCCATCGCCGAGGCTACCAAGAACGGCGCCTATTCGCTCATCGGCGGCGGCGACTCGGTGGCCTGCATCAACAAGTTCGGTCTGGCCGATCAGGTCTCCTACATCTCGACGGGCGGCGGTGCGCTGCTCGAATACATCGAGTTCGGCGACCTGCCCGGTGTGGCGGCCATCCGCGAATAAACACGAAAAGGCCGCTCCCGAGGAGCGGCCTTTTCGGTTGGTAATCTTGTATGCCGCGTCGGATCCCTCCGGCGGCACATGCAGCGGAAAGTTCGTCCGGTGGCTGGCTCCGGGCGGTTTCTACGAACGTTCAAAACTCCAAACATGAAAAAAGTATTTGTCTTAGCAGCAATGGTTTGTATGGCAGGTTGTCAGAATAAGCCGAAAGCGCCGGCCATCGACATGGCCAATTTCGACCTCTCGGTCGCTCCCGCAGAGGATTTCTACCAGTACGCTACGGGCGGCTGGCAGGCGCACAACCCTCTCAAACCCGAGTTTTCGCGCTACGGGTCGTTCGACGTGCTGCGCGAGAACAACGAGAAGCGCATCAACGAACTTTTTGCCGAGATGACCGCCCGCACTTCTGAGCCGGGTTCGGTCGAACAGAAGATCTCCGATCTCTACAAGATGGGGCTCGACTCCGCGCGGCTCAACGCCGAGGGTGCGGCGCCCGTCAAGGCTGCCGTCGACTCGCTGCTGGCCATCGACGATCGCGCGCAGCTCACCGAAGCTATCGCCGGACTCCACTCGGCCGTGGCCAATCCGTTCTTCTCGGTGGGTGTGGAAGCCGATCTGATGAACAGCTCGATGAATGCGCTCTACGCTTCGCAGTCGGGGCTGATGATGGGCGACCGCGACTACTATCTCGATGCCGAGAACGAGAAGTTCCGCGATGCCTACAAGACCTATCTCTCTACCCTTTTCCGCCTCGCGGGGCTGCCCGAGGAGGAGATCGGCAAGGCGGTCGAGGGCACGATGGCGATCGAAACGCGGCTGGCCGACAAGATGTGGTCGAGCGTGGAGCTGCGCGACATTCCGGCGCAGTACAACCCCATGCCGAGAGCTCAGTTCGAGGCCACGTACGATGCTATCGACTGGCCGGCCTACTACCGTACGATGGGCATCGGCGACTTCGATACGATCATCGTGTCGACCCCTTCGTCGCTGGCCAACGCCAACAAACTGCTGAAGACGGCGTCGCTCGATGAAATCCGCTACTACCTGGCTGCGCAGTATATCGATGCGGCCGCCAACTACCTGAGCGACGATTTCCAGAACGCCTCGTTCGAGTTCTTCGGCAAGACGATGGCCGGACAGAAGGAGATGAAACCCCGCTGGAAGCGCGCCATGTCGGTTCCCAACAGCACGCTTTCGGAGGCCGTGGGCGAGATCTACGTGGCCAAATACTTCCCCGAGGAGGACAAGACCCGCATGCTCGCTCTGGTGAAGAACCTCCAGACGGCGCTGGGCCAGCATATCGACTCGCTCGACTGGATGTCGGCCGAGACCAAGGCCCGGGCCCGCGAGAAGCTGGCGTCGTTCACCGTGAAGATCGGCTACCCCGACAAGTGGAAGGACTATTCGACGCTCGAAATCGATCCCTCGAAGAGCTATTGGGAAAACATCGTCAATGCCAGCGCCTGGTATACGGCCGACAACATCGCCGACCTGGGCAAACCCGTCGACCGCAGCGAGTGGTACATGCCCCCGCAGATGGTCAATGCCTACTACAGCCCGCTGACCAACGAAATCTGCTTCCCGGCCGCCATTCTCCAGCCGCCGTTCTTCAACCCTGCGGCCGACGATGCAGTGAACTACGGTGCCATCGGCGTTGTGATCGGTCATGAAATGACCCACGGATTCGACGACCAGGGCCGCAACTTCGACAAGGACGGCAACATGAACAACTGGTGGACCGAGGCCGATTCGGAGGCGTTCAAGGCCAAGACCGACATCCTGGTCAAGCAGTTCGACTCCATCGAGGTGCTGCCCGCCAAGGAGGGCCAGCCCGCCATCTTCGCGAACGGTGCCTTGTCGCTGGGCGAGAACATCGCCGATCAGGGCGGTTTGCGCGTGGCCTGGACGGCTTATCGCAACTCGCTGGAGGGGAAGCCCGCCCCGGCGCCGATCGACGGTTTTACGGATGCTCAGCGCTTCTATCTGGGCTATGCGACCCTGTGGGCGCAGAATATCCGCGATGAGGAGATCGCACGGCTGACCAAGCTCGACGTCCATTCGCTCGGCAAGTGGCGCGTGAACGCCACGTTGCGCAACCTCCAGTCGTTCTACGATGCGTTCGGCATCACCGAGGGCGCCATGTTCCTGCCCGAGGAGCAACGCGTGATTATCTGGTAGCAGGACTTTTCAGAAACAGGAAACCCCGGAGTTTTGCTCCGGGGTTTCCTGTTTTATCGGGAAGCGAGGGCCTATGGGGTGCCGGCGGACGGCGGAGGACCGGTTCGTTCCTTTGTTCGGAACGGCAAAAACTTATCCGTAAATGCTCCCGGTCTGCCGATTCGGTATTCGGTCTGTCGGGGGAGGCGGGATTCAGGCTTGTTTTCGGACCGCAGCCCGGAATACGCCCGGCAACAGCCGGAAATTGCATGCTCCGCTGGGGGAGGTTGCAGCTTATGCGGCTTTCAGACCTGCAAAGCGGCGAGGGGTATTCTTGCGGGTAAGCATCAAGAGAATGGTCCGGCCTCTCCTTAGCCCCAAAGAGCAGCCCCGCAAATACCGGGTTGCAACATTCCCTGCCGGGGAGGTTTACTCGCTTCGGCAAAGCTCGAAACGAGTTCGGCTCCGCATCCGGCTTATGAAAACAACGGTTGCTGCTGTCCGGCCGGCGGACGATTCCCGGGTCCGACCCCGGGGCAACCGATTCCTGCTCCGACCTCCAGCGCGAACCCGCATCTGCCTGCCGCGCTGACACAAACCAAACCGAAACGGGAAACGGTGCATGAATCATGAACCGCGCCTGCATCACTCCGGGCGGGGGCTGCCTGAGATGGTGAAAAAGCAGCGGCAGACGACGCAACTCACTTGTTTGCCGTACACGATGAAACGGTCAACAGAAATCTGCCGCTGCTATCTTTTTCCGATTGCATCCGGCAGAAAAAAAAGAAGTGTGCCGTTCTACGCTTTCGAAGGCTTCCGATAGGCCCGGGTTTCGTAAAATTCGGCACACGTCCTATGAATACAGGAAGACGCTGCCGGTTTATTACTTTGAGGTTCTGGCAAACCCTTGGCTTATAAAACAACACACGCCCTCCTGAGAGGGTCGGTGTATCTTAAGCCATAAAATGTACCAGATTTCAAAGTAAAGATACAATCGCTATAACGAAATATGTAAAGAACCCTGTGCTGTAATCTTATCTTGGAGTAAGATTGTCCGAATGCAAATATAAAAAAACTTTTCGGAACATGCAAAACTCCGGCCGGCAGCTTTCGTTGAGGCGCGGAAATTCCGTTGCCGCCGTTGTTCTGTCGTTGTTCCGCAGCGGTTCGGCACGAGCGGCGCAGTTTTCCGGAAATCTGCTTCCGGATTGATTGCCAGATCAATAGAATCTTCCCTTGGGCGCGAAGATGGCGTAGCCGAAATTGAAAGTGAGGTACATGTTCCGCCAGTCGTGGAGGTCGTATTTGGTCAGTGCAAGGCTGACGGGGCCGATGGGGGTGTGATAGACCAGCGACGCCTCGGTGATGTAGTGCCACCGCTGGTCGGCGCGTCCTGTGGGCGAAAGTTCGTTGTGACGCTCGCGCAGCATGGTGTAGAATCCCGTGCGGAAGAAGAAGTTGGGCATCAGGTCGAACGTGGGCATGACACCGGCGGCGACGAAGCGTTTGGCCCGGAAATCGGGCATGTAGATCATCTTGGAGTGCTGGACGGGCGTGTAGGCAGGCATGGCCATGCGCGTGGCGCCGGCGGTGGTGAAGCGGGGCAGGTCGGTGACGACGGCGTCGAAGTTGAACCCGACGGAGAACCAGCGGCACGCGGGGATGTCGTGGTAGATGTCCCACGAGAACCGTCCTCCGAACCACCGGCGCGGGATCCGGCTGATGAAGCTGCGGGTGCTGGACGGCGAGAACTTGTCGCGGCCGGAGATGTAGATGGCCGAGACGGTGAGGTCGGAGCCGCGGCGGGGATAGAGCACCTTGTCGAGGGTGTTGCGCTCGACTTCGGCCTTGATGCCGAAGTAGGAGAAGCGGGTGTGGTCGAAGACCGAGAGGTTGTCGGAGGCGTAGTGGAAATTGGCGAAGCCGCCGTTGGTCTGGAGCGTGACGACGCTGCGCTGCGTGAGCGGCATGCCGGCGCAGAGCGAGACGAAACCCTCGCTCTCCTTGACGGACGCCGTGTTGTCGATCTTGGAGAGCCGCCCGAAAGAGCCGTGACGGTAGTTGCTGACCGAGAAGTCGGCCGAGTAGCTCAGAAAGAGCGGCCGCCACAGGAAGAAGTCGGTGCGGCCGCCCAGTGCGCCCCACGTGTAGAGAGGTCCGAGGTAGAGATCGAGACCGAACTGCTGGGCGGCGCGGCCCACGGTGCGGTAGTCGATGCCCAGGTATACCTGGTTGAATGCCGTGGAGGAGGCGTTGCCGCCCACCGTGAACTTGAAGTTGGGTTTGGCGGTGAACCGTGCGGCGAAAGTGTAGCTGCCGCGCAGGGAGTCGTAGCGTACGGTGGGGTAGTCCAGGGTGATGTCGTCGTCGGCCAGGATGCCGTAGAGGTTGTCGCGCAGTTCGGCGAATTCCATGCGGCGCTGCTGGCCGGGCATGCGGCGCTCGACCTGTGCGAAGTCGCGCAGGTAGGCCCGCTGGGCTTCGGTGGGACCCTCGAATTCGTAGTTGTCGAAGACCAGGGGCGGACATTTAGCGCGGAAAGCGCGGCGCCGGGCCTCGGACTCCTCGGGGGTGCGGCGCCGGCTCACGGCGGCCCGTATCTGCGGCATGGCCTCCATGGCGTCGGCATAGCCGGCATCCATGATGGGGTCGGGCCGGTCGAAGTCGAGCATGCCCGCCTCGACGCCGCGGCGGATCGTGACGCTGCGCCCCTCGGGCAGGGTGTAGTCGGTGTCCTGCATGGCGAGCATGAAAGCCTGGTCGAGCATGCTGCTCTCGGGAGTCGGCGGCGTGTTGCCGCTGGTGCAGATGGAACCCACGATCAGCGCAGGCCGGAACTCCCGGTCGAGGGGTTTCCACGGGAAGTTGTCGTAGATGCCGCCGTCGTAGAGCAGCATCGAGTCGCGCTGCATGGGTTTGAAGACCAGCGGAATGGACATCGACGAACGCACCGCTTCGCCCAGATCGCCGCGGCGCAGGACCACGGGCGTGCGGTGGTTGATGTCGCTGGCCACGCAGAGGAAAGGCACCATCAGCCGGTCGAAATTGCCGCCCGACGCGGCCGTTGCCGAGGCGAAGAGTTCGGCGAAGGCCATGTCGATCTGCGTGGAGGAGATCAGGTTGGAGGGCACGCGGAACTTGCGCTTGGGGGCGCTCAGGTCGAAGCGGAAACTCACCATCGCAGGGCTGTGGCTTATCTGCCGGTAGAAAGACATGTGGCGGATGGGATCGATGCGCCCCGAAACCCACTCCTTCACCACGCCCGAGGAGACGATTTCCCGCATTTCGGCGGGCGAATAACCGGCCGCGTACATGGCCGCGACGATCGAACCCATGGAGGTGCCGGCTACGAAATCGACGGGTATGCCCTCCTGTTCGAGCGCTTCGAGCACGCCGATGTGGTAGAGGCCTTTGGCGCCGCCGCCGCTCAGCACCACGCCTACGCCGCGGCGTGCCGGCAGGGAGCCGTCGTGCGGAGTTTGCGCCCGAAGCGGGCCGAAAAGCGCCAGGGCGCAGAGCGGAAGCAGGAAACGGTACATGGGGCGAAGCATACGGTTTTTGGGGATCATGCTGAACATGGGGTTGATGACGGTCGGGGTCGGAAGGTCCGCGTTCGCAGGGTTCTCCCGCGCCGAAACGGCAGGGCCTGGCGCGGACCGGGGCCCGCATCGGTCGGGGCGGTGCAAACTAAATGCGGATTGTGAATTATGAATCGTGAATTTTTTTTAACTTTGCACATTAAAGGCTTTGTGCCAAAAGTAGGTAAAAACGACAAACCGACAAAATATGACCGACAAAATCAACGAACTTCTCCGACGCGTCGAAGAATTCAAACCCAAGGCGGCGGCCGAAATCGAGGAATTCCGCATCAGAATGCTGGGTAGAAAAGGCGAACTGACGGCTCTGATGGAGGAATTCAAGACGGTGGCGCCGGAACTCAAGCGCGAGTTGGGCCAGCAGCTCAACCGGCTGAAGAACGAAGCCACGACGCGCATCAACGCCCTGCGCGAGGAGTTGCAGAACGCCGCGGCAGACGCTTCGGCGGCGGCCTCCGACGACCTGACCCGCCCGGGTTCGGCCGAGCGGCTGGGTTCGCGCCATCCCATTTCGTTGGTCCGCAACCGCATCGTCGAGGTCTTCTCGCGCCTGGGCTACACGGTGGCCGAGGGTCCCGAGATCGAGGACGACTGGCATGTTTTCTCGGCGCTGAACTTCCCGCCCGAGCATCCGGCGCGCGACATGCAGGACACGTTCTTCATCGCCAAGAACCCCGACATCCTCCTGCGCACGCACACTTCGTCGATCCAGGTGCGGACCATGGAGCACCGGAAACCGCCCATCCGCGTGATCTGCCCGGGCCGCGTCTTCCGCAACGAGGCGATCTCCTACCGAGCCCACTGCATCTTCCACCAGATCGAGGGCCTCTATATCGACGAGGGGGTTTCGTTCGCCGACATGAAACAGTCGCTGCTCTACTTCGCCAAGGAGATCTTCGGCGAGCAGACGGCCATCCGCATGCGTCCCTCCTACTTTCCCTTCACCGAGCCGTCGGCCGAGGTCGACGTCTCGTGCAACCTCTGCGGCGGCAAGGGCTGTCCGGTCTGCAAAGGCACCGGGTGGCTGGAGATCATGGGCTGCGGCATGGTGGATCCCAATGTGTTGAAAGCAAACGATATCGACCCCGACAAGTACTCCGGCTTCGCGTTCGGCATGGGTATTGAGCGCATCGCCATGCTCAAATACGGAGTCAAGGACCTGCGTCTCTACTTCGAGAACGACGTGCGCTTCCTGCACCAGTTCGACGAGGCGCTCTGACCGTCGGCCGGGCCGGCCGACGGGCTGCGGCTCCGGCTTGCGGATTTTCGGAAAGATCATGAAACGCCTTGCGGCCATATCGGTTCTTTGTGCGGCGCTCTTCGCGACGGCCCTTGCGGCCCGGGGGAGCGCCTCGCCGGCGTCGCCCAGGTCGCAGCGGAGCGGCGGTCCGGTTCCCGAGTGGGCCGATTCGCTGCGGAGCCTCTACCTCTACACCGAGGGCGTCAAGCGCTATGCCATCGAGGGCGATTCGGCCCGGGCTTGCGACCTTTTCCGCGAAGCGATCCGCGCCGATTCGACCTTCGCGCCGGCCTACTACGGGCTGGCCGTGTCGCAGATGGAGGAGGAGCCCGCCGCAGCTGCCGAGATGGCCGGCCGGGCCAGCCGGCTCGATACGGCCGATCTGTGGTACCGCTCGCTCCACGGCCAGGCGCTGGTGCGCTCGGGCCGGTACCGGCCTGCGCTCGGGGTTTTCCGCGAATTGCAGCGCGCCGAACCCAACAATCCGGACAATTACCGCATCCTGGCGGCGCTCTACGAGCTCGACGGGCAGCCCTATATGGCCATCGTTACGCTCGACACGGCCGAGGTGCGTTTCGGCCGCATCCCCATGCTCAGCGCCATGAAACGGCAGCTGCTGGTCTCCACGCGGCAGCTCGACAAGGCCGTCGCCGAAGCGCGGGCCATGGTCGATGCGGCGCCCTACGAAGCCGAGCACCATGTGGTGCTGGCCGGGCTTTATGCCCGTACGGGCAAGGATTCGCTGGCGCTGGCCGAATACGACCGTGCGCTGGAGATCGACTCCACGTCGCTCGCCACGCTCGCCGCACTCTCCGATTTCTACGGCGAACGGCGCAACTACCGGGCCATGCTGGGTGTGACCAAGCGGATGTTCGCCCTCGAGTCGATGCCGCTGGAGCGCAAGACGGCCCGTTTCGGGCAGTTCACTTCGGACATGCGCTTCTATCGCGAAAACTACGTGCAGCTCAACGACCTGGCCTCGATGCTGGCCATCCGCTATCCGCGCGACAAGCGGGTGGTGGAGCTTTATGCCCGCCATCTCATCGCGTCGGGCGAGCTGGAGCGCGCACTGGAACTCTACAAGCTCCACACGGAGGATGTGCCCCCCGTGGAGGAGTATTTCGCTTCGGTGATCGACATCGAAACCTACCTCCAGCGCACCGACTCGGTCGACCGCTATGCCGACCGGGCCTTGGCGCTCTTCCCCGACCGGCCGATGTTCCACATGGCCAAGGGCAATGCGCTGAGCTATTCGGGGCGGCATGCCGAAGCGCTGAAGGTCTACCGCAAATCGCTCGGGTATGCCGACACCGATTCGCTGCGTGCCGTGATCTGGGGGCTCACGGGCGACACCTGGCACCAGATGGCCGTGCGGATGCCGGCCCCGAAGTCCGCCGACCGCCGCCGGGCGCTCAAATCGTGTTTCGGGGCCTACGACCGCAGCCTGAAACTTGCGCCGGACAACCCGCTGGTTCTCAACAACTATGCCTATTTCCTGGCGGAGGAGGGGCTCGAACTGGAGAAAGCGCTGACGATGTCGACCCGCGCGGTGGAGCTCACGGACAACAATCCTACCTACCTGGATACCCATGCGTGGGTGCTTTTCCGCCTGGGGCGCCTGGAGGAGGCGCGCCGCACGATGCAGCAGGCCATAGCGCTCGACAGCCGCAACAGCGCGGAACTGGCGCTCCACTACGGCGACATCCTGCATGCGCTGGGCCAGCGCTTCATGGCCGAAACCTACTGGCGCAAGGCGCTCGAACGGGGCTACGATGCCGCCGCGATCGCCCGCAGGCTGGAACAGGCCGAAAAACCATGATCCGACCCATGAAACCCTTCCGACTGCTGCTGACCCTGTTGTTGTTCTTCGGTATGGCTCCGACCATGGCGCAGAACAGCCGTAAGATCGAGGACCAGAAGCGTGTCATCGCCAACCTGGAGAAGAAGATCGCGGCCGAAGAACAGCAGATCGCCAACCTCAAGAAGGGGCGCGCAGCTACGGAAGAACGGGCCCGGCGCCTGGCCCTGCAGCTCGAATCGCGCCACCGGCTGCTGGAGGAGACGGAGAAACAGGTGCGGCTCCTGCGCGAGGAGATCGCCCGCAAGGACAGCGTGGCCGGCGACCTTTCGGCGGCCTGCGCGCGACACCGGGTCCAGTATGCAGCCATGGTCCGCGAGACCTACCGCAACTACCGTCATCAGAATTATCTCACTTACATCTTCTCGTCGCATAGTTTTGCCGACATGGCGCGCCGGATCACAGTGTTGCGCGAAATGGCGGCCGTGCGCGAGCGCAAGCTGCGGGAGATCGAGACCCTTTCGGAGCAGGTGAGGACCGAAAAACGCAAGCTCGACACGCGGCATAAGTCGCTCGACGCCACAACGAAGAAACTGGCCCGCCAGAAGGTCGACCTCGAACGCGACGCGCAGCAGGCGCGGGCCGAGATGAAGCAGCTGTCCGAAAAGGAGAAAAGCGCCCTGCAGCGCAAGATGGCCCAGGAACGCCAGCTGAGCGTGGCGATCGGCCAGCTGCGCAAGCTCACCAAGGGCAACACGGCCGGCGCTTCGTTCTCGTCGAAGACCTCGGGCCTGCGTCTGCCGGTGGCCGGCGGCCGCGTGAAGCGCTACCGCGAGAACATGGCCGAGATCACGGGGCCCAAGGGTGCGGCGGTGGTTTCGATCTACGAGGGCAAGGTGGTGGAGATCAAACGCAACCGCATAACGGACAAATTCGATGTTTTCATCGCCCACGGCGAGTACATCACCTCCTATGCCAACATGGGGACCGTGAGCGTCGAAAAGGGGCAGAAAGTGGCCAAAAACCAGCATATCGGCACCGTGGGCGCATCGGTCGACGTGATGACGATGTCCACGGAGTACAAGCTGGTCTTCGGCATCTACCCGCCCGAACCGTCGCAGAAGCTCCTGGCCGAGAATTGTTTCAAGTAGGAGGGTATCGTGCCGGGGTAGGGTCGGAACGGGTTTCAGTGCCGGTTCGGAGCGATCCCCGAGGTCGGATTCCGGGGTATCCCGGGCGGTTCCGGCAGCGCGGGTCCGGATCGGGGGCAAAGCGATATTGGAGCTGGGAGCCCCGAAGCGTTCGGCCGGTGCGATGCGGAAGACGAAAGCAGGTCTTGACGGCCCTGCGTGATCGACAGACAAACAATGAAAGTAGGCTATTATAACGAAGATTGCACCTATCGGCTGCCGCAGAAGCGGCGCACGACAGCCTGGCTGCGCGAGGTGGCCGCGGCCGAAGGGTATGTGCTGGGCGATGTGAACTACATTTTCTGCTCGGCGCGCCGGCTCTTGGAGATGAACCGTCAGTTTCTGGGCCACGACTATTTCACGGACGTCATCACTTTCGACTACAGCGACCGCCGCGGTACGCGCACGGTCTCGGGCGACATCTTCATCGACGTGGAGACCGTGGCCGACAATGCGCGGATCTACGGCGCCGCGCGGCTCGTCGAGATGCGCCGCGTGGTGGTTCACGGTCTGCTGCATCTTTGCGGTCAGAAGGACAAGACCCCTGCGGCCAACCGCCGCATGCACGCCAAGGAAGACAAGTACCTGGCCCTTTGGGCGGTTGGCGACGAAGCGTGAAAATCCTTCGTGTCGCCGCGGTCCGAAGAGCCCCGCATTTCGCAGTTTTTCTCCAATAGTGGCCCATAGGCAATCTCCGCAGGTGCGGCCCGGGAGCAATACCTGCTCTTAGCTGGGCGCATGTTCCGGCCGCCCGATACTTGCCGTTGAAAGCCGTTCTTTCCGCCATTATCCCGAACTTTCGCTTTCGAGGAGGACTCCGCCTTCCGAAAAGCCGGTTTCTCCTATTTAAATCTGTGTCGATGAAGTCCCTCCCGATGGTAAAACTGTTGCTTCCGTTCGCGGCAGGAATCGTCTTGGGAGAACATTTCGCGCTGCCGTGGTGGTTCGTCGCCGCGGCTTTTTCGTTGTGCGGCGTTCTGGCGTTGCTGCTGCGTTCGGGTGCGGCCCTGGCGGCCTTGCTTGTGGTGACAGGGTGGGGCGTCTGCCAGTTCCATGCACCGGAGCGGACGGTCCCGCTGGAGACGACGTGCCTCTGGCAGGTGCAGGTCGAGGGGATGCCCGCCGGCCGCGGACGTTACAGCTCGGCCGACGGTGTGATCCGGGCGTGGCGGCTCCCCGGCCGGACGCAATGGCATACGGCGGCCGACAGGGTGGTGCTGCGGACCGATTCGACCGTGATGCTCTCGGGCGGCGACCGCATCCTTTGCTGGGGTCGGGTGGGGGCCCTGCGGGGCGGTTCGGAGAGTTACCGGCGGCTGATGGCGCGGCGGGGTTTCGTCGGGTCGCTCTACCTCTCCTCGCGCCGGGTGCTTGAGAGCGGGGCGAATGCCGATCCGGGGCTCCATCTGCGTGCGGCCGCACGGATGAAGAGGATCTGTTCGCCGGACGATGCCGGAGCCGTGTTGCGGGCCATGACGGTGGCCGACCGGAGCGGTCTGACGCCCCGGCTGCGCGCAGCCTGGTCGCGCAGCGGCATGTCGCATCTGCTGGCTGTGTCGGGTTTGCATACGGGCCTTGTTTTTCTCCTGGCCAACCTGGCGTTGCGGTGGCTGGCGTTGTTGAGGCGCGGTCATCTGGTGCGCGATGCGCTGGCCGTAGGTGCGGTGTGGCTCTATGTCGCCACGGCAGGTTTCCCGCCCAGCGCCGTGCGGGCCGCCGTGATGTGCACCTTGTTGCAGGCCGCGTTGGCCGTCGGATCGGAATACGTGGGGTTGAATGCTCTGGCTGCGGCCGCTTTCGGCATGCTGTTGTGGAATCCGGCATGGATCGGCGACATCGGTTTTCAGCTTTCGTTCGTGGCCGTGGCGGCTATTCTGCTGTGGGCGGTGCCGTTGTGCCGCAGGCTGCACGGGCGTCATCGGGTGTTGAACGCGCTGACCGACACCGTGGCAGTGGGCGCGGCGGCTACGCTGGCCACCGCACCGTTGGTGTCGCATGCTTTCGGCGTCGTGCCGGTGGCGGGTTTGCTGCTCAATCCGGCGGTCATTCCGCTGGCGGGCATCGTGGTCTTGTGCGGAGTGGCGGGACTCTTTGTGCCGGGAATCTGTCGGGCCGGCGAGGGTGCCGCCGACCTGCTCGACCTGCTGGCCCGTACGACGGCATCCGTACCGGGTGCGGCCGTCGAATATGCCCTTTCAACCCGGGCGACGGTGGCCTGCTATGTCTTCTTTGTGATTGCAACCGCAGTGCTGCGGCATGCCGCAGCGAAAAAAAGCGTACATTTGCCCTCGTGATGACCCTCGAAGAATACGAATGGCTCGTCTCCGACGAAGCGACGCGCGCCGTGGCCGAAAACCGCGGCCGCGACCCGCTGGAGGTGGCGCTCGACACCCGGGTGCCCCATGCGCGGCTGGTGGCCACGCAGGTGAAGTATCTGCACCGGGCGGTGTCGAAACTGCCCTCCTATGCGGCGGCGCAGTGCATTCTGCCGCCGCTGGCCTTCGAACAGGCGTCGAGCGAGCGCTGTGCGGCGCACAAACGCATCGGGGGCGGGCGGGTGCTCGACCTTACGTGCGGCCTCGGTGTCGATGCGCTGGCGCTGAGCCGTCGGTTCGGGCAGGTGGTGACCCTCGAACGAAACGAAGTGCTGGCCCGGGTGGCGCGCGAGAACTTCCGGCGGCTGGGTGCGGCCAATATCGAGGTGGCGGCCGCGTCGGCCGAAGAGTATCTGGCGCAGACGCACGAGCGTTTCGACTGGGTCTATGCCGATCCCGACCGCCGTTCGGCCACGGGACGCAAGCTGGTGCGGCTGGAGGATTGTTCGCCCTCGATTCCGGCGCTGTTGCCGGCGATCCGCCGGGCGGGCGGAGGGCTCTGTCTGAAGAATTCGCCGCTCTTCGACATCGACGAAGCGCTGCGCCTTTTCCCCGACAGCCGGGTGGAGGCCGTTTCGCTCGACGGCGAATGCAAGGAGGTGGTGGTCTACGACGACGGCACGGGCCCGGAGGTGACGGCCACGGCCTTGGGCGCTGCGGACCGCAGTTTCACGGCCCGGCCCGATGCCGTGGCGCCGCATCCGGGCGTTTTCGACCCGGCGCGCTATCGCTGGCTCACGGTGCCCGACGTGGCGTTGCAGAAGGCCCGCCTGGCGCGGCTGCAGCTGGCCGGGCAGGCCGACATCTGGAGCGACAACGGCTTCGGATTCTCGGCGGAGCGGCCTGCCGACGCGATCGGCAAGGTTTTCGCCGTCGAATCCGTCGAACCCTACGATCCGCGGCGCCTGCGGCGCGAACTCAAAGGCTGCGGTGCGACGATTTTCAAGCGCGACTTCCCGCTGGCCGTCGAGGAGATCATGCGCCGCACGGGGCTCCGGCCGGGCGATGACGTGCGGCTGGCGTTCACGAAAATCGACGGGGCATTTTGGACGATCCGGCTGAAATGACTATTTTTGTTGTACGGCGTACTCTTTGTTCGTGTCCGGCCGAAACGGTTTTCGGGGCGGAGCCTGCGGGCACGCAACATTTGCGGGCTTCGCCGGACGAGGCTCCGGTCCGCAGGAAGAGCGGTCGGGGACTGCCGGCTTCCGATATTTGAAAGATTATGAAGATCAAGCATATAATCGCCTACTTCACCGACACCGTCTTCCGGCGCGACGCGAGCGAGTGGCGCAGTCCGGCGGCGCGGTGGCTGGTGCGGCAGTACCGGCTGCTTTTCTATACGGCCCGCGGGCTGAAGGAGCACGGTACGCTGATCCGCTCGGCGGCCCTGACGTTCTATACCCTCATGTCGCTGGTGCCCATCGTGGCGGTGGCATTCGCCGTGGTGAAGGGCTTCGGCCTGGCCGACGGTCTGGTGCAGAACCTCTATTCGATCTTTCCGCAGAACCCCGAAATCATCGACTACATCGTGGCGTTCGCCGAAAAGGCGCTGGCCCGCACGCAGGGCGGCGTGGTGGCCGTGGTGGCGCTGGTCATGCTGTTCTGGGCCGTGATCCGCGTTTTCGGGTCGATCGAAAACGCGTTCAACAATATCTGGGAGGTGAAGGCCGAGCGCAGCATCGCCCGCCAGTGGAGCGACTACATCGCCATCGTGATGATCGTGCCCGTGCTGTGGGTCATCGCCGGCGCGGTGGGCGGTTATGCGCGCCAGCTGCTGGGCTTCGGCGACGGCTGGTTCTATTCGCTGCTTTCGCAAGTCATGTCGGTGGTGGTGGTGTGGGTGATGTTCACGGTCTTCTACGTGGTCATCCCCAACGCCCGGGTGCGCTTCCCGAGCGCCCTGATGGCCGGCATCGTCGCCGGAACGGCTTTCGCGCTCTTCCAGTGGGGCTATCTCTACGTGCAGCGGTGGATGACTTCGTACAATGCCATCTACGGCAGTTTCGCGGCCCTGCCGCTCTTCATGATCTGGATGCAGACTTCGTGGCAGATTCTGCTCTTCGGCGGCGAACTTTCGTTCGCCTATCAGAACGTTTCGCGGTTCTGCGAGGAGCGCGAGTCGCTGCGCATCAGCTACGACCAGCGCCGCAAGGTGCTGGTGGCCGTGATGCTGATCGTCGTGGAGCACCTGCGCACGCAGGGAGGCGCCACACCCGTGGAGACCATCCGCGACCGGCTCGACCTGCCCACGCGCATCGTGAACGACATACTCTACCAGCTGGTGCAGGCCGATCTCCTGCTGGCCGTGCCGGTGGACGCCGACGATCGCGAAAAGGAGTATATTCCGGCGCAGGACGTGACGTCGCTTACGGTCTACGGCGTGTTGGAGGCCGTGGAGCAGTCGGGGAACGGCGGGTTCGACCCGGCGCCGACGCCCGAGTTCTCGTGCATCGACCGCGAGCTGGAGCGCATCAAGCAGCATGCCCGCAAATCGCAGGAGAATGTGAAGATCATAGACTTGTTGGAGGGTTAAAAGTAAAATGCTTATCTGCAAAAAATGTCTCTGATTTTTATCTGGCGGCGCAGCCTGCGGGGCACGCCCGGCGTCAGCCGGATGTTGCAGGCCTCCGCCGGGCAAGGCTGCGGTCCGCGCGGCTCGGAGAGCCGCCCGAAGCAGCAAAGGGGTATTTTTGCGGACGAGTATACAAAAATAAAGCAAAGAGAGAAAGGCGCTTTGTTTCGAGCCCCTTTCGCATTCAACCGTTCAATTTTCGTTTTATGAATGACGTGGTTGTCATCGGCAGCGGCAATGTGGCCGAATCGCTGGCCCGGGCGTTGGCCGGAAGCGGGGTGCACTTCGTGCAGCTCTGGGCCCGCAACGGGGCGCGGGCGGCGGAGATCGCCGCGATGGCGGGCTGCGGCTGGGCGGACCGGCCCGAAGAGCTGGCTCCGGCGGACCTTTATCTGCTGGCCGTGAGCGATCGGGCCGTGGCCGAAGTGGCCGGGGCGCTTCCCTTTCCCGAGGGCGCCGCGGTGGCTCATACGGCGGGCAGCGTGCCGCTGGAGGCGTTGCCGGCGAAGCTCGTGCGGCGGGCCGTCTTCTACCCGTTGCAGACTTTCACACGGGGCCGGCGGGTCGACTGGTCGGAGGTGCCGATCTTCATCGAGGCGTCGACGCCCGCGTTGCAGGACGAGCTGGAGTCGTTCGCCGGGCGGCTGTCGCGCCGGGTGCTGCGGGCCGATTCGGCGTTGCGGGCCCGGCTCCATCTGGCGGCCGTCTTCGTCTGCAACTTCGTCAACGGCATGTATGCCGCGGGCGAGGGATTGATGAACGGAGCGGGGCTCGATTTCGACCTGCTCAAGCCGCTGATCGCCGAGACGGCGGCCAAGGCCCTCGATGCCGCATCGCCCGCGGCCGTGCAGACGGGACCGGCCGTGCGGGGCGATGTGCCTACGCAGGAACGCCATGCGGCGATGCTCGACGACGACCTGCTGCGAACGATCTACAACTTAATCAGTCAGAGAATATGGGAAACTTCAAGGAAGATATAGCCCGCACCGAAGCTTTCGTCTTCGATGTCGACGGCGTGATGACCGACGGGGGCATCGTCCCCACGGTCGACGGCGACTTCATCCGCCGCTACAATGCCAAGGACGGCTATGCGCTGGCCTATGCCCTGCGCATGGGCTACCGGGTCTGCGTCATCTCGGGCGGCCGGGGCCGGACGCTCGAAAACCGACTGAAAATGCTCGGAATCAAGGAATATCATCTCGACTGCATGGACAAGATCACCACGCTGCGCGACTATTTCCGCCGCGAGGGGATCGATGCGGCCAACGTGATCTATATGGGCGACGACATCCCCGACCTGGAGTGCATGCGCGAGGTGGGGATTCCGGTCTGCCCGGCCGATGCGGCCACCGAAGTGGTCGGGGCGTGCCGCTATGTCTCGCAGTTCGCGGGCGGCGCGGGGGCCGTGCGCGACATCATCGAACAGGTGTTGCGCGCCCGCGGCGACTGGGCCCGCGATTCGCAGGGCGTGACTCCGTCGACCCTCGCGGCGTCCAACTGAGGGCGCCGGTGAAAAGCGGGGGGCTTGGGGGAAGAACCGGCTGCCTTCCGCTTCGGAACGGGGGCCGTCTGTCGAACCCGGAGTGGCGGGGGCCAGGGTTTCCGCCAGTGAGGTTCCGTAGATTCAGCAGTCCGCTGGCGGCCGCGGCCGTCCAGTTTTTCATCCCAGTCTGTGCCGGGGTTTATAGGCTTGCTCCTCCGGCATATTCATTCCAGCGACTGCTGTTTGCACATGCAGCTGCGGGTTTCCGCGACTGTGCGACGGGAGCCTTGCTGGACGTCGGCGTGCAGGGCGACGCCTGGTCTTCGTCATCCTATGCTTCCGGCAATTGCGGCGCGGGCTACCTGGCTTTCAACGCGAGCCTTGTGAACCCGCTGAACGGAACGAACCGCGCCAACGGTCTTCCCGTGCGCTGCGTCCAAGCATCTGCGGACCCCTTTTCCTTTGTTCTTTCCACCTTGCCGGAGGCTGCCGCCCGGAGTGGTGCGGGCTACGGCTCGCGTCAGCGCGGCAGGCAGATTCCGCAGTCCGCTGGCGGTGCGGTGCGTGTTGCTTCGCCGGGATTCGCGACCGTCAGTTCCCTTTTGTCTGGGCCGGAGCCTTTCTCCGGTCCATTCCTTGAGCGATTGCCGTCTAATGCCTGCTGCGGGCTATCGCAGCCGTGAGACGGGACGCTTTGCGAGCGTCGGTGCGGGCAGTAATTATTGGTCCTCTTCGCCCGTCTCTGCCGTGGTTTGCGAGGGCAGCGCTTTCAATTTTACGGGCAGCGACGTGAACCCGTTCAATACGCCGGGGCGCGCCTGGGGCAATTCCGTGCGCTGCGTCCAGCATCTGCCCGACAGCCTTTGCAAGGTGGGTTTTGCAATCGAGAATGGGCCGTTCATTGCCTGCGCGGCGGTCTCCGCCGGCCGGGGCGCTCTTTTCGCCGTGACGGGCTGCCGGGAATTCGGGCTGAAGCCTGCGGGGCATGCCCGGCATCAGCCGGATGGTTGCGGGTCTCCGCCGGGGGAGGCTTCGGCCCGTCCGAGAGACAGAGGTTGTGAGAGATACGGGTCGATAGATTCTTCGTCGCTGTCCGCTCCTCAGAATGACGATTGGTATCCATTGCGATCCGTAAATTCCGCCCCGAATTCTATGCCTGTTATTTCGAGGGGATCGCCCGCCGGAGCCGGTTTTTTCTTGTGGAGGGCTGGGTTCTCCCTATGACGGCTGGCGCTCTCCCTGCGGCGGGTTGTAGCTCTTCCGGCTTTGTCATTCTGAACGCAGTGAAGAATCTGCTCTGCGCCCGGGGCCGGCTCGCGCCCATAGGCGCGACCCCCGCAGCCGGCCCGGGCGAGCACGCGAAGAATGAAAGCAGTCGATTGATTAATTCTTTCGCTGACGGCTCCGACACCGGGGCGGAGTTTTTTTTCAAGGCAAAAGGGGCTAATTGTCATTCTGGGCGGAGCGAATCGACTTCCGCAGCGAGGGTGATAAAGCAAGCACTCCGATTGTCATTCTGAGGAGATCGGAAGATCGACGAAGAATCTGTATAAAGTTATTCACACAGATTTTTGACTGCCCTTCGTTTGTCTTTCTCCTCCTTGCGTCTTCTGCGCTCGCTGCGGAAGTCGATCCGCTGTGCTCAACATGACGGTAGTAGTGGCGGGCTGTGCGGCCCGGGCGAGAACGGCCGAAAACGGGCAAAAGCGGTGAAAACGGGCGGGAGCGGACTACGAAGATTCTGCTTTGGGGACCTTGGCATGGAGCGGGTTTGCATGTTCCGAAAAGTTTCCTTATATTTGCATAGCAATGCCATTATGGGCAGATGCGATACTGCATTCGGTTTGCATTGTCTTTGTATGGCAGAGATAGTTCTTACAGCGTTCTTTACATATCTATCGTTATAAGCGATTGTATCTTTTGTTTTGAAAGTCTGGTAAATTTTCTGCTAATCTCGGATACATCACCTCACAGGGGTGGTGTTGTATTTTGGAGATTAGCGGGTTTACCAGAGCCTCAAAACAATAAAATCAATGCTGCCCCCTTTTTTTAGACTACAGAGGACAAGTGTTGATTTTATCGGTCGAAGGTTGACAAAGCCTTGAAAGCGTGAAATTTCGGCATCGTTCCCCTTTGTTTGAAGTTCTGCCGGATGCAATCGGACAAAGATAGCAGCGGCAGACTTTTTTTGCTTTCATGCGCCTTTTTTCGTCTCGGCAAAGCCGGAATAAGTGCGGCCTTGCCTTGGTTGGTCGAAAAGGGCATCGTGTGATTGTCGGATGTGAGTTGCGTCACCTGCCGCTGCTTTTTCGTCATTCAGGCAGCCCACGCCCGGAGTGACGCAGGCCAAGGCTTGCGTCAGCGCGGCAGGCAGATGCGGATTCGTGCCCGAACTCGTCTCCCGACCGGAAAACGGCACGAACAACTTAGCCCCGCATTTGCGGGGCTGCTTTTTCATGCAATATGGACTGACAGTAGCGGGCCGATGCCCTCCGCCGGCCGCGGCCGGCGAAGCGACGGTGCCGGAACCGGTTGCAGAGGGGGATAGCCTCCTTGCCGGCCGGTGCGGCGGTCGTTAATTGGCCGCCTTTTTCTTCTTGATGCGGGCCAGGTGGTCGATCAGATGCAGGCGGAACGCTTCGCGGCGGGCCTTGAGATTGCGCCGCCAGCCGTTCCACCGGGTGTAACGCTTGCGCTTTTCGTCGTAGATGTCGTTGATCGTGAGCAGGATGCCCGTCTCCTCGACGCCGCCGAAGTCGGGGTTCGAAACCGTGTCGAAGACCCGCATGGTGGGCGAAAGGTTCATATACGCGTTGATGAGCGGCGGGATGTTCTCGTTGAACTCGCGGATCTTCTGGATCAGAATGCGGTAATTCTCCTGGTAGTTCTCTCCGGTGAAAAGCTGCTCGTAGTAGGGATCGTCGAGATCGAGCTGCAACGGGCGGATGCCCTCCACGAGCCGGTCGCGGTCGGGGAAGTAACGGCGCAGGAACCAGATGAGGGCGTTGCGGGCAACGGCCTTGTAGGAGGTGTACATGGTCACCTTGCCGAACAGGTATTTGATCCCGGGATTCAGCACGATGAGCGCCCCCAGGCCGTCCCACAGGTTGTCGAGGGCGTAGAGGCTCTTGGCGTTCTGCCGCACCTGGTAGGCGGGCTGCACGAACGAACGGCCAAGCTCGATGGTGCGGGGCAGGAAGCGGCGGCGGAACTTGTCGCTGAACCGGAAGTAGTGCTCGGTGGAGAGATGGCGCGGAAAAGAGGTCGTGCAGACGATGAAGCGGTAGCCGCCGACGATCTGCTCGGCCGAAGGGTCCCAGACGATGAGCTGGTAGTAGCCGTCGCTGGCCAGGTCCTCCTCGTCGATGTCCACCTCGCGGCCCGTGCCGCCGCCGGCGCCGCGGAAAGCCTCTTCGCGCAGGCGCCCGATCTCGCGCATGAGCGCGGGGCACTCGGCGGCCGGAAAGACATAGATTTCGTTATCGGCCTTATGGGTGTCGCGGATCTTGCGTTCGGGTGTGAGTTCGGCGCGGAGCAGGGCCCGGTCGACCGGCGGAGCTATGGGTTCGATCTTTTGTTGCATGGCGCAAAAATAGGCATTTTAGCGTTGGGTAGGGTCTGCGGCGAGCGTTTTTTCAAGAAAATAGGTCTTTCTGCGTATCTCTTCGGTCTGCTCGCGCAGCGACCCGAAGCGTTGGAGTTCGGCCACGGAAATCGGGTCGCCGAAGACCAGCCGGAAGTGTTTGCCGCCCTGCGAGAACATCTCGTCGGGGAGCCACAGCATCTCGATATTGAACTTGATGCCCACCGCCTTGCGTATGCGGTCGACGCGGTAGAAGAAGTCGGAAAGGCGCCCCTCGACGAAGACCGGCACGATGGTGCGCCCCGAAGCGGCGGCTTTCTTCAGGAAGTTGATTTTCCACTCGGTGTCGGTGACGCGGCCCCCGATGCGGCGCGAGCAGAGCCCGGCCGGGAAGGTGAGGATCGGCAGGCTGCCGGCGAAAGCGTCGTCGAAGCGCCGGGCGTAGTCGCTGCTCTGCGCTCCGTGCTTGTTGACCGGAATCCAGAGCGGCCGCAGGGGCTCGACGTGCATCAGCAGGTCGTTGACCACCACGCGGGCGTCGCCGAAGTGCTCGATCAGCTTGTCGGCCAGCATCATGCCGTCCATGCCGCCGAAAGGATGGTTGGCGACGAAGAGGTAGCGGCCGCGGGGGTCGAGCCGCTCGAGTCCCGACGCGGAATAGGTGACGTTCCATTCGCGGAAGCAGGCCCGGATGAACTCCTGCGGCGGCAGCTCCCAGTAGGAGGCGAGGATGTGGTTGATCTCGCGCTCGCGGACGGTGCGGCGGAGCCAGTCGATGACGCAGTGCGGCAGGCGGCGGGTCAGTTTGGGCGCTTTTTGGCGGAGGAGGGAGGCTATGTCGATCTGTGGCATTCGGGGGCGAGGTGAAAAGTGAAAGGTGAGAAGTGAAAAGTCGTGGATGATGAGGGGTTTGCGGACGATGCTTTATTGTTGCCGGCGGTCGGTGCAGGGCAATCGTCGGAATTGCCGGTGCGGTGCGATCCGGCGTTCTGCGGAGTGGGCCGGTCGGATCTTTTCCGACGGAGAACCGCCCAAGGCCCGGCGCACTTCCCGGAACCCGGCTTCCGGCCGGGCCTGCTCCCCGGGGCCGAGCCGCAGGTTCCGCGATTTGCGGAGCGTTCGGAGCCGCAGCGGACAAAAATATATCGGCAAAGATAGATATTCTTTTTGCAAATCTTGTTACCTTTACACCCAAATATTCTCTTATCGTTCGATCCATGTCGGCCTATCATACGCCCGTGCTGTTGGAAGAGTCGGTGGCGCTGCTCGAAGTGGCGCCGCAGGGCACCTACGTCGACCTTACGTTCGGCGGCGGGGGCCACTCGCGCCGCATCCTCGGGATGCTGGGCGGGGAGGGCCGGCTCTATGCCTTCGACCAGGACCGCGACACGCAGGCGAACCGGCCCGACGACGGGCGTTTCCACTTTGTGGAGAGCAACTTCCGCTTTCTGCGGGGTGCGCTGCGGCTGCGGGGCGTGACGGAGGTGGACGGCATACTGGCCGATCTGGGGGTCTCGTCGCACCATTTCGATGCCCTGGAGCGCGGCTTCTCGTTCCGCGGCGAGGCGCCGCTGGACATGCGCATGAACCAGCGCGGGAAACTGACGGCGGCGGCGCTGGTCAACACGTCGACGGCCGAAGAACTGACCCGCATACTGGGCGACTGGGGCGAGCTGGAGACCCCGTGGAAGGTGGCCAACTGCATCGTGCGGGCCCGGGCGGCGGCGCCCATCGCCACCACGGCGCAGCTGGTGGAGGCGGTCAAGCCCTGCACACCCAGGAAGGAGGAGGCCAAGTTTCTGACGCGCCTGTTCCAGGCGCTGCGCATCGAGGTCAACGGCGAGATGGAAGCGCTGAAGATGGCGCTCGAACAGAGCCTTAAGGTGCTGAAGCCCGGGGGGCGGCTGGCGGTCATCTCCTACCATTCGCTGGAAGACCGTCTGGTGAAGAACTTCCTGCGCAGCGGCAACTTCGCGGGCGAAATCGAAAAGGACTTTTTCGGCCGGGCGCTGGTGCCCTTCGATGCGGTGACCCGCAAGGCCGTGACCCCCGCTGCGGAGGAGCTGGAGCGCAATCCGCGCTCGCGCTCGGCCAAGCTGCGGGCAGCCATAAAACGTTGAGTAGGAGACCATGCTTCGCGACCATGAATTCGACCCTGTGAACGCCGACGAGGAGGCCCGCCGCCTCCAGGAGGAGGAGTTCGCCCGCCGCGTACGCCGCGAAGTGCTGCGCATGGAGCGGGGCGAAGCCGACGAGGAGATACGCGCCGATCTGGAGCGCGAAGCCCAAGAGCGCGCCGCGGCCGAAGAAGAGGCGCGCCGCGAACGCCGCCGCCGGGCCAATCTGGTGCGGCAGTTCTTTTCGGGAACGATTCTGGTGCGCGAGGGAGCGTCGCGCTACTATGTCTACATGCTCTACATGGCGGGGATGTTCTTTCTGAGCATCGTGGTGATGTTCTTCGGGCTGGGGCTCGACATGCGCCACTCGGAACTCGAACGCGAGGTGCAACTGCTGCGCGAACGCTCCATCCGCCTGCAGGAACAGCGCTTCCGGGCCACGACCTACTCGGCCATCGTGGCGCGTCTGCGCGAACGCGGCATTGCGCTGCGCGAACCGCCCGCTCCGGGCGAAGTGATCGACGACTGAGGCCATGAAGGAAGAACCATCGAAAATCAAGAGCGACATCCTGCTGCGCGTGCGGCTGCTCTACGTGCTCTTCATCCTGGCCGGCGCCGTGGTGCTGGGGCGGCTCGTGTGGGTGCAGCTCTTCAGTCATGAAGTGGCCTACAACGCCCGGCGGCTGGCCGGCCGCATCTTCAGCGAAGTGACGGTCCCGGCCCAGCGGGGCAGCATCGTGACGCGCGACGGCGATCCGCTGGCCGCGTCGCTCTTCCGCTACCGGGTCGCTTTCGACTTCGCGTCGCCGGGGCTCGATTCGCTCGACACCTACCGCGAGCAGAGCGATTCGCTGGCAGGACTGCTGGCCGCCTTCTTCAAGGACCGTTCGGCCGCCGAATACCGCCGCATGTTCCGCGAGGAGCATGCCCGCCATTACCGGCTCGTGAAGCCGCGCGATACGACCTACTATCGTTCGGAGGGGCGCTGGGCCCGGTTGAGGGACCGCATGCACGGCGAGGAGACCGTTACGCGCAAGATCTACGACACGATCCGCGACCATACGCCCGTCGAGATCTTCCCGCGCGACGTCGACTACGCCGAGTGGGAGGTGCTGCGGCGTTATCCGCTGCTGAACTGGAACATGGGCGTCATCTACCGGCTGATCGAGAGCGACAGCCGCATCTATCCCCAGGGCGAACTGGCGCGCCGCACCATCGGCAAGCAGGGCGATCAGGGCAACTACGGCATCGAGCATTTCTACAGCGGCGAACTGGCCGGCCGCGACGGCAAGGCCGTGCGGCAGCGCATCGCCCGCGGATTCGCCGGCCGGGTGGCGGGAGCGGGGCAGGTGGAGCCGGAAGACGGCCTCGACGTGGTGACGACCCTCGACCTGGAGCTGCAGGACATGGCCGACCGCACCCTGCGGCGGCAGCTTGTGGAACAGAACGCCAACTGGGGCACGACCATCGTCATGGAGAGTCGCACGGGCGAGATTCTGGCGCTGGCCAACCTGGGCCGCACCTCCGACGGCACCTATGCCGAACGCGAGAACTATGCGCTGAGCCGCAGCATGGAACCCGGCTCGACCTTCAAGCTGGCGTCGATGCTGCTGCTGCTCGACGACGCCCGCATGCCTGTGACCACGACCTACGACACCCATGGCGGCGAACCCGTCGATGTGGGCCCGGCCGAAAACATCCGCGATTCGCACGAGGGCGACCGGGTCGTCGACTTCCGGCGGGCCGTGGCTTCGTCGTCGAACGTCTACTTCGCCCGCGCCGTGTGGGATCGCTACGGAATCACGGGCAAGAAACAGCAATACAGCGACTACCTCCACGACCGGCTGGGACTGGGCCGTACCGTGGGGCTCGAACGCCTGGGCGAGCGCGAACCCGAGATCACGACCGACTGGAAGGTGCCCGACCCGGGCGTCATGCTGGTGAAGATGGCCTACGGCTACCGGGTGCGGATGGCGCCCATTCAGATGATCACGTTTTACAACGCCATTGCCAACGACGGACGGATGATTTCGCCCCTGCTGGTCAAGGAGCTGCGGCGCGGCAACCGCGTGGAGAAGCGTTTCGAGGCTGCGACCCTCAAGCGTTCGATCTGTTCGGAGGAGACGCTGCACGAGGTGCGCCGCTGCCTGGTGGCGGCCGCGGCCGAAGGTACGGCGAGCGCCTTTTTCGGCGATACGACACGGCTGCGCGTGGCGGCCAAGACCGGTACGGCGCAGATTACCGATGCGCGCAGCCGCGAAGGGCAGTACTACCTGGGTTCGATGGTGGCTTTCTTCCCGGCCGAAGCCCCGCGCTACACGGTTCTTACGACCATCGAGACCGCGGCGCAGCCGGGCAAGGCCTATTATGGAGGTCCGCTGGCGGGTCCCGTGGTGAAGCGCATGGTCGACTACATCCATCGGCGCGGCAGCGGTCCGGTCCTGCAAGAGAGCACCGCCGAAGAGCGCCGCTTTCCGGTGCATGTGAAGGGGGGCGACATCGAGCAGGTGCGGCGCGTGGCCGACCGGTTTTCGCCCCATGTGTCGTACGCAGAACGGACCGGGTGGGGCCGCGTGCGGATGGATACGCTCTCCAACGTGGTGATCACGACGCTCGACGCCGACCCGACGCGCATGCCCGACGTGCGCGGCATGGGCCTCAAGGACGCGCTCTTTCTGCTCGAACGGTGCGGGCTGAGCGTCGGCATCTCGGGGCAGGGAACCGTGACGCGCCAGAGCATCGCTCCGGGCACCGGAATCAAAGGAAACGAAAAAGTGGAAATACGACTGCAATAGAGCTATGAAACATCTTTTCGAATTGTTGGAAGGCACGCAGGTGCGCAAGTTGCACGGCGACGGCGGTGTGGAAATCGGGACGCTCGTCTACGATTCGCGCGCTGTGGAGCCGGGTGCATGTTTCTTCGCCGTGCCGGGTACGCAATGCGACGGCCACGACTTCATCCCGGCCGCCGTGGAAAAGGGCGCCGCGGCCGTGGTCTGCAGCCGCCTGCCGGCGACGCTGGCCGAGGGTGTGGCCTATGCGGAGGTCGACGATCCCGCCGGTGCCATGGCCGACATGGCTGCGGCCTTCTACGACCATCCGAGCTGCGAGCTGAAGCTGGTGGGCATCACCGGCACCAACGGCAAGACGACGACCGCCACGCTGCTCTACGACCTGATGCGCGCCATGGGCCATAAGGCGGGGCTTGTCTCGACGGTGGTCTACAAGATCGACGACCGCAGCGTCGAGGCCACCCACACCACGCCCGACTCCATCCGGCTCAACGCCATGATGCGCGAGATGGTCGACGCCGGGTGCGAATACTGCTTCATGGAGTGTTCGTCGCACGCTCTCGTGCAGGAACGCACCCGGGGGCTGCACTTTGCCGGTGGTCTCTTTTCCAACATCACGCGCGACCATCTCGATTTCCACAAGACTTTCGCCGCCTACATCAAAGCCAAGCAGAGCTTCTTCGATGCGCTGCCGGCCGACGCTTTCGCGCTGACCAACATCGACGACCGCAACGGCCGCGTGATGGTGCAGAACACGGCGGCCCGGGTGGCGACCTGTTCGCTGCGGTCGATGGCCGACTTCCGGTGCAAGATCATCGAACAGCATCTCGACGGCATGCTGCTGCGCATCGACGACCGCGAAGTGTGGGTCGCGCTGCCGGGGCAGTTCAACGCCTGCAACCTGCTGATGGTCTACGGTGCCGCCCGGCTGCTGGGCTTCGGGCGCGACGAGGTGCTGCGCTGTCTGAGCTCCCTGCGCTCCGTGCCGGGACGCTTCGAGGTCGTGCGCGCGAACGACGGCACGATGGCCGTGGTCGACTATGCCCACACGCCCGATGCGCTGGAAAACGTGATCCGCACCATCGAGCAGACCCGCACGCCGGACCGGCAGCTGATCGTGGTGTGCGGCTGCGGCGGCGACCGCGACCGGACGAAACGGCCCGAAATGGCGGCCATTGCGGTGAAACACGCCACCACGGCGATCTTCACCTCCGACAACCCGCGCCATGAGTCGCCCGAAGCCATTCTCGACGAAATGACGGCCGGACTCGACCCCGCGGCCCGCTATCTGCGCATCGTCGACCGTGCCGAGGCCATCCGCACGGCCGCGATGCTGGCCAAGCCGGGCGATGTCGTGCTCGTGGCGGGCAAGGGGCACGAAGACTACCAGATCATCGGCACCGAAAAACGCCGTTTCGACGACCGCGAGGAGGTGCGCAAGGCATTTTCGACAATTCACAATTCATAATTCAAGATTCACAATCGACCCCGATGCCGGAAAATCGTGAATTGTGAATTTTTAATTTTGCATTATTATGTTCTACCATCTGTTCCGTTATCTCGATCAGGCCTACGACTTTCCCGGTTCGGGCATGTTCCAGTACATTTCGTTCCGTGCGGCGGGGGCCGTCATCCTTGCGCTGCTCATCGCCGTCATCTTCGGACGCTCGATCATCGACTTCCTGCGCCGCCAGCAGATCGGCGAGGAGATCCGCGACCTGGGGCTCGAAGGACAGCTCCAGAAGCGCGGCACCCCCACCATGGGCGGACTGATCATCCTGCTGGCCATTCTGGTGCCGACGCTGCTGTTCGGGCGCCTGGACAACATCTACATCCAGCTGCTGCTCGTGTCGACCGTGTGGCTCGGGCTGATCGGCGGTCTGGACGACTACATCAAGGTCTTCCGCCACCGCAAGGAGGGGCTCAAGGGTCGCTTCAAGATCGTGGGGCAGGTCGGACTGGGCATCATCGTCGGCGCCGCCATGTGGCTTTCGCCCGACATTGCGGTGCGCGAGAAGATCACGCAGCCCGTCGAGACCGTCTATGTCAATGCCGACGGTTCGGTCGAACAGAGCGTCCGGCAGAACCTGCTGCTCAGCTCCGAGAGCACCAAAACCACCAAGACGACCATCCCCTTCATCAAGGACAACGAGTTCGACTACGGCTGGATGACCGGCGGCCGCGACATCGCCACGTGGCTGCTCTACGTGCTGGTGGCCATTCTGGTGGTGACGGCCGTGTCGAACGGCGCCAACCTCACCGACGGTCTCGACGGTCTGGCGACGGGCGTCTCGGTGCCGATCGTCATGGTGCTGGCCGTGCTGGCCTACCTCTCGGGCCACATCGTCTATGCCGACTACCTCAATATCATGTACATCCCCCAAAGCGGCGAGCTGGTGGTCTTTGCGTTCGCCATGGTCGGCGCACTGGTGGGCTTTCTGTGGTACAACTCTTTCCCGGCGCAGATCTTCATGGGCGACACGGGTTCGCTCTCCATCGGCGGCATCATCGCCGTATTCGCCCTCTGCATCCGCAAGGAGCTGCTGCTGCCGCTGCTGTGCGGCATCTTCCTGGTCGAAAGCTGCTCGGTGATGCTGCAGGTGGCCTACTTCAAGTATACGAAGCGCAAGTACGGCGAGGGACGCCGGATTTTCCTCATGTCGCCCGTACACCACCACTATCAGAAGAAAGGCATATTCGAAACCAAGATCGTCATCCGTTTCTGGATTCTCTCGCTGCTGTTGGCGGCCTTGACGCTGGTGACGCTGAAGATACGATAGGGCAAACCGAAGGAACAATCGTCCGCATCCGCAGCAGGCCGCAGCCTCCCCCGGCGGAGGCCCGCCCTGCGGGTCTGCAGACTCTTTTCGGAACCCGGCTCTCAGCCGGGCGCGCTCCGCAGGCTCCGGCCTGCAAACGGACGGAAATAAGATTCGACGCATTATGAAAAACATTGTCGTATTGGGCGGAGGCATCAGCGGCTACGGCTCGGCAATCCTCGCCAAAAAGAAAGGTTTCGGAGTCTTCCTCTCCGACAGCGGCCGCATCGCCGACCGCTACAAGCAGAAGCTCGACGAATGGCAGGTGCCCTACGAGGAAGGGGGCCACAGCGAGGAACGCATCCTTGCCGCCACGGAGGTGGTCAAGTCGCCGGGCATACCCGAGACGGCGCCCATCGTGCGGAAAATCCGCGCGGCGGGCATTCCGGTCATCTCCGAGATCGAATTCGCAGGGCGCTACATGGGCAAGGCGCGGTGCATCTGCATCACCGGATCGAACGGCAAGACGACCACCACGTCGCTCATCTACAAGATCATGCGCGACGCCGGGCTGAACGTGGCTCTGGGCGGCAATATCGGCGAGAGCTTCGCCTACTCGGTGGCCACGGGCGACTACGACTGGTATGTGCTGGAGCTGAGTTCGTTCCAGCTCGACGGCATGTACCGTTTCCGTGCCCACATCGGGGTGCTGATGAATATCACGCCCGACCACCTCGACCGCTACGATCATTGCTTCCGGAACTACGTCGACTCGAAGATGCGCATCACGCAGAATCAGACTTCGCGCGACTGGTTCGTCTATTCGGGCGATGACGAGACGATCCGGCAGCAGCTGCCCAAGTACGACCTGCGGATGCGGCAGCTGCCTTTCGCGGCGCGCAATGCTGTGGCGAGCGGTGCGGGCGACGCCTTTCTGTGCGACGGCAAGTTTACGGCTGCAGCAGGCAAGGAGTCGGTCGAGATCGACATGTCGAAGATACGCATCGCCGGACTTCACAACGCCTACAATGCCATGGCTGCGGCGCTCGCGACGCTGGCCGCCGGCGTGGCTCCGGCGAAGATCCGCAAGTCGCTCTACGACTTCGCGCCCGTCGAACACCGGCTCGAACCGGTGGCCGAGAAGCAGGGCGTGCTGTGGATCAACGATTCGAAGGCTACCAACGTCGACTCGGTGTGGTATGCCCTCGAAAGCATGAAACGCCCGCTGGTGTGGATCGCCGGCGGTACGGACAAGGGCAACGACTACGGCCCTTTGAAGGAGTTCGCGCGGCAGAAGGTGCACACGCTGGTCTGCATGGGGCTGGACAACGCCAAGCTGGTGGGCGAGTTTTCGGGCGTCGTGCCCGATGTGGTCTCCGTCGATTCGTTCGAGGCGGCCATGACCGCGGCCAAGGCCGCCGCACGTCCCGGCGATGCGGTGCTGTTGTCGCCCGCCTGTGCTTCGTTCGACCTTTTCAAGAACTACGAGCACCGCGGCGAGATGTTCAAGAATTGGGTAAATCAGCATTGATATGAACGACGTTGCCGAGCCGCACGGTTGGCGGCCTTTCACGGGTGACCGCGTGCTGTGGGTCATCATCGCCACGCTCGCCACCATCTCCGTGCTGGTGGTCTATTCCTCCACGGCCAAGATGGCCTACGACGCCCATACGGCGCGTTCGACGGCCCATTTCCTGCGGTCGCAGTTCACCGTGCTCGGCGGCAGCCTTTTCGCCATGCTCGTGGTGCAGCGCATCAACAGCCGGGTCTACAACTTCTTCGCGCGGCCGGTCTACTTTCTCTCGGTGCTGGCCACCGTGGCGGTCTATTTCATCGGGGTGTCGATCAACGGCGCGGCACGCTGGATTCCGCTCGGCCCCATCCAGTTCCAGCCCTCCGAGGCGCTGAAGGTCGCTACGGTGCTTTTTCTGGCCCAGCAGCTCGCCGGGCGCCAGTCGAAGATCGACAAGATACGCATCGTGCCTTCGTGGAAGTTCTGGACCTGGACGACGCCCCCGCAGCAGAAGATCTGGCGCGAGGGCACGTGGCCCATTCTGATGCCCGTGCTGGTCGCCTGTCTGGTCATTTTTCCGGCCCACTTCTCGTCGGCGCTGCTCGTTTTCCTGGCGTCGTGGGTCATGATGCTCATCGGGCGCGTGCGTTTCGGCGAGCTGCTCAAGCTGCTGGCTTGGGCCGTCGCCGCAGCCGTGCTGGCCACCCAGCTCAACCTGGGGCGCGGCGGGACCGCCGGCAATAGGTTCGACACCTGGGTCCGCCTCTGGTCGGAGCCGCAGACCGAAAAGCCGATCGATTACCTCACCGACACCGAGCGTTCGATGATCGCCATCCACAACGGCGGCATCTTCGGCGAGGGGGCCGGGCAGAGCGCCATGCGCGTGGAGATGATCCACCCCGAGAGCGACTATGCCTTCGCCTTTTTCGTCGAGGAGTACGGATTGTTGCTGGCCGTCGTGCTGTTGATGCTCTACTTGTGGATATTCTTCCGCGCGATCGAGATTTTCCGGCGTTGCGGCACGGCTTTCCCCGGGCTGCTCGTGCTGGGCCTCGCCTTGCAGATCACCTGCCAGGCGCTGCTGCACATCATGGTCACGGTCAATATGTGTCCCGAGACCGGGCAGACCCTGCCGCTCATTTCGCGCGGCGGTTCGGCCGTGCTCTTCACGGCCATTGCCCTGGGCATGATCCTCAGCGTCAGCCGTCAGAACGACGAGAAGTCGCACGACACGCCCAAGGGCGAAACATTGTACGGGAATTAAAAATTCATAATTCACAATTCATAATTGCTTGGTGAACGAATTGGTCGGTTCCGATTATGAATTGTGAATTCTAAATTGTGAATTGAAATGGCAGACGCTATCCGTTTGGACAAATATTTGTGGGCCGTGCGGGTTTTCAAGACCCGCAGCGATGCGGCCGACGCCATCCGCAACAACAAGGTCACGGTCGACGGGGCCTATGCCAAGCCCTCGCGCGAGGTGAAGATCGGCGACCGCATCGAAGTGCGGCGCCAGCAGGTGACCTATTCCTATAAGGTGCTCGACCTGGTTTCGAGCCGCCAGCCCGCCAAGAACGTGCCCGATTACTGCCTCAACATCACGCCGCAGGAGGAGCTCGACAAGCTCAACGTGCCGCGCGAAACCATCTTCGTCTTCCGCGACCGCGGCACCGGGCGTCCGACCAAGAAGGAGCGCCGCGACCTCGACGAGCTGATGGACGGGATTTATTACGACGAGGAGTAGCGTTTGGCCGGGCGGGAAATATTTGCTATCTTTGCACCGAAATAGAAAGGAGTTTTGTAATCCTCATCGGAGGGTCGCATACACGGCCGGATAAGATGACTGGGTAAAACCACGACGCTTGTCCGGCCTTTTTTGTGCCCGCCGGTGAATGACAGCAATTTCGGTTTATGGAAAGAGACGCATTGGACCTCGGGACGGAACATGTCGGCCGCCTGTTCCGCAAGTTTTTCGTTCCCACGCTGCTGGGTATGCTCAGCATCTCGGCCGTCACGGTCGCCGACGGCATTTTTGTCGGCCATGGGGTCGGCAGCGACGGCATCGCCGCCATCAACATCTGCATTCCGCTGCTGATGCTCTTCACGGGCTTCGGACTGATGGTCGGAGCCGGCTGTTCGGTCGTTGCATCGATCCATCTCGCCCGGCAGCAGATCAAGGCTGCGCGCATCAACGTCACGCAGGCGCTTTTGTTCGTCACCCTTGTTACGTTGGTCTGTTCGTCCTTGATTCTTGGTTTCGTGCGCCCTGTTGCTGCGTGGCTCGGGTCGTCGGAGCATCTGTTGCCCATGGTCGTCGATTATCTGTGGGGTTTCGTTCCGGCACTGGTTCCTCAGATGTGGGTCGCCGTGGGATTGTTCGTCGTGCGTCTGGACGGCGCGCCCCGTCTGGCCATGTGGTGCAGCGTCGTTTCGGCATTGGTCAACGTCGTGCTCGACTGGTTCTTCGTCTTTCCGTTGGGGTGGGGCGTCTTCGGAGCGGCGCTCGCGTCGACCCTGGCCGTAGCCATAGGAGGCATAATCGTCGGGGTCTATCTTTTCCGTCGGGCTCGGACATTGCGGTTTTATCCTCTCAAAGCCAGCCGTAAAAGCCTGCGTCTCACCTTGCGTAACATTGGTTACCAGTGCCGCATCGGGGCGTCGGCCATGTTGGGCGAGGCGACGATGGCCGTGCTGATGTTCACCGGCAATCTGGTCTTCATGCACTATCTGGGCGACGACGGTGTGGGGGCGTTCGGCATAGCCTGCTACTATGCGCCGTTCGTTTTCATGATAGGCAATGCTGTGGCCCAGTCGGCCCAGCCGATCGTCAGCTTCAACTTCGGAGCCGCCCGTCTCGACCGGGTTGCCGCGGTACAGCGTGTCGCCCTTGCCACGGCTGTTTTTTGCGGCGGGGCGGTCGCGCTGGCTTTCGTGGGGTGTCCGCAGCTGCTGGTCGGGCTGTTTCTGCCGTTGGAGACGGCGGCGGCCCGGCTCGCCGTTGAGGGTTTTCCGCTCTTCGCTGCCGGATTCGTCTGCTTCGTCGTCAACCTCGCCGCCATCGGCTATTACCAAAGTCTCGAACGGGTGCGTCCGGCAACGTTTTTCGCTCTTTTGCGCGGATTCTTCTTCCTTGTCCCCGCTTTCGTTTTGCTACCCCGTCTGTGCGGTACGCCCGGCATCTGGTTGGCCATGCCGCTTTCCGAAACCCTCACCATGCTGGCGCTCGGGGTCTATTGGCGGCGGAGAAGTTGAGAACGGAATTTTCTTTGAGCGGTACGTATGGAAAAACCCGCAGCATGACGCAAAAATTCATGCTGCGGGTTTTGAGTGGCGGAGGATTCCGATCCGGACTTCGGCTTCCGACCGGTGCGGTATCGCAGGGGCTTGTCGCCGTTCGCCTACTTCTTGTTGAAGAAGTTCATCGTCCGTTCGATGCCCACCGTGGCGAACGACAGGATTGCGTCGCCGAAGATCTTGAGCCGTTCGGGCAGCGCCTCGCGCTCCTCGGCCGTCCATTCGCCCAGCACGTAGTCGACCTGATGGCCGCGCGGGAAGTCGCCGCCTACGCCGAAGCGCATCCGTGCGAAATCTTCGGTACCCAGCAGCTCGGCGATGTTTTTCAGCCCGTTGTGGCCGCCGGCGCTTCCCCGCTGCCGGATGCGCAGCGCGCCGAACGGCAGGGCGATGTCGTCGGATACGACCAGCAGGTTCTCGCGCGGAATCTTCTCCGCGTCGAGCCAGTAGCGCACCGCCTTGCCCGAGAGGTTCATGTAGGTCGATGGTTTGAGCAGCACCAGCGTGCGGCCTTTGTGCCGGAGTTCGGCCGTATCGCCGTAGCGGGCGGTGGTAAAAAGCGCGTTGGACGCCCCGGCCAGGGCGTCCAACACTTTGAATCCGATGTTGTGGCGGGTGTCGGCGTATTCGGCGCCGATGTTGCCCAGCCCAACGATGAGGTATTTCATGCCGCTTCAGCGATTATTTGCCTTCGGCAGCGGCGGCACCGCGCGAAGCACGGGTTACGCGCACGGCACATACGGCCGTCGTGGCGGGGGTCACGAACTTGATGTTCTCCATCTTCAGGTCGCCCACGAAGATGGTCTTGCCGACGCCCAGCGGCGTTACGTCCACTACGATCTCGTCGGGCAGGTTCTCCACCAGAGCGCTCACGGTCAGCTTGCGGGCCGAGAGGGCCAGCTTACCGCCGACCTTCACGCCTTCGGCGTTACCGGTCAGACGCACCGGAATGGCGATCGATACGGGCTTGCCCGCAGCGATGCGGTAGAAGTCGAGGTGCAGAATCTCCTCGCGCACGGGGTGGAACTGCGCTTCGCGAAGCACGGCCTTCTCGGTCTTGCCGTCGAAGTCGAACTCTACGATGTAGGAGTTGGGGGTGTAGATCAGCGATTTGATCTCGCGGGGGTCGACCGAGAACGATACGCTCTCGCCGTTGCCGCACAATACGCAGGGGATCAGCCCCTCGCGGCGTACCGCCTTGGCGGCCTTCTTGCCGAAGTCTGCGCGCTTGGTCGCTTTTACAGCAATGGTTTTCATGTTGTTTTTTGTTTTTTGTTGTTACCGTCGGCGGTTCTCAACACGGTCTCGCGGACCGTATCCCATTTCCGCCTGTTTTCGAGGGGCAAAGATAGGAAGAAATAATTCACAATTCACAATTTGCAATTCAAAATTTTCGAATTCTGCAAAAAGCAGAGCATTCGGAGCCGTTTCCCATCGCGCTGCTCTGGGGCGGAAGACGGGGCGTGGAATGATTGCGAATCACGCATCCTTGTAGAGCTCCCAGCCCCGTTCCACTTGGCGCATGTCGGCCGCCACGCCGTTTTCCACCCGCGAGATGGCCGCGGCGATGGGCACCATGGTCTTGCGGTCGCGCGTGTCGAGGGGTTCGTGGGGTCCGATGCCCGTTCGGTCCGATACGGCCCGGATGTAGGCGTCGGTGCGGTTTTCGCTCGGCGGGGCCCAGCGTGCGATCATCTCCGCGATGGTGCGCAGGCCGTGGCGCGTGCGGTAGGTGTGCAGCAGCACGAAAATCGCCCGGTAGCCCCACGCCAGCGATTCGAATTGTTTGAAGGCCGGATCGCGCGACGGGACGACTTCGCCCTTGTAACGTCCTCTCGAGCGGCGGATGTTGCCCGGATTGCAGTTTTTCAGTCCTCTTGACATGTCTTTGGATTTTGTAGTTTTGTTTCATCAAAAAACGGCGGCCTTCGATCGTCGGGGCCGCCGTCGGGGTGCCGGTGCCGGCAGGTCAGCGGCCGTCGTCCGGCAGGATGATGCCGCCCGCGATCGAGCAGCGGGCCGCCCGGTTTTCATCGGCGACGTATTCCGGATAGCGGATTTTGTTCGTCGCCAGATGGTCCGTTGCGCGTTGCAGCAGCGTGCGGGCCTCTTCCAGCAGTTGGCGGCGCAGCTGCCTGCGGGCTTCGTCGCCGGCTGCCGTGCCGTTGGCCGGTTTCGGGGCCGCGGTGCCCAAGCGGTCGGTGCGGACGTCCAGGCGCGCCTGCACCAGCGCACGGGTGTAAAGCGCCGTCGGGGCTGCCAGGCAGTCGGTGACAAGGTCGGGGTAGACGCCCGCCAGCAGCCGGTCGTGGAGTTTGCGGCCGATGACCGGTACGATCCAGCGTTGTTCGGCCGCCGCGATGTCTGCTTCGGCGATCGTTGCCGGCGGCAGGATTTCGCCGTCGCCGAACGCTGTTTTCAGCACTTGTAATGGGGTGATGAGCGTTTTCATATCGAATCGTGCGTTTTACTCGATGCTGCGGATGTTGTACTTCGTGATTTCGGACAGGAAGGCCTGCTGCCGTTCGTCTTCGGGGTCGTAGTCCAGACCGTCGGCCTTGCGCGCCTCCCACACCTTCATGTAGATCGGTTTCGAGCGCGTCGGCGGGCGGTTCACGATCTCCAGCGACGAGGCGTCTTCGCCCAGCACCGCGGCGATCGCTTCGCGGATGGGTTCCAGCAGTTCGGCCTGTTCGCCCAGAATCACCGTGTTGAGGGCCACTTCGTATTCGTGCAGGATGCGGTCGGCGTTGAATCCGCCCCCGTAGTCCAGTCCGCTCAGCGTCCGGAACCACGAGTGGGCCACCACAATGTCGCTCACGGCCTGCTGGTGCAGCGCCTGCCAGTCGCCTTCGTTCTGCGAGCTGATCGGGATGAAGCGCGAGTTGTCCTTGAGGTTCTCGTCGCCGTCGCGGATGACGAACATCACCTGGCCCGGGTTGCCGGCGAATTTCTGTTCCGCCAGCCGCATGATCTTCTCCGCTTCCGCTTCGTTGTCCACCGCCGAGTCGAGCAGCAGCACGCCCGACAGCTGAAACGAGTTGTCCAGCCGCGAGATGTTCCAGCGGTCGGTCTTGTAGGCGATGGCCGAGACGCCGAAACCCGCAATGTAGGGCGGTACGCCGTAGTGGGTGAACATCGGTTCGTAGTCCTTGTAGTGGATCATCGTGCGCAGCGTGCCGTCCGGGCGTTCTTCGAAGAGCGGGTAGAGCGGCAGGGTCTCGGCTTCGGCCGGATTGAAGGCCGTCCAGTCGTGGTGCAGCAGGATGTGGCGTTCGTCGCGGGCTACGCGGCAGCGCGACGCGTCCTGATGGTAGAGCGCCAGGAAGGAGTGCTGCGGGTCGGTTACCGCTTCGAGGAAGGCGTTGCCGAAGAGCGCCTTGTCGAAGGCCAGTTTGTTCAGCACCTGACGCAGCGTTTCGTTGCGGGGATTGGCCCGTTCGATCAGCGACTTCAGCCGGGGTCGGTTTTCGTCGCAGACCACCCCCTTGCCCGAGATGTAGTCGGCCTTGTCGTTGATGATGCGGCGGTGGGTGGTCGAGCGGCGGGCCATGAGCGCCAGCGCGCAGGGGAACAGGTTGTCGTCGCCCCAGCGCCAGAACTTGTCGTTCTGCACCTGGCCCGTGCCCACCGTCATGTAGGGGTCCGTGCGCGCCGTTATGCCCACCGTCGTTCTGTGTCTTTGTTCTTTCTGCATGTCGTTTCGTGTTTTCGGGTGGCAGGGTCGCCTGCGGGGGCATTGCGGCCTCCGCAGGCGACGGCGGTTACTCGCGATAGGCGAATGAGAGCATCGTTTCGTCGAGTATGTCGCAGCCCGCCATGAAGAGGGCGCGCTGGCGGTTCTCCATCTCGTCGGGGTTATACCACATGCGCACTTCGTTGCCCGGGAAGTCCGCCGTGTTGACCGCCAGCACCAGGTTGCGGCGGTCGGTCAGCAGACAGAACGACTGCGGCAGCGAGTTCCCCGAGAGGTAGTTGCCCAGACGCACGTCGATCACCGGGATGCCGTGGTAGGCCAACCCCTGACGGCCGTTCACCGTGTCGACGTAGGCGGCGTCCGCACCCTTCGAGTCGAGGTACTTCTCGTAGAGATAGTAGAGGTCCGACGTCACGAAGAACGCCAGCTGACCCTCGCCCTTCGCATCCTGGATGCGCGTGTCGGCGTTCTGCCACAGCGAGTCGAAAAGTCCGACCACCGATTCGGGGTCGGTCATCGTCGCCGCCGTGTAGGTCTGCTGGTGGAAGATTTCGGCCGCCGAGTAGTTCATGATCGTCTTCAGGAAGCCCGTGAAGGTGTTGTAGCCGCTCGGCGCCGACGCGTCGCCCACCCACATCGTCGCGCGGATGTTTTCGGCTACGGCCTGGCGGAAGAGCGCTGTCTCGGCCTGTTCGAGTTCCGTGCCCGTCAGGTCGTCCATGTTGACGTCGGCGCGGGCAGCGATCTTTTCGTAGACCAGCGAAAAGTAGTCGGCTGCCGAGAAGCCCATCTCGGCCTTCACGCGGCTCAGCGCGATGTTCTTCTGGTATTTGTGGGCCGAGGCGCCGCCCGTCCAGCCTTTTCCCGTGTGCTTTTGCAGGATGTTCTGCTGTCCGTCCCACAGCTGTACGGTCGTCGGTACGGGCAGGTTGTAGAGGATGCGTACGCCCAGTTCCTGGGCCGAGGGGCCCGTCAGAAAGGGTCGGAAGAAGATGGTGTCGAGTTCGGCACCCGTGTACTGCTTGGCGTTTTCCAAGAAACTCATAATGGATAAGATTAAAAGTGAAAAGTGAAAGGTGAAATGTTGGAAGCGAAAGGCTGGTTCCGCTCTCTTTCGGGACCGGTTCGTTCCCGGGGTTCAGCCCCCGCAGCGTCTTACCGGCCGGTCGGCCGAAGCGGTCGTTCTGAACGGCCGTTGCGGTATCCCGTCCTTACTTCCTGAACTGCTTCGCGTCTTCCGCATAGGCCAGTTGGTTGGCCGAGCGGAGGGTTTCGCTGTAGGAGGGGTCCTCGCACGATCGCGTGCGGGTCGGTTCCGTCCGGTCGAAGGCTTCCGCGGCCGCAATCTCCGAGCGGCGGCGCGCCACCGCGTGGTCGTCGTCGAAATGCAGGATGTTGCGGTCTTCGGACAGGGGTGCCGCCGGTTCGGCCTTGATGCCCAGAGCGTTCAGCAGCCGCTGCCAGCCGCGGACGCTGTTTTTCGGTTTTTCCGGCGCCGCTTTTTCGCCTGCGTCGATGATCGTGTCGGCCAGTCCCGCCGCTACGGTCTCTTCCGGCGAAAGCCAGCGTCCGTTGCCGTTGTTTTCGTTCATCAGCGCTTCGAATTCTGCCGTTTCGCGGCCAGCACGCGCTGCATAGAGTTCCGCCAGCCGGCGGTCGGTCTGTTGCAGCAGTTCCAGTTTGCCGCTCAGTTCCGCCGCATTGCCTTCCGTCGAGCAGTTCGACTGGTGGATCAGGTAGAGTGCATTGGCCGAGATCTCGCGGCATCCTTCGCTCGCCGCCTGGGCGATGATCGTCGCTGCCGAAGCCGTGTAGCCGTAGCAGCGGGTCGTGATGCGGCCGTCGATGCGGCGCAGGGCGTCGTGGATCAGCAGGGCGTCGTTCACGTCGCCGCCCGTCGAGCGGATGTTGACCACCACTTCCGGGGCTTCGATTTCGCCGATGCGTGCCACCGCTTCACGAAACCGGTCGTAGGTCGCGATCCGTTGTTCGGGTTCGTCGAACTGCCACGTTTCGGGTACGCCGATCGTGCCTTCGATGTCGATGTGGCAGGCTCCGGCGTTGTTTTCGATTCGGATGTTCGTTTCCAATTTTTTTTTTAGGTTTTTGGGGTTTGTGAATTGTGTATTTATTCGTCTTCCCGCCTGCGCAGGAAGACGCAGTGTGCCGAGTTCCGCTCCGGGTCGTAGGTTTCGATGGTCTCGAGCGTCGCCCGCACCGTTTCGCCGCCCGTTTCCAGCCGGAAAACCGAGCGGATGTCCGGCGCTCCCGTTCCCGGGACCAGCAGGGCCGCGAATTCGTCGGGGGCCAGCCGCAGCGACATCGTGATCTTTTCGCGCGTCGCCTCTTCTGCCGTCTGGCGGTCATGATAGCGGTGCAGCCCCGCCGCGCCGTCGCGGTCTTCGAAGCAGAGCGTGAAGGCCGGCGTCGTCTCGTCGCCTTCGTAGTGGAAGGCCGCCAGCGGGTATTCCGCCGCATTGGTCGGATAGCCCCAGCGTTCGCCCTCCGGCAGCGGGTGCATTCCGGCATAGCGTACGATGCGGGGTGTGAAGTTCGTCTCTTCTTCGGTGGCCGAGTCGCGGTCACCAACTTGCAGCAGGCGCGCCGAGGGGGCGTTGCGGTAGTGGCCCGTGCTGTCGATCGTCGGCGCGAATAGCGGGTTGCACACTCTTTCGTCGCCCATCTTCGCCGCCCGGTTCTCCGTCCGCACCGTCCAGGCGCCGAATTCCGTTTCGTGTTCGCTTTCGTAGCGTTTCACCGCGCCGTCTCCTTCCTGGTAGCACCGCGTGCGTTCTTCGTGTATCTCCAGTGCCCGGTCTTCCAGCTCCACCGGTTCCGACGGGTCGTTCTTCGTCCGCCAGTCGGCTTCGGGGCCTTTGCCGTAGAAGGCGTCCGCCGGTTCGACGTACACCTTGCGGATCGCTTCGTCGGTGTAGAAGCGCAGGTTGTACATATGGGCCAGCGCCTTGAGCAGTTCCGCCTGCCGGATGCGGTGTTGCGCCACGTCCGCGAAGGTCAGCCACGCCCCGTAGCCCGGTCCCGAACGGAAATCCACCCGCAGCGAGCACTCCTTGTGCAGCGTCAGCGACATGCCTCCCTCCGCGCCGAAAAAATGGATCGCATAGAAGTATTTCGGTTGCGTCGGCAGCACTTCTTCCGTCGCCGTCCGCATGCGCAGCTCCACCGTCGTGCGGCCCGTCTCTTCGAGGTGTCCGTCGTAGAGCGCCCAGTCGCCGGCGTAGCGTTCCCATACTCCGTTGCGCATGATCCACAGCTGCGGCTCCGTCGGATTGCCCGACGCCGGGGTCGTCACCTTCGCCGAGCGGCCCTCGAAGGTCGCCCAGGGCCATCCGGGCGCTCCGCCCCGCATGCACGTCAGACGATATTGGCTTCCCGCCGTGTGGTCGAACACGACCGCCAGGTAGGTGCGGTTCCCCTCCATCTCCGGCCGGCGGTCCGTATAGCGGTTCGCCAGCGTGAAGCGCAGTTCCGAACCGGGCCCCAGGTAGACCGAGTCGAATCCCCGCAGCCGCGTGCGGTCCAGTATCCGGTGGTCGGTCGTGTATCTCAGGTAGTATTCGAATCCGACGCTCACCCGCGTCGGAGGCGCGAAGCGGATCATGCCGTTTTCCACGCCGAACGTTCCGCCGTTGTTGTAGAGGTCCGGTATCGTCTCTCCGTCCGCATCCGGGGTCAGCGGCGTCGCCGTATCCACAATGTTGCCCACCGTGTGCGTCGTGGATTTCGGATCGGCGTAGACCATGCCTGCCGGACTCGCCGTCGCCGTTGCCGGGCCAGTCCTCCGCGCGTGGAAGCCCATCCGGGCCTGCGCGCCCGTCGTGTCGTGCGACGGATAGGCGCCGCTCATGTAGAGTTCGCGGAATTCGGGCGTCTTCATGAAGTCGCTTTCGAGCGTGTAGCCCGCTTCTTCGAAGATCTTCTCCACCAGCGTCGCCACATGCAGGAACGGGTGGTAGTCGTCCACCGTCAGCACCCGTTCGGCCGTCAGCAGGTCCTGGCCGTTGCTCTGCCGGGGATATTCGTCGCGGTGGATCGGGAAAAACTTCACCGGCGCGGCGTCCGTCCAGCTCTTGCGCACCGTGTCGGCCGTGAGTCCCGCCCGGTAGTCGATCCCCAGCGTGTTGAACATCCGCCGGGCCGCCTGCTCCGCCCAGCCGGCACCGCCTTCGCGTATCTCCAGCGTGTACCCTTCGTCCGAGGCTTTCAGCAGGCGTGCCGTTCCCGCCAGCAGCACCGTCCCGGCGGCCGATACTTCCGCCGTGTGGCGCGCATGGTTGAATCGCGTTCCCGTGTGGGGGTCGCACGGTGCGCCCAGCAGTTCCGTGTTCTGCGGTGTCGGCGGAATCCGCACCTGCATTTTCCGCCCTTCCCGGCAGGCTTCCGGGTCGCGTGTTTTTTGCGCCGCGTATCCCGGTACGGCCAGCGTCTCGTCCTCCAGGTCGCATCGGCGGCCGTCTATCTTCAGTTCCGTTTCCATAGCTCCGTTCCGATTTCCAGTTCCAGCAGGCTCATCGTGCCGTGGCGATGTACCGTCGCTTCGTTCGTTAGCACCTCCACCGGTACGTAGCCGTCCGCTTCCGCCAGCCACACCTGCGGCGCTGCGATTATCTCCGCCAGCGCTTCCAGCACCTCCCGCGTCTCGTAGGCCGACCGCAGGAGCGTCCGGCGGCGCCGTTCTTCGGTCAGCGTGCCCGTTCCCTGTGCGTTGCGTACGCGCGTCTTTTTCGTTTCCGCCACGCTTACCGCTTCCGTCGGGAAGGTGTAGTGTTCCAGCGACCCCGCACGGCTGCGCCATGCGATGCGCCGCGCGCCTTTCGGCGATGCGATCACCGTGTATTCCACCGTCTGCCCCTCTCCCGTGGTCAGCGTGATGCGCTCCGCTCCCGGAAAGTCCGCCGTGTTCAGCCGGAACACCTGCACCACCGTGTTGCGCGTCGAGTAGTTGCGTTCTTTCGTTCCGCCGGGTCCCGCCGCCCGCACCGTCATCCACGGCGTGTCGATCGTCAGCATGGTCACTTCGTCGCATTCGCCCGGTGCGATGAGTCGCTGCAGGGGCATCGTCGTCAGCAGTCCCGATGCCGTCAGCGCTTTTTCACCGGCGTGGTAGACGCAGGTGCCCGATGTCGCTGTCGCGTCCGCCGTCTCCACCTTCACCTTGACTTCGTGCCGGCGGTCTTTCGCCGGCAGAAATCCCGTAGGACCCGTCTCCGGAGCGAAATGCAGGTGCCGGTTCACGATCGGCGCCGCATCCACCGTCGCTTCCGTCACTTCCGCGTAGCGCTTGGTTCCCAGCAGGGCGTTCGTCTCCGCATCCGTTACCTTCACGTTCAGTGTCTCTTTCCGGTCCGTTTCGATGCGATATTCCGCTTCGCCCCCTCCCGCCGCGTTGAGCGTCGGTTGTTTTGTTATCGTCAGCATGTTGTTTTATGATTTGAATGGTCGATGTTTTTGCCCCGCCCGTACAGCGTTTTCGAAGAGGGTTACGCCGTGGGCTCTTTCTTCCCCAGCTGTCCCGATGAAAAAGGAATTACATTAAGACGACCCTTTGTTCTTGCAATTGTTTCTGTCATCCCGAGGAGCGCAGCGACGAAGAATTTTTTCGTATATCGGTGAGTGGTAGTTGGACGGATGTTTCGCTACGCTCAATATGACAAAAGCGTGTCATTCGGAGTGACGGTTCATTTCGTTAAGAATGACATTCGAGAGGCAATTGTTTGTTTTGTCATTCTGAGGAGTGCAACGACGAAGAATCTATGATTTCAAGTTTCTTTTGCGGATTCTTAGTTGCGTTCAAAATATCTGAGACTTCTTGTTGCCGTTTTCTTGCAGTCTTTCCGCTCGCTTTGTTGCGTATCATTTTCGGGGCGGCTGCGGGGATTGCGCTTTGCGTGAGCTGCCCGAAGAAAGTTTTGTACACAGAACCTTTCACTTTTCACCTCTCACCTTTACTTTTGCAAAGGCAACTTCACACCCGGAGTGGTGCAGGCTACGGCTTGTACCAGCGTGGTGCATGTAGATTCAGCAGTCCGCTGGCGGCGTAATGGCGCGGGAGGATTAAAAGAAATTCGTTGTTCGTTTGCGGTTGTTTGACAGCTGGTTTTATCGGTTTTGACAGAGGTACGGGAGGTGTTCTCGTGCCGAAGCCAGCGGGGCGAGTGTTTGCGAGCCTCCGCAGGGCGGGGCTTCGGCTCGCACGGCTGAAGCCGGTGTTTA
>CAPXWY010000007.1 GCA_948736885.1 uncultured Alistipes sp.
TGACTAAGCGGGAGATAACTCTTGAGACGATGAATATGATTTTGTATCCGTATGTCATAATTATAATTCCATATTGCTGCTCGGCCGACATCGCCACCTTCACAAATAAGTAAATCTCCGTTTGATACAGTGCATTTTTCGAGTTCCGCTTCTGTAAAACGCATTTTTTTAACGACTGTTAAATCAAAATGGTTCCAATAGAGATTTGAGGTTGTGATATAATCGAGCATTACGCCCTCTTGATTTGATGCATTTAATGCCTTGCCGGTATTATGCATAAATATCTCCCCGATTATCGTCCAGCACCAATTTTCGGGTATTTCAAAGGGCAGGTTCTCATAATGTGACCTATTACATTTATTTTAATGCCGTATTCATTTATAATCGAATGTATTATGGACATTAAACAATTCCGGAGCTTTTTGGCCAAATCGGATTTGGCCGAAAACACTATTACCTCTTATGTGTGGACGGTCAACCATTTTCAGAGCAATTATGGTGAACTCAGCAAGGAGAATTTACTTGCTTACAAAGGATTCTTGGTCGAACACTTCAAACCACAAACAGTTAATCTGCGATTGCAAGGCATAAACAAATATCTCGAATTTACAAGAAAAGGCCGCCTCAAGCTCAAGTTTGTAAAGGTTCAGCAGAAAAATTTCCTTGAAAATGTGATCAGTGATGCCGACTATAAATTCTTAAAATCCAAACTAAAACAAGACAAATTGACTGAGTGGTATTTCGTTGTGTGGTTTCTTACAGCAACAGGAGCCCGTGTCAGCGAGCTGCTCCAAATTAAAGTCGAACACGTTCAGTCTGGCTATTTGGACATGTATACGAAAGGAGGAAAGGTGCGTCGCCTTTACATTCCGAGAAAATTGAGGGATGAGGCAATGAAGTGGATCAACGAAAATCATTGTATGAGTGGCTATCTATTTCTCAACCGATTCGGTGAGCGGATTACGGCACGGGGAATTGCGATGCAGTTGAAACATTTCGCAAATAAATATGGTTTGAATCCGAAAGTTGTCTATCCGCATTCGTTCCGTCATCGTTTTGCCAAGAATTTTCTCGAGCGGTTCAATGATATTGCATTGTTGGCGGATTTGATGGGACACGAAAGTATCGAAACGACCCGCATATATTTGCGCCGAACCGCCAGCGAACAGCATCAGTTAGTCGATAAAATAGTCAATTGGTAACTTTCCCATAATATTTTGGTTTTTGTTTCTATGATAGAAATTTATAATTTTGAAAAACTCAAATCCCGAACATTATGAATGATATTATCCCTATAGATGCCGAACTTGCAACATTCTCCGAATACCTCGACAATAATTGCCGCGGTATCTTATCCGCACGATTCGGCGATGGCAAAAGTTTCTTTCTCAACGAAGTCAAGAAACATTTGTCTGATAAGTATATATTCATCACCATTTATCCTGTTAATTACCAGGTTGCTGAGAATAAAGATATTTTCGAGTATATCAAGCGGGATATTCTCTTGCAGATATTGATGTCGTCGGAGATCGATTTATCCGATGATAAATTCGATTTTTCGTTACGGTTGTGGGGCTTTTTCAATCAGCACGAAAAAGATATTTCGTCCGATATTATTTCTCTGCTGGTTTCTTCTTTGAGCCGTATCCCCCAAGAAGCTGTAGCGGTGTTTCAAAAGAATATTGTCAAATTCAAGGAGTACTCCGGCCAAATCAATAAGTCGCAATCCGATCAAATCGAGACTTATCTGAATGAATTTGTTTCGCATCGAGGATCGATCTATGAGTTCGATCCGATGTCCCAGATCATCTATCAGCTGATTGCCGATATAAAAAGCAAAAATGGTAAAGAAGTCGTCTTGGTAATCGAAGACATGGACCGGATCGATCCGGCTCATATTTTCCGAATTCTCAATGTTTTTTCAGCACATTGGGATATGCAGGATTATTCGGAACAGAAACTCACAAGTGGCAATCCACTGAACAAATACGGCTTTGATAAGATATTATTGGTCTGTCACTTTCAGAACATTAAAAATATTTTTCATCATTTTTACGGAGCAAAAACCGACTTTATTGGATACGTCCATAAGTTTTCATCGTCTGCACCATACGAATACTCGCTTAGAGACGTAATCGAAAATTGGATTCAAGAGAAAATACCTTTTGACCATAAACTGTATCCGGATATTTGCAGGCAGCTGGCTGCTCTAATAATGAAGAAATATGCAAATAATGCTGATATAATTACCAATATTCGCCACATTACCAGTTTTCTGAATCATCCTGCCTATAATATCAAAAAGAAAAATATTGAGTTCGGTCACATGTTATATGGTGGTCCCAATTACTATATTGGTTCCGATAATCAAGTAACCCGATTATTATGCATATTGGAAAACTTCAAAATTACTATTGATGATTTCTTAGGACGCTTTGATTCTGCAGGTGCAGATAACCAACATAGACAAATATGCCATCTGATTAGCCAATGCTGGGTTATTTATCCGTGTTTGGAAACTACGGATTCTGTGAAAGATAGTTTCACATTTTCTAATTGTGATGAACACGGAATAAGGTGCATGTGTTCTAACTATCAAATACCGTTAACATGTGTGGCTCAAAAGGATAAACATAATCCCTTATACTATAAAATAGAAAGCATAGAAATGGCCAATGTTTTAATATCTCCCGAGTTCAATGCGTTGTTTTGTTCCAAAGAGCGTTATCAGACTATACTATCGTTTTTCAAAAAGTATATCTATTGAATATTTCCTAAGTCGATAATAAATAATCCCCGGTATCAAGTACCGGGGATTATTATCTCATATGGATGGCTTTGTGCCGCTTGTATTATTTCAGATCGCGAGCCTTAATGCGCACGACTTTGCCGTCGCGTACGACGACCAGTTCGCCGTCTTCTTTCCGGGTTTTCTCGACAAGGCGTTTGCGGGCTAACAGAATGCCCGCATTGATTTTCTCCTGCATCTGTTTGATTTCGATCTCACTCATTGTCCGCAATCTTTTCGTAGGATAACGTATCTTCTATATGGATTGTTGCATCTTTTTCGCCCGATGCAATGATTTTGATTTCCACGTCGGCCGAACTGTTGTCATAGATCGTCCAAAAGTCACATATCGGCGTGTAGAGCGTCGTAAGGTTCCGGATGCCGTTTGCATATCGTCTCCGAATTACATCCTGCGGGATGTTGTGCCCGCCTTCCCGTACCCGGGTAGCGACGCGTTCGATAGCTTGTTCGGGTGTCGGAAGCCAAAAGTAAAGCAGGGTTACAAAATAGCCTTTCGACTGCGCTTTCTCAATGAACCGAACGTAGGAACGGGTGGCCAATGTCGTCTCGAATGCGAAATCTCGCCCTTCGGACAGCAGATCATCCATGCGTTGCAGCATCAGTCGTCCGGCTTCGATAGCTACGCTTTCAGGGTTGAACGGCGAAAGGCCTTTCGCAATTTCATCGGCATTGACGAATTCCTTGCATCCCAGCATTTCGGGCAGCACTGTGTAGGATGCAGTCGTTTTTCCCGCACCGTTGCAGCCTGCTATGATATAAAGTTTCGGCATATCCTTTCGACAAAGATAGCGATTTTCGTGCTATCTCCTGCTCGAATGGTGAAAATACGCGCGTTCATGAAAAAATCGCAACCTCGGTTTGCTGGTGTACCCCGGTGTTGACAGGTACCTTTGGGGGTTGCCCGCAAGTGCGGTGGGGTACTTATCTACTTCTATTCCAATACCCATGTGCCTCGATGTTAAAAATGATGAGGTACCTTGACAACGGATAGGGGTAGGTACCCATCTACCTACCCCAAAGGGTAGTGAGGGTACGGATTCCTACCCTCGATAAGGTGCAGGTACTGTTGTTGAGTTTGAGTATTAAGAGGACGCTTCTCTGTTATCCTCGTCGATGCGTTTAATAGCTTGGGTGGTAGAAGATGCAAACCCGGCAATCGGCCGAATAGTATCACGAGCACTCCTGATAGCCGTGTTACGCTTCGTACCCCTCGTAGTAGTAGGATTGTTCGATGCCCTTGAAGATCACTTCCCGGTCGGTTATGCGGTCGGTCAGGGCTGACGAGAGTAGAGCTCGCAGTTCGAGGTCGTTGATCGGACTGCGTTCCATTGCCGAGAGGTAGGAATCTTTGTCGATCCGCTGCCAGTCCACAACCTTGCCGAGCCGGTTTTTCAGCATCATGTCGAGCCAGATGCGTGTCGCCCGGCCGTTGCCTTCCATAAAGGGGTGGGCGATGTTCATCTCCACGTACTTGGCAACGATCTCTTCGTAGGTGGTTTCCGGCATCCGTTCGATGACCGGCAGGATTTCATTCAGATAGAGGCTGTTCGCAAAACGAAACCCACCTTTGGCTATGTTGAGCGTGCGGATTTTGCCCGCAAAGTCGTACAATCCGCCGAAAAGTGCCGCGTGAATGTCGCATAAGCCCTGCACCGTACCGATTTCGATACGGTCTATCGCTCCGCTCTCGAACAGAGCGCGGGCTTTTTCAAGGCTGGCAGCGTCGATTTCTTGCGTTTTCATCTTTTGTCGGTCGGGGTTTTCTATTCCAATGTTATGCCGCACTGGAAAGATGCCTGTGAGACAAAGATAGTAAAAATTATGATTTTCTTGTTCGGAGAGGGATTCGCCGCGATGCAAAATCTTCGGAGTTGTGTCTAAATTGTGTGCCCTACCTAAAACGAATCAACCACCTGCATCGCTGCAAGTGGTTGATTTTTAGAGTGACACCGACAGGACTCAAACCTGTAACCTTCTGATCCGTAGTCAGATGCTCTATTCAATTAAGCTACGGTGCCGAATTGCGAATGCAAATGTAGGGCAAAAATCCGACATGCGCAAATAAATTGCGGAAAATTTTACGAAGATTTGCCTGCCGGGCTGCGGAATCCGCAAATAACCGTCGTTAAAACGTTTTAGCAGGCGCCGGGGCAATCCGAATGAAAGGCGGTGTTAAAACGTTTTAATGCAAGGTGCGGTTATTTTATTTCGCGGTCGGGGTTCTCGCGCAGGAATTTCTCCCAGCTTTGCGACCCCCCCTTCGAGGCCGCTTTCTTGCCGCCCCCGAGCCCTTTCACCCGGGCGTCGCCCAAGGCGGCGTTGAGCGGCGAAGCGGTCGTGTAGTAGTGGCACAGCGCCACGGCCATTCCGTCGGTGGCGTCCAGCCGTTTGGGCGGCTGGTCGATGGTCAGCGTCCGGCAGACGATGGCCGCCACCTGTTCCTTGGCCGAGGAGCCGCGCCCCGTAATCGCCTGCTTGATGCGCATCGGCGCGTATTCCGAAACGCTCAGCCCGCGGCTCAGCGCGGCGGCCATGGCGACCCCCTGCGCCCGTCCCAGCTTGAGCATGGATTGCACGTTCTCGCCGAAAAACGGAGCTTCGAGCGCCACCTCGCGCGGTTCGTACTGGTCGATAAGGGCTCCCACCCGCTCGAAAATATGGCGCAGCTTTTCGTAGGGGTCGGTCAGTTTGTGGAGGTCGATGTCGCCCAGCACCACGGCGCGGACCGTGCGGCCCTCGACCTCCAGCACACCGTAGCCCATGTAGTTGGTGCCGGGGTCGATGCCCATGATGCGGTATGACGGTCGGGATGCCAACGAACGTTCGCTATTTCTTCAGTTCTTCGATCGCTTTTTCGAGGTCGCGCACGCGCTTGTCCAGTTCCGGCAGGCGCTTGAACACGGCCGACGAACGGTGGTACTGCATGCCCGGGAGTGCCGGATAGCCGAAGCGGATTTCGCCGTCGGGCACGTTCTTGTCGATGCCGCTCTTGGAGCCCACCTGCACGCGGTTGCCTATCGTCACATGGTCCGCCACACCCACCTGGCCCGCCAGGAAGCAGTTGCTGCCCACCTTCGAGGTGCCCGCAATGCCCGTCTGGGCCGACGAGACGGTGTTGGCGCCGATTTCCACGTTGTGGCCTATCTGAATCAGGTTGTCGAGCTTCACGCCGTGGCGGATGACGGTCGAATCGGTCTTGGCCCGGTCGATGCAGGTGTTGGCGCCGATTTCCACGTCGTCTTCGATGACGACGTTGCCCAGCTGGGGTATCTTGTCGAAACCGCCATCCGCATTGGGCATGAAGCCGAATCCGTCGGCTCCGATGACCGCTCCTGCGTGGAGGATGCAGCGGGCGCCCACCTTGCAGCCCTCGTAAATCTTCACGCCCGGATAGAGGGTCGTCCCCTCGCCGATTTCCACGCCGGCGCCGACATAGACCTGCGGATAAATCTGGCAGCCGGGGCCGATTTTCGCGCCCTCTTCCACCACCGCGAAATCGCCGACGTAGCAGTTTTCGCCCACCGTCGCTTTCTCCGAGACTGCGGCGCGGCTGCTGATGCCCGTGCGGCGGGGTTTGGCCGCGTTGTACATTTCGAGCAGTTTCACGACGCAGGCGCCCGCGTTGTCTACCTTGATGAGGGTGGCGCTTACGGGTTGCGACGGCGTGAACGTGCGGTCTACCAGCACGATGCTGGCCTGGGTGGTATACAGAAAAGGTTCGTATTTCAGATTGGTCAGGTAGGCCAGCGAACCGGCCTTGCCTTGTTCGATGGACGACACGGTGTGCACGGCCGCCGTTTTGTCGCCGACGATTTCGCCGCCCAAGAACCCGGCGATCATCTCGGCTGTGAATTCCATTGCCATAGTATTATAAGTAGTTTGTAATGTCGATTCCGTCCGGCAGAAACTCCTCCACCGAGCGTCCGAACGCCAGCACTTCGCGCACGGTCGACGACGAGATGTCGGCCACGGTCGAGGGGGTGAACAGCATCACGGTCGTCAGCGCCGGGTAGATGCGGTGGTTCGTGGCTTCCATCGTGCGTTCGTACTCGAAGTCGGTGGTGTTGCGTACGCCGCGGATGATGGCGCAGGCGCCGACCGCTTCGGCGAATTCGCCCGTCAGCCCCGTGTACACCCGTGCTTCGACACGCGGGTCGGCGGCATAGATGTCGTCGATGAGCCGTTTGCGGTTTTCGACCGTCAGCAGCCCTTGCTTGGCCGTGTTGTTGCCTATGCCGATTACGATGCGGTCGAACAGTTTCAGCGCATCGTCCACCAGCGCCGCATGGCCGCGTGTGAACGGGTCGAACGAGCCCGGGAAGATTGCGATTCTCTCCATGAAAACAAAGGTAGCGAAAAAATTATGATTTACAATCGACCATGCTGAATTGTCGGAGACGAAAGTGGAATGTGTTTTGGTTCTTTAATTAATATTACTATAAATAAAAAAGAAGATATTCTTTACGTAATTTTTTGTAATCATATGAAAATGCATTATATTTGCATACCACTAAACTGATCTCGATATGGGATGGGAGCTTGTCAAATCTGCCATTGAATCTCCGGCAGGTTCTTTTGCATTCGTTTTTTTTGTATTGTTACTTATTGCCTGGTTGATTTTTATGGCTACCAAGTACACAACGCAATGGTCTATGAAAATGAAAGGTGTCGATAAATTGGAACAAAAGATAGAGTCGATTAGTGGCGACTTGCTTTATGTAAAAACCAAATTAGAGATATTTGCCGCAAATACTCCGGGTGGTTTGACTGCATCTCATAGTCCCATAAGTTTGACAGACAGGGGCAAGGAGATTGCAGAACAAATGGGTATAGAGCAAATTATTGCAACGAATTGGGATTTGATATATAAGTACATTTCTGAGAATGCCACTTCAAAGAATGCTTATGATTTGCAGCAATTCTGTATTGAAGCCGCGACTGTTGCATTGGATAGATTGCTATGTAAGGAAGACTTGGATAAAATAAAAATGTTTGCATTCAATTCAGGACAGAATATAGCTTATTATGGTAGTATGATCGGAATATTGATTCGAGATAAATATTTTGCGATTCAAGGAATTCCGATTGGGGATATAGATACTCATGATCCTAATAGGAAATAATAAAGAAGGCTGGAATTCCAGCCTTCTTTATTTTCGCTTTACCCGAACAGCTTCTCCATCGCCTTGGCGACGCGTTCGGCGATAAGGGCCATGTAGGGCATTCCCTCGAAGTGGGCCAGCGCCGTGATGCCCCGGTGGTCGGCGTAGAAAAGTTCGTCCATCCGGGGCAGCATTTCCCGCGCAAGGGGTTCTTCGCGCAGTTCCAGCCTTGCCGCTTCGATAGCCCGGAGGGCCAGGGTGCGTTCGACGCTCGGGGGGGCTGGCGTGGTGCAGACCGTCGTGCCGCGGACTGCAAAGAGGGGTGCGTCGTCGGCCGTGTGGCAGATGCCGTCGTGGTCGCAGCGGATTGCCGTTTCGGCGCCCGCGAGTTCGGCCTGACGGCGGGCCAGCAGCGCCGCGGTTTCGCGGGCCGAGGTCGGCAGTTCGGCCATCGGCAGGTCGTAGCAGACTGCGCAGGCGTCGGGCCGCAGGCTGCGCAGGGCATAGCCGTCGTAGTACGATACGCCGCCCCCGCACAGCCGTTCCGCTCCGTCGGCCGTGAGTTCGATGCGGACGAATCCCGAGACCGATTGTGGGTAGCGTTCGGCCTTGGCCGCGGCGGCGATGCGTGCTTCCAGCTGCCGGACGTCCGGCGCGTAGCGGCAGCCGAAAAGCGTCCGGGCCGCTTCCGTCAGCCGGGCCGCATGGGCTTCGACCAGCCGGGGCTGTCCGCCGCAGACGTGGACCGTCTGATAGAGAAAGAGTTCTGTCACAGCAGGAAGATTTTCAGCAGCAGTTCGCGCAGCAGTTCGCCCTCGGGTGCGCCGCCCGTGTTCAGCCCCTTGCTCTTCGCGTCGTATTCGCGCAGCAGCCCCAATATCTGGAATACCTTGCGGTTGTCCCACAGCGCGGCGTGCTGCTTGATTTCGTTGATTACGAAGGTGTTGTTCTTGCGCAGGGTGCGCATCAGTTCCGTGTCCTGCGGGAACGGCTGTCCTTTGTGGCGGGAGAGCCAGCGCAGGTAGTTGACCACGAACAGGTCGCGGAACTGGCCGAAGAGCGCCATGATGGTCAGCAGCAGCGGGTTGTCCTTGGGATTGCGGGCGAAGTGGTCGGCAATCATCAGCGCACGGGCCATGTCGCGGGTCATCACCGCCTTGCAGAGCTCGAAGTTGTTGAAGTCTTTCGAGATGCCGATGTTGGCTTCGATGTCGGCGTCGGTTATCTTCGTCGTGCCGGCCGGCAGCGAGACCATGAGCTTTTGCAGTTCGTTGGCTATCTTCGAGATGTTCGTCCCGAGGTGGTCGCTCAGCATCGAGAGCGCCTTGGGGTCGATGCTCAGCCCTTTCTGCTTGGTGAACTGCTGGAGCCACGCCACGATTTCGTAGTCGCGCGGCTGGATGGATTCGAGCACCGCGCCGTTGGCCGTGCAGCCTTTGTAGAACGCCGAACGCTTGTCGACGCTCTTTTCCTTGTGGCAGATTATCAGTATCGTCGTCGGCGAGGGTTTCTGCGTGTAGAGCGAGAGTTTCTCGATGCCCCGCAGCTGCTGCGCTTCCTTGACGATGACTACCTGGTAGGAGCCCATCATGGGCATCTGGCGGCAGAGGTTGATGATCTGGCCCGTTTCCGAATCCTTGCCGTAGACGGTTATCTGGTTGAACGCGCGTTCCGCTTCGCCCAGCACGCCCGTCGCCAGCTGGTCGCACAGGGCGTCGATGAAGTAGCTTTCGTCGCCCATGAGCAGGTAGACGGGGGCATAGCGGCGGGCCGCCACGTCGGCGGTCAGACGTTCGTATTGGGCGACCGTGTCGCGGAAGCGGAGTGCGCTTTTGGCCATGTCAGACGATTTCTTTGGTGATTCGCAGCACGTTTTCGGTTTCGTCGGTCAGCCGGTAGCGGTCGTCGATGCGGCGGCCTACCAGCCAGACGATTTCGTCGCCCGAGACGAGGACGAACTGGCGCTGTTTCGCCGCCGCCGAGACCTTGGCGTCGGTCAGGAAGTCGCTCACTTTCTTGCGGCCCGTCATGCCGAACGGCACGAACCAGTCGCCCTCCTGCCAGCGGCGCAGCGTGAGCGGGTATTGCAGTTTGTCGGCGTCGAGCTGGGCTATGTGTTCCGGTACGCCGAAATCCTTCACGGCGTCGATGTCGGTCCATTCGTAGTAGAGGACCGCATTGCCGCAGTAGCTGCGCGCCGCGCCGTGCGCCACCTGGCATGTGCAGGGGTCGTCGTCGGCAATGGGCGCCACGGCGATGGCGCCCCGGTCGATGCAGGCCATCTTCGTGCGCGAGTAGAAGCGGCGGCCTGTCGCCTGTTGGTCGAGGGCCCGGCACAGTGCGTCGATGACGTCGCTCTTGAAGCCGTAGGCCGCCAGCAGTTCGTAGATGACGAATCCGCGCGGGAACGCCGGGTCGATGCGGTCCGGGCGGATGATGTCGATGCCGTTTTCCGAGGTCACCGCTTCGCCGCGGATGCGTTCGATGCCGTGGTCGATGAAGCGCTGGGCGTCGGTCAGACGGCCGATGTTGCGGCGCATCAGGGAGGTGAACGCCGGGTTGATTTCGCGGATGCGGGGCACGAGGCCCAGCCGGATTTTGTTGCGCAGGTACTTGGTCGAGCGGTTCGACGAATCTTCGCGGTAGGGTATCTTGTTGGCTACGGCATATTCGAGGATTTCCTTGCGCGAGGCGAACATCAGCGGGCGGACGATGCGTCCTGCCTGTTGCGAAATGCCCGTCAGCCCGCGCAGTCCCGTGCCGCGCAGCAGGTTGATGAAGAACGTTTCGATGGAGTCGTCGGCGTGGTGGGCCACCGCAACGGCCGTGTAGCCGTGTTCGAGCCGCAGCTCCTCGAACCATGCGTAGCGCAGGCGCCGCGCCGCCATTTCCATGGATTCGCCCGTGCGTTCCATCTCGGAGAGCGTGTCGAAGCGGCGGTTGTAGCACTCCACGCCCAGCCGGGCCGCTTCTTCGGCCACCAGCGTTTCGTCTTCGTCGCTTTCGGTGCCCCGCAGCTGGAAGTTGCAGTGCGCCACGCCCACCCGGTAGCCGCACCCGGTGAAAAGCCGCAGCATGACCATCGAATCCACACCGCCCGATACGGTCAGCAGCACCCGGTCGTCGGGCGCCAGCAGTCCGTTCTCCTTTATATAATGTTCAAACGCTTCGGGAAGAGCCATGAATCGGTCAATTAAAAATTAAGAATGAAAAATTAAAAATTCCGCATTTCTGCTGTCGGGAGCCTCTGCAAGGAATCTGCGACGGCTGCGTTGCTCATAGCCGACAGGCGGGGCTTTCCATAGATTTTTAATTCTTAATTTTTCATTTTTAATTATAGAATGTTTACTTCCGTGTCGATTTCCACGCCGAATCTGTCGCGGACGGCGGTCTGTACCTTGCGGGCCAGCGCGATGACTTCGCCGCCCGTGGCGCCGCCCAGGTTCACCAGCACCAGCGCCTGCCGTTCGTGTACGCCTACGCGTCCTTCGCGGTAGCCTTTCATCCCCGCCTTGTCGATCAGCCACCCGGCCGCCAGCTTCGCCTTGCCGGGCTCCTGCGCCGGGTAGAGCGGCATGTCGGGCCACTCCGTTTTCAGCCGTTCGGCTACGGGTTGGTCTACTACCGGGTTCTTGAAAAAGCTGCCCGCGTTGCCCAGTTCGGCCGTGTCGGGGAGTTTCGTGCGGCGGATGGCGATGATCGCTTCGCGGATGTTGCGCAGGGTCGCTCCGCCGCGGGCCGCCACTTCGCGTTCCACGTCGCCATAGCCTAAATGGGGCTGCGGCGTGCGTGTGAGGGTGATTTCGACGGCCGTAATGACAACGCGCCCTTTCAGCGCGTGCTTGAAGACGCTTTCGCGGTAGCCGAATTCGCAGTGCGCCGCATCGAGGGTCAGCATCGAGCCGCTCTCCACGCAGTACATTTCCACCCGTTCGATGACGTCCTTGGCTTCGCGGCCGTAGGCCCCGATGTTCTGCACCGGCGCCGCGCCCGCCTTGCCCGGTATGAGCGAGAGGTTTTCGATGCCCCACAGGCCGCGTCGGACGGCCCATTCCACCAGGTCGTCCCATTCGACGCCTGCGTCCACGCGTACGCGCACCCGCTCGCCGTCGTCTTCCGTCACTTCGATTTTCTGCGACACGGGGGTCAGCAGCAGTCCGTCGTAGTCGCACGTGAACAGCACGTTGTTGCCTCCCGCCAGCACCATCCAGCGGTCGGGTATTCCCGCCGCAAAAAGGGCCCGCAGGTCGTCGGCCGTCTCGAATTCGACCAGCCGCGCCGCCCGTTGCTTCACATGGAAGCTGTTGCGGCCGCTCAGGTCGGCCTGTTGAAATTCTTTGGTCATGATGCGCAAAGTTAGAAATAAATTTCGTATCTTCGACAGAAGATGTCGCCGATAAAGCCACCGATTGAAACCTAAATACCTTACAACCATGTTTTCACAAGAAGACCTCCAGCAGATCGCCGGGCATGGGCTGACGCCCGGGGCGGTCGAGCGGCAAATCGCCGATTTCCGGCGCGGTTTTCCCTTTCTCAGGGTCGTGCGGGCCGCTTCGCCCGGCGACGGCATTGCGGTGCTCGGCCCGGCGGCGGCCGATGCGGCCGTGGCCCGTTACGACGCGGCCGCCGCGTCGCGTTCCGTCGTGAAGTTCGTGCCCGCTTCGGGCGCTGCTACGCGCATGTTCAAGGAGCTGTTCGAGTTCGTCAACGACGATAAGCGCGGCAAAGGAATCGACACCCTGCTGCAAAATATCGGGCGTTTCGCGTTCTGGCCCGAGCTCAAGGCCGTGTTGCCCGAGGGGGCCGACGACAAGGCTGTTGTCGGCGCTATCGTGGGGCAGGGGCTCGGCTACGGGTCCAAGCCCAAGGGGCTGGTGACGTTCCATGCCTATCCCGACGGGGCGCGCAAGGCCGTCGAGGAACATTTGGTCGAGGCGGCCGCCTATGCCGCTGCCGACGGCGTGGCCCGTATCCATTTCACCGTTTCGCCCGAGCACCGGGCGGGTTTCGAGGCGCTGTTGGCCGAGAAGGTCCCGGCCTATTCAAAACGTTTTGGTATCCGCTACGACATTTCGTTTTCGGTGCAGAAGCCGTCGACCGACACCATCGCCGTCAACCCCGACAACACGCCGTTCCGGCAGGACGACGGGCGGTTGCTGTTCCGTCCCGCGGGTCACGGTGCGTTGATTGAGAATCTGAACGAAATCGACGCCGACTTGATTTTCATCAAGAACATCGACAACGTCACGACCGATGCCCTGCGCGCCGATACGGTCCGTTTCAAAAAGGTGCTGGCGGGCGTGCTGCTCGGGTTGCAGGAGCGGGCGTTCGCTTATCTCGAAGCGCTCGACGCCGGTACGGCCGATTCGGAGGAGGTCGCCGCATTCGTCCGCGAGGAGCTGTGCGTGAAGCTGCCCGAGCGTTACGATGCGGCTTTGCTGCGCAGCATCCTCGACCGTCCCATTCGTGTCTGCGGCATGGTCCGCAACGAGGGCGAGCCGGGCGGCGGTCCGTTCTGGGTGGCCAATCCCGACGGCACCGAATCGCTCCAGATTGCCGAATCGAGCCAGATTGGGCCCGACGACATGCCGCTGATGAAGTCGGCGACCCACTTCAACCCGGTCGACCTGGTGTGCGGCGTGCGCAAGGCCGACGGCGGCAAATACGACCTGCGCAACTACACCGACCCCTCCACAGGCTTCATTTCGTCGAAGTCGTCGGGCGGCCGCGAGCTGCGCGCGCAGGAGCTGCCGGGGCTGTGGAACGGCGCGATGGCCCGCTGGAACACCGTCTTCGTCGACGTGCCCGTGTCGACTTTTTCGCCCGTCAAGGTGGTGCAGGACCTGCTGCGTCCTCAGCATCAGTAAGCTGCATGCGCTGTTAAGTCCGTGTCCCCGCGAAGCCGAAACCTCGCGGGGGCTTTTTTGTCGTTTTCGGGCGATTTGTTGGCGAAATGGGGATAAATTGTTCGCGGGGCGGCTTGTTGTTCTGAGAATCTTTATTAAATTTGTTGCGCGAATCGGAAAACGAAAATCAAAACAGATAAATCGCTATGGAAAACAAACTTCAACAGTTGACCCGGACGCTCTACGACGAGGGTTTGGAGAAGGGCCGCGCCGAAGCCGAGCGGCTGGTGGCCGAGGCCCGTGCCAAGGCCGACAAGATCGTGGCCGACGCCGATGCGCAGGCCGCGGAGATTCTCCGCAGGGCGCAGGCCAAGGCCGAGGACGTGGAGAAGAACACGCTGACCGAAATCGCGCTGGCCGGCAAGCAGGCCGTGGCCCGCATCAAGTCCGAAATCGCTTCGCTGATCGTCGCCGAGGCTGCCGGGGCGGGTGTCAAGGAAGCTGCCGTCGACCCTGCGTTCATCAAGGAGATGCTGCTCGCCGTGGCCAAGAATTGGAACGGTGCCGATGCCGGCAAGGTCGAGCTGCAAGCCTTGTTGCCCGAGGGCGAGCGCGAGAAGCTCGACGCCGCTTTCGAGCAGAGCGCCAAGGAGCTGCTCGCCGCAGGCATCGAAGTGGGTTATTCCAAGGAGGTCCGCACCGGGTTCAAGGTCGGCGCCAAGGAGGGCGGCTACTACATTTCGTTCTCCGACGCCGACATGGAGGCTCTGCTGGGCGAGTACCTGCGCGAGAAAGTTTCCCGGATGCTGTTCAAGGCGTAGGCAAGATGTTCGCGACCAATTACTATACGCTCGTCGCCGGACTTCGCGAGTATGCCCTCGATGCCGATACCAAGGGGTTCGACGCGGCGGCCATCGTCGCCGAGATATTCGAGGCCCTCACGGAGCGCGATGCCCGGCAGGTGCGGCTGCTCGACGCCTACTACGACTGCGAGAACCTGGCCGCGCTGCGTGCCGGGCGTTCGGCGTTCAGTCCGCTGGGCAACCTTTCGCGCGAGGAGCTGGCCGAAGAGCTGAAGCGTCCCTCCCGGCTGCCCGAGGAGCTGGCCCGCGTGGTGCGTGCGTACAACGACCCCGAGGGCGAGGATGCCGAGACGGTCGATACCGCCCGGCGGTTCGAGAAGTCGCTCTTCGCGGCCTATTACGACCTTTGCGAACGCAAGGGCTGCCGCTTCCTGCGCGCATGGGCCGTGTTCGACCGCAACCTGCGCAACCTGACCGCCGCCGTGACGGCCCGGGCCGCCGGACGTCCCGTCGAGGAAGTCACCGTCGGCGGGGGCGACGTTGTTGAGCAATTGCAGCGCAGTTCGGCCGCCGACTTCGGTCTGCGGGGCGAGCTGGGCTATATCGACGCCGTAATCGCGGCCGTGGGCGACGAAGCCAACCTTGTGGAGAAGGAGCGCAAGATAGACCTTATCCGCTGGAACGAGGCGCTCGAACTCGCCACGTTCGATTATTTCGACATCAACGCCGTTCTTTCCTACCTGGTGCGGGTCAACATCGTGGCCCGCTGGACGCTGCTCGACCCTGCGCGCGGACGCGAAATGTTCGCCCGGCTGCTGGCCGAGCTGGACGGCAAGGAACTGATAGAAAAACAATAAAGCATACAAATGAAAACTACTGGACGTGTAAACGGCATCATCTCGAACATCGTCATCGTCAAGGCCGACGGACCCGTGGGCCAGAACGAGATATGTTACGTGTATGCCGGCGATACGAAGATGATGGCCGAGGTCATCAAGGTCATGGGCGATGCGGCCTATGTGCAGGTGTTCGACAGCACGCGCGGTCTGAAAATCGGCGACCGCGTCGAATTCGAGGGTCACATGCTCGAAGCGACGCTGGCTCCGGGTCTGCTGTCGCGCAACTACGACGGTCTGCAGAACGACCTCGAAAAGATGGACGGTCTGTTCATCGCCCGCGGTTCGATGACCGAGCCCGTCGATTTCGGGGCCGAGTGGGAGTTCGCGCCGCTGGCCAAGGAGGGCGACAAGGTGTCGGCCGCTTCGTGGCTCGGCGAGGTCAAGGAGCAGTGGCTCACCCATAAAATCATGGTGCCGTTCACGATGACCGACACCTATACGGTCAAGAGCGTCGCCGCCGCGGGCAAGTACAAGATTACCGACACGATGGCCGTGGTCGTCGACGCCGAGGGCCGCGAGCACAACATCACCATGGTGCAGAAATGGCCCGTCAAGCAGGCGGTCCGCTGTTATACCGAGAAGCCCCGCCCCTCCCGCGTCATGGAGACCGGCGTGCGCGCCATCGACACGTTCAACCCCATGGCCGAGGGCGGTACGGGCTTCATCCCCGGGCCGTTCGGCGCAGGCAAGACGGTGCTTCAGCACGCCATCTCGAAGCAGGCCGACGCCGACGTCATCATCATGGTGGCCTGCGGCGAGCGTGCCAACGAGGTGGTCGAAATCTTCAAGGAGTTTCCCGAGTTGGTCGACCCCCGCACGGGCCACAAGCTCATGGAGCGTACGATTATCATCTGCAACACCTCCAACATGCCCGTCGCCGCGCGCGAGGCGTCGGTCTACACGGGTATGACCATCGGCGAGTATTACCGCGCCATGGGGCTCAAGGTGCTTGTCATGGCCGACTCCACGTCGCGCTGGGCCCAGGCGCTGCGCGAAATGTCCAACCGTCTGGAGGAGCTGCCCGGTCAGGACGCTTTCCCGATGGACCTTTCGGCCATCATCTCCAACTTCTATTCGCGTGCAGGCTTGGTGAAGCTCAGCAACGGCGCCACAGGTTCCGTGACGTTCCTCGGAACGGTGTCGCCCGCGGGCGGTAACCTCAAGGAGCCTGTCACCGAATCGACCAAGAAAGCGGCCCGCTGTTTCTACGCCCTTTCGCAGGGCCGCGCCGACTCGAAGCGCTACCCGGCCATCGACCCGCTGGAATCCTACTCCAAATATCTGGAGTATCCTGAAATCAGCCAGTACCTCGACGAGCACATCGGCAAGGGGTGGGTCGACATGGTCTATGCCGGCAAGACGATCGTGCAGCGAGGCAAGGAGGCCAACGACCAGATCAACATCCTCGGCGACGACGGCGTGCCCATCGAGTACCACGAGCGTTTCTGGAAATCGGAGCTCATCGACTTCGTCATCCTCCAGCAGGACGCTTTCGACGACATCGACGCCAACTGCCCCGTCGAGCGTCAGAAGATGATGTACGAGATGGTGCTCGGCATCTGCCGCAAGGATTTCCGCTTCACCGACTTCGAGGAGTGCTCGCAGTTCTTCAAGGGGCTCATCAACCTTTTCCGCCAGATGAACTACTCCGAGTGGCAGTCGGAGAAGTTCCACGGCTACAAGCAGCAGATCGAGCAGTATGTACTTGCCAAAACCGAATAAAGCCATGACAACACGCGCATTTCAGAAGATATATACCCGAATCGACAACATCACCAAAGCTACCGTCACACTCCGCGCTTCGGGCGTCGGCAACGACGAGTTGGCCACCGTCGGCGGCAAGCTCGCGCAGGTCGTCAAAATCATGGGCGAGAACGTCACCTTGCAGGTCTTCGCCGGTACGGAGGGCATCGCCACCGATTCGGAGGTGATGTTCCACGGCGAGCCGCCCAAGCTCAAGGTCTCGGACAACCTCGCCGGGCGTTTCTTCAACGCCTACGGCGAGCCTTTGGAGGGCGGCGAGGCCGTCGAGGGCGAGGCCCGCGAAATCGGCGGTCCGACGGTCAATCCGTTCAAGCGTATCCAGCCCTCGGAGCTCATCGCTACGGGTATCGCCGGCATCGACTTGAACAATACCATCGTTTCGGGTCAGAAGATTCCGTTCTTCGCCGACCCCGACCAGCCTTATAACGCCGTCATGGCCAATGTGGCCCTGCGCGCCAAGGCCGACAAAATCATCCTGGGCGGTATGGGTCTCACGAACGACGACTTTCTCTACTTCAAGTCGGTCTTCGAGAACGCCGGAGCCTTGGACCGCATCGTCTCGTTCGTCAACACCACCGAGAATCCGCCCGTCGAGCGTCTGCTCGTGCCCGACATGGCTTTGACCGCCGCCGAGTACTTCGCCGTCGACAAGGGCGAAAAGGTGTTGGTGCTGCTCACCGACATGACCCTCTACGCCGATGCGCTGGCCATCGTCTCGAACCGTATGGACCAGATTCCGTCGAAGGATTCGATGCCCGGTTCGCTCTATTCCGACCTGGCCAAGATTTACGAGAAGGCCGTGCAGCTGCCCAACGGCGGTTCGATCACCATCATCGCCGTGACGACCCTTTCGGGCGGCGACATCACCCACGCCATTCCCGACAATACGGGTTACATTACGGAGGGCCAGTTGTTCCTGCGCAACGATTCCGACACGGGCAAGGTCATCGTCGACCCGTTCCGTTCGCTGTCGCGTCTGAAGCAGCTCGTCATCGGCAAGAAGACCCGCGAGGACCATCCGCAGGTGATGAACGCTTGTGTGCGTCTTTATGCCGACGCCGCCAACGCCAAGACCAAGCTCGAAAACGGTTTCGACCTTTCGGACTACGACGAGCGCACCTTGAAGTTCGCCCACGATTATTCCGAGAAGCTGCTGGCCATCGACGTCAACATCGACATCACCGCGATGCTCGACACGGCGTGGGCCCTTTTCGCCGAGTACTTCTCGCCCGAGGAGGTCGCCATCAAGGAGGAGCTCATCAAGAAATACTGGAAAGCATAGCTTGCCATGGCCATCAAATTCCAATATAACAAAACTTCGCTCGGCGAACTCGGCAAGCAGCTCAAGATGCGGCAGAAGGCCCTTCCGACCATCAAAAGCAAGGAGTCGGCCCTGCGTTCCGAGGTCAAGAAAGCGAAGGATTCCGCGGGCGACTACCGCCGTCGGCTCGACGCCCTGAAAGCCGAGTACGACTACATGGCGGCGCTGTGGGGCGAGTTCGACGACGGGCTGGTGCGCATCGCCGACGTGGAGCTCTCGACGCAGAAAATCGCTGGCGTGCGGACACCCGTGCTGACCGACGTGAAGTTCGAGGAGAAGCCCTACGACCTCTTCTCCGCTCCCGTGTGGTTCGCCGACGGCGTGGAGATTCTCAAGCGGCTGGCCCGCCTGGCCCTGGAGTTCGAGGTCTACGAGCGCAAGATGGAGCTTCTGGACTTCGCGCGGCGCAAGACCACGCAGAAGGTGAACCTCTACGAAAAGGTGCAGATTCCCGGTTACGAGGACGCCATCCGCAAGATCAAGCGCTTCATGGAGGACGAGGAGAACCTCTCCAAGTCGGCTCAGAAAATCGTCAAAACCAAACAGCAGCAGGCCGGGGAGGGCGCTACGTTATGATAGCAAGAATGTCGAAATACGACTTTGTGCTCTTTGCGGCACAGAGCGCCGATTTTGTCGATAGGTTGCGCGACCTCGGGTTGGTCGACATCACCACCGCAGGGTGGGAACCCTCCGAGGAGGACCGCCAGCTGCTTCTGGACATCGAAGCGGGTACCAAGGCGCTCGATTTCCTCAAGGCGTGGGCCGGAGAATCCGAGCACAATCAGACCGGGGCGCAGCCCTATGCTTCGGGCGAGGAGACGTTCCGGCAGTATGCGGCCGCCCAGCGGGCCCTTGCCGCTTCGCGGACCGAAATCGCGCGGCTCGAAAAGAGCGCCGAGGAGCTCCGGCCGTGGGGTGAGTTCGACGTGGCCCGCGTGCAGAAGCTCGCCGGGCAAGGAATCGTCCTGCGCTACTTCTCCGCTCAGCGCAACACCTACGACAAGATGTCGGCCGAGTGGTCGGAGCAGTACGCCGTTTCCGAAATCAACCGGACCGATTCGACCGTGTGGTTCATCGTGGTGGCTGCTCCCGGGCAGGAAATCAACCTCGATGCGCAGGAGATGAAGACGCCGCAGATGGACGTCCGGCAGGCCGGGGAGGCCATCGCCGCCGAGCAGGCCAAGGTCGCGGCGCTCGATGCGGAATTCGCCCGGGCTGCGGCTTCCCGCGAGTTGCTGGCGGCCTACGTCGCGTCGCTCAAGGAGCGGTTGCAGGGCGTCAAGGTCGAGGCTACGGCCCGGCAGGCGGCCGACGGCACGCTGGTCGTCATGGAGGGTTGGGCCGAGACGGAGACTTCCGCCAAGGTCGACGCCCTGCTGGAGGAGTATCCCAATGTGGTCTATATCAAGAGCGACCCCACGCCCGAGGACAATACTCCGGTGAAACTGAAAAACGGTTGGTTCGCGCGGATTTTCGAGCTCGTGGGCGACATGTACGCCCGGCCCAAGTACGGCACGCTCGACCTCACGCCGTTCTTCGCACCGTTCTACATGCTTTTCTTCGGCATCTGCCTGAACGATGCGGGTTACGGGTTGATTCTGCTCGGCATGGGGCTGTGGCTCCTCCGCAAGAATCCCAAGCCCGGCATGATGCGGCAGGCCGCGTGGTTCGCTACGATGTGCGCCGCGGCAACGATTCTGTTCGGATTGTTCTGCGGGTCGTTCTTCGGCATGAACCTCAAGGATTACTTTCCCTCGATTCCGTTCTTCGACTTCCAGGGGCAGTTCTTCTCCATCGCGCTGGCCATCGGCATGGTGCAGATTCTGTTCGGCATGCTGATAAGCGTGGTCGTGACGGCACGGACGTTCGGCGTGCGCTATTCGTTGGGCACGATGGGGTGGTTCATCATCCTGCTGGCCGCTTCCGTCGCCGGAGGGCTTCCGATGCTCAACGAAAAGTGGGTCATTCCCGGTTTCACCACCTCGTCGGTGGCGTTCTATGTCGTGTTGGGAATCGGCGCCGTGCTGATGTTGTTCTTCAACACGCCCGGGCGCAATCCGCTGCTCAACCTCGGGTCGGGCGTGTGGAATTTCTACAACAATCTGACGGGGCTGCTCAGCGACGTGCTGTCGTACATCCGGCTTTTCGCCATCGGTTTGTCGGGCGGCGTGCTGGCGCTGGTGTTCAATTCGCTGGCCGAAGGTTTCGTGCCCGACGGTGCCAATATCGTCGTGCGGATTCTTATCATGCTGCCGATTCTGCTGATCGGCCACGGCATCAACCTTTTCATGTCGACCATTTCGTCGTTCGTCCATCCGATGCGTCTGACGTTCGTCGAATTCTACAAGAACGCCGGCTTCGAGATGGCTACGCGCAATTTCGAGCCGCTTCAGAAAGTGAAAGGTGAAAGGTGAAAAGCCGGCTTCCGCAGAAGGAGCGGGCGGCACTTTCCGGAACTTGTTTCCGAGCGTATCGTTCCGACCGGGTGCGGCATCCGAAACAAAAAGACTGAAAATTCAATAACAAACAAAAAAATCATTCGATTATGGAAACAACAGCTTTGGTAATGGCCTACGTGGGCGTGGCTCTGATGGTAGGTCTGGCAGGTATCGCGTCGGCCGTGGGTACTTCGATCTGCGGTCAGGCGGCCGTCGGCGCCATGAAGAAGAACAACGGCGCGTTCGGTAGCTACATGATTCTCTCGGCGCTGCCCGGTTCGCAGGGTCTCTACGGTTTCGTCTGCTTCTTCATGGTGCAGGGTTTCTTGCAGAACCCCACGATGGTGCAGGCCGCAGCCGTGCTGGGTGCCGGTATCTTGGTAGGTATCGTCAACCTCGCCGCCGCGATTTTCCAGGGCAAGGTCTGCGCCAACGGTATCGCCGCCATCGGCAACGGCCACGACGTGATGGGCAAGACGCTGATTCTCGCCGCGTTCCCCGAGCTTTACGCCATTCTCACCGTCGCCGCTACGTTCCTCATCGCCAACATCGTGCGATAGGTCCGCTGTGCTACAATGAAATCCCGCAAGGCGTCGCCTTGCGGGATTTTTGTTGCCCGGGCCTGGTGTGGGTTAAAAGCAGCCGTGCAGATGCTGGACGCAGCGCACGGAGAGGGCCGCGGCCCGATTGGCGTTGTTCAGCGGGTTCACGTTGCCCGAGTTGAAGTTCAAGTAACCCGCGTTGCGGTCGCCTGCGGCATAGGACGACGAGGAGTAGACGTAGCCGTTCGTGCCGACATTCGTCAAGGCTCCCGTCGAATTCGTGCGGTAGCCCGCAGCAGGCGGTCGGAGCAATCGCTGGAATGAATGGCAAAAAAATGAATAATGAATAGTTAATAGGGAATAATCAGCCAAGACATAAGAGCAGTTCAATTATTCACTATTCATTGTTAATTATTCATTAGCCCAAGTTTTCTGCCAGACTGGGATGTATAGCTGGCGGCGTGCCGTGACGTTTCAGCGGTTTGCTAAAACGTTTTAACGGCCCGGAAATCCCTGCCGCCAGCGGATTGCTGAATCTGCGAACCGCACTGGCACGACCCGTAGCCCGTGCCATTCCGGGTTCTCGGCTGCTTTTGGCGGATTGTGTAGCTGTTTATCTATCGTTAGAATATTTGTTTGAAGTCTATCGTTTTGGCGTAATATTTCGCCCCGCCCAAGGTCAGATGCTTGGTATCCTGACTGATGAGCTTATGATCCGGCGAGAAAGCGGCCACCGAGTTCTTGCCTATTGCCGATATGCTGAGCAAATCAATGTACTTGTCTTGCCACTCCGCTTTCAGAAGATCGTTTATGACGAAGAAGTTGGGATTGATCTTGATGGTCTGCTGGAAGTAGTCGGGCCGGTGCCTGTTCTTGTAGATGGTGCCGGTGCTGTTGCCGTAATTCTTGGTTCCGATACCCCAGACTTCCGCTTCGGGCCGCAGATTTTCCCAAACATAGTAGGGAACGTCGTGTTTCCAGCCGAAGATGAAGATGCGGTCGCTCCGGCGGATTCTGCCGATATGTTTTTTGTCGATCTGATAGGCATATGACAGGTTTGCCTTGCCGGCCATTTCGGATTCGAGCAGAATGTTTACCCAATCTCTCGCGAAGCTGTTGCCGACGACGAGAACATTGATTTTTCCGTTGTCCTGGGGGAAATCGACGTCGTACGCATATACTCTGTCATTGTATTCGGCAAACATGCTTCTGGACACGTTGTCTTTCTGAACATATAGTTCCGGAATGTCGCGTACTACCCCGGCATGCAGATAGAGAGCCAAGGCAGCTCCGCTGGTCAGGACAAAGGCCAGCAGAAGTACGATTCTCGTTTGCAGGCATAATTTGACTTTCTGTTCTATCCAGCGATAGGTAATGTATGACAGTGTGGGTACTGCGATGACATAGACGAGAACGAAACGCAGCGAAAGGTCGGTCGAAATGTAATAACGATAGAATGCAAGTATCGGCTGATGCCAGATGAAGATGCTGTAGCTGATGATTCCGAGGGTGCAAAATATCCCCCCCCCGGCTTTTTGGAACCAGGATACCAAGCAGCTTTGCGTATTTTCGGAAACAAGGAAGAAGAGGGTCAGTACTACGGTTGTCAGCAATAAGATATTTTGAGGAATAAAGTAATCGCCTGTGTAGGCAGCACCGCTGTCAAGATTGTATCCAACCGGCTGTTCGCCGATCTGAAACGCTCCGACAAATAGGATGAGCGATAAAATTGCGAAGCAAGCACCGCTAAGCGCTCCGTGCCGGTAGAGCCGCCCTTGCCGATGATCTGCGATCCACATGCCTGCAAGTCCTCCGAATGAGAGCTCGAAGAATCTGTAAGGCAGTAGGTAGAACCGGTCGCCCGTGCTTACTGAAGGATTAAGGTAAAGCAGCACCGAGAGGGTCGAAAGAGCCAGAAGCGTGATGACCGCATATTTGTCGAATCCGAACCCCATTTTTTTCGAGAGCCGTTTCACGGCCATTACGACCAGAGGGAAGAACAGATAGAACTCGAACAGAATGCCGAGGTACCAGGTGTGCATCAGTGGTTTGAATTCATTGACGGTCTCCCAATAGTTTCTTGTTGTAATGGATGCTAAAATGTTGTTCGAGAAAATATTGGTGGCCACCACCGATTGCGCCAGATTTTCGTAGTCGTCGGGCACCATGCCATAGTAGCCGGCCAAAAGCGAAAGGGCCGCTGCAAGGACTGCCAGCGGAAACAGACGGCCCGTTCGTTTTTCCAAAAATGCAAAATAGCGAAATTGTCCGTTCGCTATATCACGAACGACTTTGGGTACGATCAGGAAGCCATTGATGACGAAGAACGCATCCACTCCGAGATAGCCGCTCGCAGAAATTCCCATGTGGTAGAGAACGACGGCCATGATTGCGAACCCTTTCAATAAGTCGAGGTCGCTTCTGTATGTTTTGCTAGGTCGGGTCATTATGGATTTTTGTTCCGCATCTGTCGGCTGTCCGGCGATTGTCAATATCGAACAAGTGCCCGAACGGATGCTAAATTATAGACAAAGGTAGCTAAAATTTAGGATAGTCTTCATAAAAGAACTATCGTTTGTGCGGCTGTTCTCGGATAAGTGGCGAAACGGTTATTTTGTTGTTCTTCGTACTGCCTTTTTTGCGCCATAGTGTGGAACCGGAGCATTTTTGAGCGATGTTTTTTTTGTTGCGGGCAGCAGCAGGTCGAAATCGAGCTGCCGTTTCTGGAGGTCGGCGCGCTTGATGCGGATGCGCACGGGGTCGCCCAGGGTCATGCGGAGCCCCGTCGAGCGCCCGACTATCTCGTAGCGCTGTTCGTCGAAGTCGAAGAAGTCGCCCTCGACGTCGCGCAGGAACGACATGCCCTCGATATGCGTTTCGTCCAGCTCGACGTAGACGCCCCATTCGGTCAGTCCCGAGATATGGCCCTCGAATTCCTCGCCGATACGCTCTTTCATGAATTCGACCATCTTGTATTTGATCGAGGCCCGTTCGGCTTCGGCGGCGATTACTTCGCGTTCCGACGCCCGCACGCAGAGTTCTTCGAGCGTCTGCTTGTCGGCCGACTTGCCGCCGCCGAGGTAGCGCGCCAGCAGGCGGTGGACCATCATGTCGGGGTAGCGGCGGATGGGCGAGGTGAAGTGGGTGTAGCTGGGGAACGCCAGTCCGTAGTGGCCGATGTTGTCGGTGGTGTAGAACGCCTTGGCCATGGAGCGCACAGCCATCGTCGTGACGGCGTTTTCTTCGGTCGAGCCTTTGATTTTTGCGAAGAGCTTGTTCATTTCGCGGGCGACGGCACGGCCTTTCGAGGCTTTGAAAAGGATGCCGAAGCGCAGGATGAACTGGCGGAAGCGGTCGAGCTTCTCCTCGCTCGGGGTGTCGTGGACGCGGTAGACCATCGTCCGGGGCGTCCTGCGGCCGTTGGCGTCGACGCGGTGGCTGCAAAATTCGGCGACACGGCGGTTGGCCAGCAGCATGAATTCCTCGATCATCTGGTTCGATTCCTTCTGTTCCTTGAAGCAGACGCCGATGGGGCGGCCCGTTTCGTCCAGCTGGAATTTCATTTCTTCGCGCTCGAAGCTGATGGCGCCGTTCCTGAAGCGCTGGCGGCGCAGTTCCTGGGCCAGCCGGTTGAGGGTCAGCACCTCCTCGGCGTAGTCGCCGCGCCCCGTTTCGATGATTTCCTGCGCTTCGGCGTAGGTGAAACGGCGGTCGGAGTGGATGACCGTGCGGCCGAACCATTCGTCGAGAATGTCGAGATTCTCGTTGAGGGTGAAGACCGCCGAGAAGCAAAGGCTGTCTTCGTCGGGCCGCAGCGAGCAGAGTTCGTTGGAGAGCCGTTCGGGCAGCATCGGCACGGTGCGGTCGACCAGATAGACCGACGTGCCGCGTTCGACGGCTTCGTCGTCGATGACCGAGTGCGGCCGGACGTAGTGCGTCACGTCGGCGATGTGCACGCCGATTTCCCACACCCCGTCGCGGATGCGGCGCACCGACAACGCGTCGTCGAAGTCCTTGGCGTCGGCCGGGTCGACGGTGAAAGTGGCCGTCGCGCGGAAGTCGCGCCGGGCGGCGATTTCCTGTTCGGTGATGCGGCCGTCGATGGTCTCGGCGGCGTGTTCGACCTCCGGCTCGAAGCGGTAGGGGAGTTCGTATTCGGAGAGAATGGCGTGCATCTCGGTGTCGTTCTGCCCGGCCATGCCCAGCACTTCGACCAGCTCGCCCACGGGGCTCTTGCTGCCGGGCTGCCAGTCGACGATGCGCACGACGACTTTTTCGCCCTCGCGCACGCCGGGGTTTTCGCGCTTGGAGAGGTAGATGTCCATCGGCATCTTGCGCGAATCGGCCCGCACGAATATCTGGTGGGCGCCCACCTCGGCCACGCCGACGTAGGGTTTGCGGCTGCGCTCGACGATGCGGGTGACTTCGCCCTCTAATTTGCCGTTGTGGCCGCGGTGCATGACGACTATTTCGACCCGGTCGCCGTCGAGCGCATTGGCCGTGTTGCGCTGGTTGACGAAGACGTCGCTTTCCAGCCCCTCGACCCGCACGTAGAGGGAGCCGCTGGCCGTCATGTCGGCGTGCCCCTCGTAGCGGGGCAGGTGGCGGCGCGTGAGGCGGTATTTCTCGCGGGCGCATTCTTCGACGATGCCTTCGTCGTAGAGCCGGTCGAGGACGGCCAGCGTTTCGCGTCGGCCCTCCTTGGTGGCGCCGCCCGAAGCCGACGCGAGGTGTTTGAGCGAAAACTTATTGTTGGGGAATTCGCGCAGCAGGCTCAGAATCATCGAAGCCCGGTCGCTGTTTTTCGTCCGTTTGGCAGGACGCTGTTTTTTTGTCTGTTTCATGGTTCGTTGAGAATTTGCAGGGCCAGGCTTCGCATGAAGTCCGTGCCCGCTTCGAGCGCCCGTTCGTCGGGCGCGAAAGTGCCCGTGTGGGGGCGTCCGGCCGCGGCGCCTACGCCCAGCCGGTAGAAAAGCGCAGGGTAGCGCCGGCAGTAGAATCCGAAATCCTCGGCCGTGGTGCGCAGGGGCAGCATTTCGGTGTGCAGTCCGAGCGCCGCGGCCTGCGCGGCGGCCAGTCCGACCAGCCGGGAATCGTTGACGACCGGAGGGTAGCCGTGGTTGATGTCGACAGCCGTTTTCGTGCCGTGGCGGACATCGGTGGCGGCGGCGAGTTCGGCAATGCGGCTGTGGGCGGCTGTGCGGTCGGCTTCGCCGAAAGTGCGGAGGGTCCCCTCCATGTATACCTCGTCGGGCACAACGTTGGTGGCGCCCGCCGCTTCGATGCGGCCGATGGAGAGTACGCGCTCCGGTTCGTTGAGGTCCAGCAGCGCCGTCGCGAGTTCGGCGGCGGCCGCTACGGGGTCTTTCAGCTGGCCGCGCAGAGCTCCGTGGCCGCCCGTTCCCTGCACGCGGAAGCGCAGTTCGTCGCTGGCGGCCATGTATTTCCCGGCGCGGAATCCGAGGGTCCCGACTTCCAGCTGCGGCTCCACATGTTCGCCGACGACGGCCCGGACGTCGCAGCCCTCGAACGGATTTTCGGCCAGCACCAGCGAAGCGCCGCCGGGGTTGCACTCCTCGCCGGGCTGGAACAGCCCGAAGACCGTGCCGCAGAAATCGGGTGCGGCGGCCAGCCGGAGCAGCGCGCCGTAGAGCACGGCGGCGTGCATGTCGTGGCCGCAGGCGTGCATGACCCCGGGATTCCCGGACGCGTAGGGCAGCCCGGTCCGCTCCTCGACGGGCAAGGCGTCGATGTCGGCCCGCAGCACCACGGTCCGGCGGTCGTCGCAGGGGATGCGGCCCTCGATGCGTGCAAGAACCCCCGTGCCGGCTATCGGACGATGTTCGATACCTGCGGCGGCCAGCTGCGCAGAAATGAAAGCCGCGGTCTCCCGCTCCCGGAACGAGAGCTCGGGGTGGGCGTGCAGATGACGGCGGAAAGCGACGGTATCCATTTTTCAAAAGACGGTTTTGGCGATTTCGATGATGTTTTCGGCCTTGCCCATCGGGTAGTAGTGGAGCACGGGTACGCCCGCGGCCTTGAGCTCGCGGCTTTGGGCGATGGCCCATTCGGTGCCGATGCGGCGTACGGCGGCTTTGTCGTCCTGGTGGGCCAGCACCTCGCGCCGGAGTTCCTCGGGGATGCGGCAGCCGAAGGTCTCGGGCAGCAGCGTGAGGTGGCGCACCGTGGAAAGCGGTTTGATGCCCGGGATGACAGGGACCGTAATCCCGGCTTCGCGGCAGCGGCGCACGAAGTCGAAGAAACAGGCGTTGTCGTAGAACAGCTGGGTCACGATGTAGTCGGCTCCGGCGTCGATTTTGGCTTTGAGGAACTGCATGTCGGCTTCGGGCGACGGGGCTTCGGGATGGGTCTCGGGATAGCCTGCCACACCGACCGAGAACCGGGAGTGGTGGCACACCTCCACCTCGCCGTCGACGAACTCGCCGCGGTTCATGCCCGCAATCTGCCGCACGAGGCCGGCCGCGTGGGCGTGGCCCTGGGGGTGGGGCGCAAACCGCTCCTCGCTCTGCGACTTGTCGCCGCGCAGGGCCAGCACGCTGTGGAGCCCCAGGAAATCCATGTCGATCAGGGCGTCTTCGATGTCGTAGCGCGACAGGCCGCCGCAGATGAGGTGGGGCACCGTCTCGACGCCGTACTTCTTGCGGATGGCGGCCGAAATGCCCACCGTGCCGGGACGCCGCCGCACGACATGGCGCTCGGTCCGTCCGTCGGGCAAAAGGGTCTGTTTGAGCCCCTCGCGGTGGAACGTCACGTTGATGTAGGCCGGGTCGAACTCCACGAGCGGGTCGATGGCCGCGAAAGTGCCGCCCATGCCGTCGCCCTTGAGGGGCGGCAGGAGCTCGAACGCAAAGCGGGTTTTGTGCTGGGCCAGCGCGCTGTGGATGATGTCGGTTGCGTTCATAGGTTGTCGGGTATGACTTTGCGCAGCTCGTCGGGTTCGAGCCCGCGGCGCCGGGCGTAGTCGGCGAACTGCTCCTTGTCGACGGGTCCCACGGCGAAATAGTCGGCGTCGGCGAAAAAGAGCCCGCAGAGCGCTTCGCCGGGGTCGATCATGTGGTTTTCGGTGAGCTTCATGGCGGTGGTGACTTCGGCCGCGAGCAGGTCGAAGACCTCGCGTTTGAGCGTGTGGTCGGGCGACGCGGGGTAGCCGAAAGCCATGCGGCGGCCGCGGTAGCTGCCACGGACGACTTGCGCGGGGGTGGGCATCGGGTCGGTTTCGTAACCCCACATTCGGCGCCGGACGAAAAGGTGGACTGCTTCGGCGAAGGCTTCGGTCAGCCGGTCGGCCAGCAGTTTGGCCATGATGGCCGAATAGTCGTCGCCCGCGTCGCGGAACTTGGCGGCGAGTTCCTTGAGCCCGATGCCTGCCGTGAGGGCGAAGCAGCCTATCCAGTCGCCCGAGGGGGCGATGAAGTCGGCCAGCGAGCGGTTGTCGGCGCCGCGCGTCTGGTTGCGCAGCATGGCCAGCCGGTGTTCGCGCCCCTTGGGGTCGGTCACGACGATGTCGTCGCCCTCGGACCGGGCGGGGAAGATGCCGACGACGCCTTGCAGCGTCAGCAGCCGTTCGTCGCGGATGCGGGCCAGCAGGGCCTGCGCGTCGGCGAAGAGCTTGCGCGCTTCGGCCCCCTTTTCGGGGTGGTCGAGTACCTCGGGGTAGCGGCCCGGGAGGTCCCAGCCTGCGAAGAAGAAACTCCAGTCGATATAGGGTTCGGCGTCGGCCACGTCGAAGTCGGGGAAGACCATGCGCCCCGGGTGGAGCGGCACGACGGGCGTATGGACGGCGGCGGGCCTGTTTTTGCGCGCTTCGGCCAGCGGCAGCAGGTTTCGTGCCTTTTCGGCGCTGCGGAACTGCTCGCGCAGGGTCTCCTGCTCGCTGCGGATGCGGGCTTCGTAGGCGGCGCGGCCGGGACCGAGCAGCGAAGCGAGTATCTGCGTGTTGCGGCTGGCGTCGGGCGAGCGGACGACCGTGCCCGAATAGACCGGGGCGATGCGCACGGCCGTGTGCATGTCGGAGGTGGTGGCGCCGCCGATAAGAACGGGGATGCGCGACCCGCGGCGCTCCAGCTCCTCGCAGACGTGCGCCATTTCGTCGAGCGAGGGGGTGATCAGGCCGCTCAGACAGATGCAGTCGGCGCCCCATGCTTCGGCTTCGTCGGCGATGCGCTGCGGATCGACCATCACGCCCAGGTCACGGATGGCGTAGCCGTTGCAGGCCATGACGACCGAAACGATGTTCTTGCCGATGTCGTGAACGTCGCCTTTGACGGTGGCTATCAGTACTTTGCCCGCCGAATGCGACTGCCCGGCGCTCTGCTCGATGTAGGGGGTGAGGGCTGCTACGGCGCGCTTCATCACGCGGGCCGTTTTGACCACCTGCGGCAGGAACATCTTGCCCTCGCCGAAAAGGGTGCCGACCTGCTCCATGGCGGGCATCAGCAGGCTGTCGATGACGGCCATGGGCGAACCCAGCCCGCGGCAGGCTTCGAGCGCGTCCTCCTCGATATGGTCGGCGATGCCCCGGAGCATGGCGTATCCGATTCGTTCCCGGAGCGTTCCGGCGCGCCATGCGTCGGTGGGCTGCGGTCTGGTTTCGGCGTCCTGCCGCACCTGCTGGGCATATTCGGCCAGCCGCTCGGCCGCATCGGGGCGGCGGCAGAGGATGACATCCTCGACCCGTTCCAGCAGCCCGGGCTCGATGTCGCTGTAGACCCGGAGCATCTGCGGATTGACGATGCCCATGTCCATTCCGGCGGCGATGGCGTGGCAGAGGAACGCCGAGTGCATCGCTTCGCGCACGGCGTTGTTGCCGCGGAACGCGAACGAGAGGTTCGACACTCCGCCCGAGACCTTGGCGTGGGGCAGATTCTGCTTGATCCACCGCGTGGCGTCGATGAACGCCTTGGCATAACCGTCGTGCTCGGCGATTCCGGTGGCGACGGCCAGGATGTTGGGGTCGAATACGATCTCTTCGGCCGGGAATCCGCTGGCTGTGAGCAGGTCGTAGGCGCGGCGGGCCACCTCGATTTTGCGTTCGTAGGTGTCGGCCTGCCCGCGCTCGTCGAAAAGCATCACGACGGCCGCGGCGCCGTAGCGGCGGATTTCGCGGGCCCGGCGCAGGAATTCCTCTTCGCCCTCCTTGAGCGAAACGGAGTTGACGATGGCTTTGCCCTGCGTGACTTCGAGCCCGGTCACGAGCACTTCCCACTTGGAGGAATCTATCATGACCGGCACGCGGGCGATTTCGGGCTCCGAAGCCATCAGGTTCAGGAACGTGCGCATGGCGGCCGGACCGTCTATCAGCCCGTCGTCCATGCAGACGTCGATGACCTGCGCCCCGGCTTCGACCTGCGCGCGCGCCACCGAAAGGGCTTCTTCGTAGTTGCCCTCGCGGATGAGCCGCGCGAACTTGGCCGAACCGGCCACGTTGGTCCGCTCGCCGACGTTGATGAAGTTGGCTTCGGGAACGATGCGCAGGGGCTCCAAGCCGCTCAATATGGTCTCGTGTCTGGGCGTGGGCAGGGCGCGCGGCGTGTAGCCGCCCACGATTTTCTGCAACTCGAAGATGTGTTCGGGCGTGGTGCCGCAGCAGCCGCCGACGATGTTGACCAGCCCGCGCCGGAGGTATTCGCCCACGTCGTCGGCGAACATGGCGGGTGTTTCGTCGTAGCCGCCCATGACGTTGGGCAGTCCGGCGTTGGGGTGGGCCGAAATGCGGAACGGCGCCACGGCGGCCAGCCGCTCTAAGTAGGGCAGCATCTGTTTGGCTCCGTAGGCGCAGTTGAAGCCCACGGAGAGCAGCCGGGCGTGCGAGACCGAAGCGCAGAAAGCCTCGACGGTCTGCCCCGAGAGGGTGCGGCCGCTGGCGTCGGCCAACGTGCCCGAGAGCATGGCGGGAATGTCGCGGCCCAGCTCCTCGGAGAGTCGGTCGACCGCGTAGAGTGCCGCCTTGGCGTTGAGTGTGTCGAAGACCGTTTCGATAAGCAGGACATCGGCGCCGCCGTCCAGAAGACCGCGCGCCTGCTCGGTGTAGGCGTCGGCCAGCTGGCGGAACGTCACCTCGCGGGCCGCCGGATTGGCCACGTCGGCCGAGATGGAGGCGGTGCGGTTGGTGGGTCCCATCGACCCGGCGACGAACCGGGGTCTCCGGGGGTTGCGGGCCGTGAATTCGTCGGCCGCACTCCGGGCAAGGGCCGCCGCCGCGCGCGAAATCTCGCGGGCGTACTCCTCCAATCCGTAGTCCTTGAGCGAAATGGCGTTGGCGTTGAACGAATCGGTGGTCACGATGTCGGCGCCTGCCGCCAGGTATTTTTCGTGGACAGCCCTCACCGCTTCGGGCTGTGTGAGGACCAGCAGGTCGTTGCAGCCGCGCAGCCGCACGGGCCACTCGCGGAACCGCTCGCCGCGGTAATCTTCTTCGGTGAAACCGTATTGCTGAATCATCGTGCCCAACCCGCCGTCCAAGAGCAGGATGCGCGATTCCAGGAGCTGTTCGAGCGTCGCGGCCATGTTACTTGCGGATGATTTCGATTTCAAAAATCCGGCTCCAGTTCTTGCCCGTCACGAAGATGCGCTTGCCCTCGGCGTCGTAGGCGATGCCGTTGAGCACGTCGGTTTCGGGGCCGTGTTCGGATTCGGGCAGGATGCCTGCGAGGTCGACCACCCCCTCGACGATGCCCGTAGCCGGGTCGATGATGACGATTTGCTCGGTGGTGTAGACGTTGGCCCAGATTTTACCCTCGATCCACTCCAGCTCGTTGAGGTAGTCGACGGGCTGTCCCTTGTAGGTGACGGTCGTGCGCTTCTCGCGCCGGAAAGTCGCGGGGTCGACCGTATGGATGCGGGCCGAACCGTCGGACATGTAGAGCTTCTGCCCGTCGGTGGTCAGTCCCCACCCCTCGCCGGGGTAGCGGAAGTCGCGGAGCTTCCGCATGGTGGCCGCGTCGTAGACGTGGCAGGTGTTGGCGTGCCAGGTCAGCTGGTAGAGCCTGCCGTCGAGCAGGGCGATTCCCTCGCCGAACTCCGAACGCGGCAGGCGCGCCACCGTCCGGCTGCGTCCCGCGGCAAGGTCGGTCTTGCGGACGACCGACTGCCCGTACTGGCCCGTTCCCTCCCAAAGGATGCCGTCGGCGTACTGCAACCCCTGCGTGTAGGCGTCGGTGGGGTGGGGATAGGCGGCCTTGATGCGGTAAGTGTATTCGGCGGGTTCGCTCTGCCGTGGGGCTGCCGGTGCGGCGGGCGCGGAGCCGCTGCGGGCGGCGCTGCCACCGCAGGCGGCCGGCAAAACAGCCAGCAGGGCGAACATGAAAGTGCTTTTCATCGGTTGAAGCTAATATAAATAATGTGCAAAGGTAAGGATAATTTTGCTTTTGCCCTCGCTTATTCGTATCTTTGACTTCGTCTTAGATACTCTGCCTCGGGAAAATCAAACTGCATACTGCATTTGCTTTTCCGCTCGGCTTTTAGTATCTTTGGCCCCGATTGCGAGGAAGAAACGAAAGAAAAATAGATACAATAACCTGACTATGAAGATCGTAAGAGAACAACGCGACGGGGGCAGCTCGCTGCTCCGCATCAAGGTCGGCGAAACCGACTACGCCCAGGAAGTGGAGAAGGCGCTGCGCGACTACCGCCGCAAGGCCAACATTCCGGGCTTCCGTCCCGGCATGGTGCCCATGGGAATCGTCAAGAAGATGTACGGCAAGGGCGTAGTGGCCGAGCAGTCGTACCGCATGGCGTCGAACGCCGCTTTCGACTACCTCCAGAAAGAGAAGATCGACTACCTGGGCGACGTCATCCCGTCGGACGAGCAGGGCGGTTTCGACTTCGAGAACGGCAAGGAATTCGAGTTCGTCTTCGAGTTCGGCGAAGCTCCCGAAATCAAGCTCGACCTGACCGACAAGGACAAGGTGACCTACAACCGCATCAAGGTCGACAAGAAGATGCACGACGATTACCGCTCGAACTTCCTGCGCCGCTTCGGCCGCCTGGTCGACACCGAGAAGGTGACCGCCGACGAAGCGCTGGGCGTGACGCTCGACAACGGCGACATGAACGTGGCCGATGCCTACGTGGGGCTTATCTCGATGTCGGAGGAGGAGCGCAAGCCTTTCATCGGCAAGAAGGTGGGCGACAAGATGGAGGTCAACATCAACGAACTCTACAAGAACCCGTCGCAGCGTGCCGCCGTACTTCAGGTCAAGCAGGACGAGCTGGAGGGCATCAAACCCGAATTCTCGCTCGAAATCACCAAAATCCGCAAGTTCGCTGAGCCGGAGCTGAACGAAGAATTCTTCAAGATGGCTTTCCCGGGCGGCAACGTGGCCGACGAAGCCGGGCTGGACAAGTTCGTGGACGAAGAAATCGCCAAGGAGCTCGCCCGCGAAAGCGACTACCTGTTCACGCTTCAGCTGCGCGACTACCTGATTAAGAAAGCCGGGCTGAAGATGCCCGAGGAGTTCCTCAAGCGCTGGCTCTACACCATCAACGAGGGCAAGTTCACGATGGAGGAAATCGGCAAGGACTTCGACCAGTTCCTGAAGATGTTCACGTGGAACTACCTCCAGAAGCACTTCATCCAGACGGAGAAAATCGCCGTGTCGAAGGAAGAGGCCGTGGCCGAAGCCAAAGCGCTGGCCGCCGCGCAGTTCGCCCAGTATGGCATGCCCTCGGCGCCGGACGACATGCTGGCCGGCTACGCCGAAAAGATTCTCGCCGACAAGGACCAAGGTCAGAAAATCTACGAGAAGCTGTTCGAGACGAAGGTCGTCGAAGCCGTCAAGGGCAAAATCAAGGTGACGGAAAAGGCCGTTTCTGCCGACGATTTCGCCAAATTGGCAAAGGAGATTTAGTTTTTCGCAGGAAAAACCCATCTTCGGACTTTGCAGGCGTGATGTTTGCAAAGTCCTTTTTTTGAGTGTGAACCGTATATCCAAGCATTATGTCCGAATTCGAGAAATACGCCCGCGGGAAGTGCGGCATCAGTTCGCTGAAACTTCATGACTACCAGTCCGTCTGCGAGGCTTATGTGTCGCCTACCATCATCGAGGAGCGCCAGCTGAACATCGCTACGATGGACGTCTTTTCGCGGTTGATGATGGACCGCATCATCTTCCTCGGCGCCCCCATCTACGACGATGCCGCCAACATCATCCAGGCGCAGCTGCTCTTTCTGGAGTCGGTCGACCCTGAGAAAGACATTCAGATTTATATCAATTCGCCCGGTGGGTCGGTCTCGGCGGGGCTGGGCATCTACGACACCATGCAGCTCGTGGCGTCCGACGTGGCGACCATCTGCACCGGGCTCGCCGCTTCGATGGGCGCCGTGCTGCTCACGGCCGGGGCTCCCGGCAAGCGTTCGGCGCTGCCCCATTCGCGGGTGATGATCCACCAGCCGCTGGGCGGGGCGCAGGGGCAGGCCTCCGACATCGAGATCACGGCGCGCGAAATCATGAAGACCAAGCGCGAGTTGTACGAGATTCTTGCGGCCCATTCGGGCGTCTCGGTCAAGAAAATCGAGCGCGACGCCGACCGCGACTACTGGCTTTCGGCCCGCGAAGCCCGCGACTACGGGCTTATCGACGAAGTGCTCTCCAAACGTGAAAAACAATGACGCAAAACCGACACAACGGCCGCCACGGCGGCGATAACCCCAACGACTGCTGCTCGTTCTGCGGCGCGCGGCGCGACGACGTGGAGCTGATGTTCCAAGGCTCCGACGGCGCCAACATCTGCAACAAGTGCATCGAGAACGGCTACAAGATTCTGGAAGACAACAACCTTTTCGCCGAGCGGCACCAGGGTGCGGCGGCTCCGTTCCGCAGGGAGGACCTGCTGAAGCCCGCGCAAATCAAGGATTTCCTCGACCAGTACGTCATCGGGCAGGACGCCGCCAAGCGTTACCTTTCGGTGGCGGTCTACAACCATTACAAGCGCCTTTTGTTCCCCTCCAAGGAGAACGAGGTCGAAATCGATAAGTCGAACGTCGTGCTCGTAGGTCCTACGGGCACGGGCAAGACTCTCATGGCCCGGACCATCGCCCGGCTGCTGAAAGTGCCTTTCACCATCGTCGACGCTACGGTGCTCACCGAGGCCGGGTATGTCGGCGAGGACGTCGAGAGCATCCTCTCGCGGCTGTTGCAGGTGGCCGACTACAATGTGGAGCTGGCCGAGCGGGGTATCGTCTTCATCGACGAAATCGACAAGATAGCCCGCAAGGGCGACAACCCCTCCATCACGCGCGACGTTTCGGGCGAGGGCGTGCAGCAGGCGCTGCTCAAGCTCTTGGAGGGGACTGTGGTCAACGTGCCGCCGCAGGGCGGGCGCAAGCATCCCGACCAGAAATTCATCCAGGTCAACACGCGCAACATCCTCTTTATCTGCGGCGGGGCGTTCGACGGCATCGAACGCAAAATCGCCCAGCGGCTCAACACCCGGGCCGTGGGCTACGGCCGCAGCGAAAGCTCGCGCATCGACCGCAGCAACCTGATGCAGTACGTCACGCCGCAGGACCTCAAGTCGTTCGGGCTCATTCCCGAGCTGGTGGGGCGTCTGCCGGTGCTGACCTACATGCAGCCGCTCGACCGCGAGGCCCTGCGCCGGATTCTGACCGAGCCCAAGAACGCCATCGTCAAGCAGTACGAGCGGCTCTTCGAGCTGGACGGCGTGAAGCTGAAGTTCGACGACGAAGCACTGGGCTACATCGTCGACAAGGCTGTGGAATTCAAGCTCGGAGCCCGCGGCCTGCGCTCGATTTGCGAAGCGGTCATGATGGACGCCATGTTCGACCTGCCCTCGGGCGACCAGCCGCGCTTCACGGTCACACGCCCCTACGCGACGCAAAAAATCGAGCAGGCGAATATCTGCCCGCTCAAACAGGTGGGGTAGCCGCGGATTTATTGCCTTTACAAACCCCGGCAGGCTCAAATAAATTTGGTACTGCATCCGATTTGCGTTATCTTTGTTAGCGGAAAAATATCTAACAGCAATAATACCTATGTCTACGAATTCCAAACTTACGCGTGTCGCCGACAACATCCGTGTTCTGTCGGCCGCCATGGTCGAGAAAGCCAAGTCGGGGCACCCGGGCGGTGCCATGGGCGGTGCCGATTTCGTGGCCGTGCTCTTCACCGAGTTCCTGCGCTACGACCCCGACAACATGGCCTACCCCTACCGCGACCGGTTCTTCCTCGACCCGGGCCACATGTCGCCGATGCTCTATTCGACGCTGGCCCTGGCCGGGCATTATTCGGCCGAGGACCTGCAGTCGCTGCGGCAGTGGGGCAGCGTGACCCCCGGCCACCCCGAGGTGGATGTGATGCGCGGAGTGGAAAACACCTCCGGCCCGTTGGGGCAGGGGCATGCCATGGCGTTGGGCGCTGCCATTGCCGAGCGCTTCATGGTGGCCCGTTTCGGCGAGTGGATGGCCCATAAGACTTACGCCTATATCTCCGACGGCGGTGTCGAGGAGGAAATTTCGCAGGGGGTGGGCCGCATCGCCGGGCACCTGGGCCTCGCGAATTTCATCATGTACTACGATTCCAACAACATCCAGCTCTCGACCAAGGTCGAGGAGGTCGACACCGAGAACGTCGCCCAGAAGTACGAGGCTTGGGGTTGGAACGTGCTGACGGTCGACGGGCATGACATCGACAAGCTGCGCGAAGCGCTCGTCGTGGCCCATTCCGAGACCGAGCGGCCGACGCTCATCATCGGCCGCACGACGATGGGCAAGGGGGCTGTGGCCGCCGACGGTTCGTGCTACGAGGACAAGGTTTCGACCCACGGTCAGCCGCTGTCGGCCGCCGGAGCCGATCTGGCCGCCACCATCCGCAACCTCGGCGGCGACCCCGAGCAGCCGTTCGCGTTCTTCGAGGAGAGCCGCGAGGTGTTCGGTACCCGCCGTGAAGCGCTCAAGACATGGGCCGCCGAGCAGGCCAAGGTCGAAAAGTCGTGGCGTCAGTCGCACAAGGAGCTGGCGCACAAGCTCGATAAGTTCCTTAAGGGCGAGCTGCCCGAAATCGACTACAAGGCGGTCGACATGAAAGCCGACGTCGCTACGCGTGCCGCTTCGGCGACCGTGCTGAGCCTCTATGGCGAGAAAGTCGAGAACATGATCGTCGCTTCGGCCGACCTCTCCAATTCGGACAAGACCGACGGTTTTCTTAAAAAGACCAAGGCTTTCACCAAGGGCGATTTCTCGGGCAAGTTCTTCCAGGCAGGTGTCTCGGAGCTGACGATGGCTTGCGTGATGAACGGTATGGCGTTGCACGGCGGTGTCATCCCCGCTTGCGGAACGTTCTTCGTCTTCTCCGACTACATGAAACCTGCCGTGCGTCTGGCGGCGTTGATGCGCCTGCACGTCGTCTATATCTGGACCCACGATTCGTTCCGCGTCGGCGAGGACGGTCCTACGCACCAGCCCATCGAGCACGAAGCGCAGATTCGCTTGATGGAGCACCTCAAGAACCACCACGGCGAGCGTTCGATGGTCGTTCTGCGTCCCGCCGACGGCGAGGAGACGCTGATGGCGTGGAAGACCGCCATCGAGGAGCACCGCCCCGTGGCGCTGGTGCTTTCGCGTCAGAATATCAAGAATCTGCCGACGCTCAGCAGCAAGACCCGTCGCGAGGAAGCCGCGCAGGTTTCCAAGGGCGGTTACGTGGTCATGGACGCCGCCAAACCTGCCGCCGTGTTGGTGGCTACCGGTTCGGAGGTCGCTACGCTCGTCGAGGGCGCCGAGCTGCTGGCCAGGGAGGGCATCGCCGTCCGCGTGGTCAACGTGCCGTCGGAGGGTCTTTTCCGCGACCAGCCCAAGTCTTACCAGGAAAGTGTGTTGCCCGCAGGTATCGTGCGTTATGGTCTGACTTCCGGCCTGCCCGTCAACTTGCTCGGTCTGGTCGGCGATTCCGGGTTCATCCATGGGCTCGACCACTTCGGTTTCTCGGCGCCTTACAAGGTGCTCGACGAGAAGTTCGGGTTCAACGGTGAAACCGTCGCTGCCGAAGTCAAGAATTTGTTGAAGAAGAAATAGTTCTTCGGCGGCAACATCTTTGGGTCGCCGCCGAAGTCAAGAATTTGTTGAAGAAGAAATAGTTCTTCGGCGGCAACATCTTTTTGGTGCCGCCGAGGTTGGAGGATAGTTCTTCGGCGGCAACATCTTTGGGTCGCCGCCGAGGTTGGAAGATAGTTCTTCGGCGGCAACATTTCTGAGTGCCGCCAATATTCCGGATAGTAAAATCCCGGGCCGTTGAGGTCCGGGATTTTTGTTCGCGTCAGCCTTGTGTCGGCTGTCATTCTGAGCGTTAGCGAAGAATCTAAAACGGGATGCCTACCACACGATAGGTTCCTTGCCTGCCGAGCGGAGGTATTCATTGGCGCGCGAGAAGTGGCGGCAGCCGAAGAATCCGCGGTAGACCGAGAGCGGCGAGGGGTGCACGGCCTTGAGAATGCAGTTGCGGGCCGGGTCGGCAATGGCGCCCTTGCGTTGGGCGTAGCTGCCCCAAAGCATGTAGACGATTCCTTCCTTGCGTTCGTTGATGGCCCGTACCACCGCATCCGTAAAGGTCTCCCAGCCGTGACCTGCGTGCGAGGCCGCTTCGTGGGCCCGCACCGTCAGTACGGCGTTGAGCAGCAGGACGCCCTGTTCGGCCCAGCGGTCGAGGTTGCCTGTCGGGGGTACGGGGGTTCCCGTGTCGTCGTGTACCTCTTGGAAGATATTTTGCAGCGAGGGCGGAAAGGGCACTCCGTCGCCTACCGAGAAGCAGAGCCCGTTGGCCTGCCCGGGGCCGTGGTAGGGGTCCTGCCCGATGATGACCACCTTGAGCCGCTCGAACGGGCATTTGTCGAATGCCCGGAAGATGTTGCTGCCGCGCGGGTAGATGCGGCGCAGGGCGTATTCCTGCCGCACGAAGTCGGTCAGTTCGCGGAAATAGGGTTTCTCGAATTCGGGTGCCAGCAGTTCTTTCCAGTCGGCGGCGATTTTCACGTCCATCTTCTGCGGGTTTGAAATTTCGGTAAATATACTGAAAAGTTCGCAGAATCCTGCTAACTTTGTCTTTGCAATCTTATTTCGCAGTCATGAAAAAATTCCTCCTCGTATTGTGCGCGTCGTTTGCGGCGGCGTGCAGTTGTTTTTCCGACCGGGAGCCCGAAGTGCGCAGCGTCATCTACATGATCGGCGACGGCATGGGGTTGGCGCAGGTTTCGTTGTTGCAGATCGCCAGGAATTACGAGCCTACGGCGTTCGACCGTGCGCAGGGCGTCGCCTTGATTGCCACGCGGTCGGCCAACAACCGTGTGACCGATTCGGCGGCTGCGGGTACGGCGCTCAGCAGCGGCTGCAAGACCAACAATGCCTGGCTGGGGCTCGATACGGCCGGGCAGCGGCTGGTTCCCATCGCCGAGTGCGCCCGGCAGCAGGGTATGCGGACCGGACTGGTCGTCACCAGCCACCTCTACCATGCGACGCCCGCCGCGTTCTATGCCCATGTCGCCGACCGCGACAACGTGGCGGCCATTACGGCCGATATGACTGCCAGCGGCATCGACCTGCTGATGGGCGGCGGCCGCAAGGCCCTTTCCGAGCAACTGCCCGAGGGAGGTTCGCGTCTCGACGAATTCCGGGCCCTGGGCTACCGTGTCGTGCTGGAGCCGGAGCAGATAGATACCTTGTCGGGGTTGCCTGTCGTGGCCGCCGTGGCCGACAAGCATCTGCCCGCCATTGCCGAGCGCGGCGACTACCTGCCGCAGGCTACCCGCAAGGCGCTCGAACTGCTGTCGGCCGACAACGACGAGGGTTTCTTCTTGATGGTCGAGGGGTCGCAAATCGACATGGCCTGCCACGGCCACGACGCTATCCGTTTGTTCAACGAGATGTGCGATTTCGAGCGGGCGGTCGCTGCGGCGATGGACTTTGCCGACAGCCATCCCGGTACGCTGGTCGTCGTCACGGCCGACCACGAGACGGGCGGGCTGACGCTTCCCAGCGGCGAATCGGATTTCACGCTGCCCGATTCGGGCGTGATGGTCGAATTCTCCACAGGCGGGCATTCGGCGTCGATGGTCCCCGTCTACCTCTACGGCACGGGTGCCGACCGCATCCGCGGGCTGATGGACAATACCGGATTGGCGAACCGTATCAAGCAGCTTATCGCCGAGCGCAGGTAGTCTTCCGCCGGATTCCGGCATGAATATAGCCCCCGCATTGCTCGAAACAATGCGGGGGCTTGTCACAATGGCTGGAGCTACTTTTCTTGGGGTTCCGGCGTTTCGTCGGCGATCGTCTGGAATTCTATAGGCAGTGTATATCTCACCCGCACGGCTTCGCCGCCTTGCAGTCCCGGGGTCCACGAGCCGGCAGGTACCGAGCCGAGCAGCCGGAGCGCTTCCTGGCTCAGCGCTTCGTCGGGGCTTGCCAGTACCTTGAACGAACTTATCGAACCGTCGCGCTCGACGACGAACGTTACGACGACGCGTCCGGCCGCTTGGGTGTCGGGATAGCGCAGGTGCTGCTGTACCCAGGTCCGGAAGTCCGTCAGGCTGCCGCCTTGAAACTTCGGCATGGTTTCGGTTGTCAGCCAAGGTTCATCAGGGTCCGCCGTGGCTTCAGATGCCGGGGGCGTGGTTTCGGACGCATGGCTTCCGCTCTCCTTTCCGTATCGGACCGCCGCCACTGCGGGCACGGTTGTCGCTTCGGAGGTTTCGCTGTCGGTTGAAACTCTGATCTCCACTACGCCGTTGCGTCCTTTTTCGCCGTACTTCTTCATGGCTTCTTCGGGCGAAAGTTTATGAAGATTGACCGAGGTCCCTTTCTTTACGCTTGCGAGCACTTTTTCGAGTGCATAGGAAGCGTTCTCTTTGGAATCTTGTTCTTCGCTGTTCACGATAAAGAGCGGTTCCGGCTTGGTGCCGGCAGCCGTGTCGGCCGAAGCGGGTGCCGTCCGGATTTCTGCGGCCCGTGCCGTGAGCGAAAAGGTGCACAGCAGGCCCGTTATGGCAAGCGCCGTGCCTGCCAGCCGCAGCAGGGCGTACCTGCTGCTGAAAGGGGTTGTCATCATCTGAAAGCGTTTTTTGGTTAAGGAATTCCGCAGCCCGTTGGCTATGTCCGGACTATAGCCGAAGAGTTGTCTGAATATGGTGCTCATATAGAGTTCTCGGTCGCAGCCTTGTGCCAGCACGTCGCGGTCGGCTTCGTATTCCTGTGCTTCGGCCAGTCGCCGGGCCGCCAGCCATACGAACGGATTCCACCACATGAGGGCTTTCATGCACTCCATCAGAATGCGTTCGGCGGAGTGTCCGTGTGCGATGTGGCTCGTTTCATGGGCGACGATGGTGCGCCGCTCTTCGGCCGGGGTGCCCTCCCAAAGGTAAATCGTGCGGCAGAACGAAAACGGGGCGATTCGCTCCCGGGTCCGGGCGACGGTAGGGTGGTTGCTGCGGTCGAGCACGGCCCGGCGGCGCAGGCGTCCGATTGTGAGCAGTTGCCGGGCGATAGCGCCGAGCATGACGAGCGTTCCGGCGAGCCACAGCGCTCCGACAGCCGTTCCGGCAAGCGGAAAAGAGGGCGCGGGGACCGATGCGGGGGCCGATTCGACCGTTTCTGCGAAGACGAGCGGTTCGATTTCGATGACGGGAGCGGGCAGCAGCGGGATACGCATCCATGGAATCAGTATGGCCAGCCATGGCACGGCCAGCAGATAGATGCGGCACCGGCGCGGCGAAATGCGCCGGTCGAGGAGCAGCTCATAGGCACCCCACAGCACACCGCTGCAAATCAATATCTTGACGGCTTCGAGCAACAGCGTTTTCATGACTGCGGATTTTTGGCGTTGCGCATGATTTCGAGAATTTCCGCCTGCTCGGCCGACGAAATCTTTTCGTGGCGCGAGAAGAACGACACCAGCTGTGCCAGCGAACCGTCGAAGTAGGAGGTCAGCATCGACGACATCATCCGGCGGGCATAGGCTTCGCGCGTGACGAGCGGGTGGTAGCGGTGGCTTTTCCCCTCGGCTGTATGAGCCACGAAACCTTTGTTTTCGAGGATTTTCAGAAACGTGGCGACGGTCGTGTACTTGGGCTGCGGTTCGTCGGTGCGGCCGATGATTTCGCTTACTGCCGCGTTGCCCAATTCCCAAAGAATGCGCATGATTTCTTCTTCGCCGCGGGTCAGCTCCGGAATCGGTCGGCCGCTTTCGGTTGGTTTTCGGTTTTTCATACGGCAAACCTACTACTAAATTTTTAGAAGAACAAATTTTTCTACTAAAATTTTAGTATTTGTTTGGGAGATTGCCGCGGAAGTGTGCCGGAAGCAGGGTGAGGGTGAGGGTGAGGGTGAGGGTGAGGGTGAGGGTGAGGGTGAGGGTGAGGGTGA
>CAPXWY010000008.1 GCA_948736885.1 uncultured Alistipes sp.
CGAGCCGAAGCCCCGCCCTGCGGAGGCTCGCAAAACTCGCCCCGCGGGCTTCGGCACGAAAACAACACAGCGCCGACCGAAGCAGAGCTTGCGAACTTACAACGTACGCTCTTTCTGAACGAAGCGAACGTAGCCTGCGGAGCAGCGAGTCCGGCGACAGCCGAAGCGGCGAGCTTCCGCGCCGGGAGGCTGCGGCCCGCGCAACACTGCGAATTACAAAACCGCAGAACGAGAAAAAACGGCGATCGAACAACCGTCCGCAAACAACTATTCCTTATCAATCCTTCTGCACCATTACGCCGCCAGCGGACTGCTGAATCTACCAACCACACTGACAAAAGCCGTAACCCTTGTCACTCCGGGTGTGAAGTTGCCTTTTCAAAGGTAAAAATGAAAGGTTAAAAGGGAAAGGTTTCGGCGAGGAAATACGCAGCGCTGTTTTCCGAGTCATCCCATCCTACCGTCAATCTGTGTGACGACCAAAATACAGATGTTTGAATGCACTTCGTTTATCTTTCTCCTCCTACGGGGGCTTGACTTTGGCTGTGCCTTGGATGGGCGGCGCCTCGGTCATGCTCGAACAAGTTCGGCATGACTCTCGGCTTGCATCATCATCACTCCTGCTCGGTAAAGCCCGTAAACGGTCTTTACTCTCGCTTAATCGTAAAGTTGTGAATCTGGATTTTGAATTGTTTTGCCCCGCGGCAAAGAGAGCGAAAAACAAGAATCCGAACCGGAGCCGGCGCAAAAACCGGATATTTCGCCCGCGAACGGCGCAGGAGGGCGGCGCGCGGCGATCCGTCACAGAAATATGGGAAAAGACTAAGAATTCTCAATTCTTTTTCGTATTTTTGCGTCAATTGGAAAATAATGAACTTGAATGCCGAAGTTGCATGACAAGGTAGACGTACTCGGAAAACCCGGATGGCTGAAGATCCGGCTGCATCGCACGGCCGACTATGCCGACGTGCGGCGGATCGTCGAAAAACACAAGTTGCACACCATTTGCAGCAGCGGCCGTTGTCCCAACCAGGCCGAATGCTGGAGCCGGAGGACCGCAACTTTCATGATCCTGGGCGACATCTGTACCCGCGGCTGCCGTTTCTGCGCCACGCAGACGGGCAGGCCCCTCGCCCCCGATCCCGACGAGCCGCGGCGGGTCGCCGAGAGCGTCGCACTGATGAAACTGAGGTGTGTCGTCGTGACTTCCGTCACGCGCGACGATCTGCCCGACGGAGGCGCCCGCCATTGGGCCGCCACCGTGGAGGCGATCCGCCGACGGAATCCCGACGCCGCAATTGAGCTCCTTATTCCCGATTTCGATGCGCGGCCCGACCTGCTGGACACGGTCATCGCATCGAAGCCCGACATCATCGGGCACAACATCGAAACCGTCGAGCGGCTGACCCCCGAAGTGCGTTCCCGGGCCAGGTACCGCACCAGCCTGGAAACGCTGCGTTACCTGAGCAGCCGGGGCGTCGCCACGAAAAGCGGCCTGATGGTCGGTCTCGGCGAGAACGATGACGAAGTATTGCAGACCCTGGGCGACCTGCGCGAAGCGGGCGTCGGGATCGTGACACTCGGCCAGTACCTTCGGCCTACTCTGGAGCACTACCCCGTTGCGGCGTACATCACTCCCGAAAAATTCGAAAGGTACCGGCTCCGGGCCCTGGAGATGGGCTTCGGCTATTGTGCCAGCGCTCCGTTGGTGCGTTCGTCGTACATGGCCGAAGAGGCGCTCCGCAGCACGAAAGGCCCGCAGCAATGAAAGCCCGTTGCCGCGACCTCGGAAAGATGGACTACGCCGCCTGCTGGGAACTGCAGCGGTCGCTTTTCGAGGAGCTCCTCGCCAAGAAGGAGCGGCAGCGGCAGAACGGCGCAGACGGCGGCGCAGACGGCGGCGCAGTTTCCGACGAAGCCGGCACGGTGTTGCTTGTCGAGCATCCGCCGGTCTACACGTTGGGCAAGAGCGGCCGCACGGAAAACCTGCTGGTCGACCGCACGGCGCTGGAGCGGCTCGGAGCACAGTTCTTTCACATAGACCGCGGCGGGGACATCACGTTCCACGGCCCGGGGCAGCTGGTCTGCTACCCCATCCTCGACCTCGAACGCATCGGGATCGGATTGCGGGAGTACATCGACCTGCTCGAAGAAGCCGTCATCCGCACCGTCGCCCGCTACGGCATCGCGGCGGGCCGCATCGCCGGTGCTTCAGGCGTGTGGATCGATCCCGGCGGACCCGTGCCCCGCAAGATTTGCGCCCTGGGCGTGCGGTCGTCACGTTTCGTGACGATGCACGGATTCGCGTTGAACGTCACCACCGATCTTGCGTGGTTCTCGCGGATCAACCCGTGCGGATTCAGCGACCGCGGCGTGACCTCGATCGCTCGCGAAACGGGCCGCGAGGTCGCAATGGAAGAAGTGAAACGGCTGGTTCTCGACGAATTGGGAAACCGGCTGAGCCTTGAAATGAAGCCCTGACTTGCGGGCTGAACCCGCAGCACACCTGCGGGCTTCACATGGCGGGTTCCGGCCCGCAAGACCGAACGGCCGGCGAAAACACAGCCGTTCGCCAAAAAGAGAAAAGTAAATGTTAAAATATATAAATAACAGTTCGTATGCCCATAGAAAAACGTTGGGTAGTGAAACCGCAAGGCGATGCCGGAGCGGTGGCCGCGCTGTCGGCTGCGCTGAAGCTTTCGCCCGTGCTGGCGAATCTACTCGTACAGAGAGGCATAGACACCGTAGAAAAGGCGGAGAAGTTCTTTAGGCCCAGCCTCGCCGACCTCCACGATCCGTTCCTGATGAAGGACATGGAGAAGGCGGTCGAGCGGGTGGAGCAGGCCGTCGCGAACAATGAGAAAATCATGGTTTACGGCGACTACGACGTCGACGGTTGTACGGCCGTCGCGCTGGTCTACAAGTTCCTGCGCCGGATCGGGCACAAAAACCTGACCTTCTACATCCCCGACCGCTATACCGAGGGTTACGGTATCTCGGTCAAGGGCATCGACCTCGCCGCCCGCAAGGGCGTGGGGTTGATCATCGCCCTCGACTGCGGCATCAAGGCCATGGAAAAGGTCGTCTATGCGAAAGAGAAAGGCGTGGATTTCATCATCTGCGACCATCACCTCCCGGCCGAGGAGATCCCCCGCGCCGTAGCCGTTCTGGACCCCAAGCGGGTCGATTGTTCCTATCCGTTCGACGAGTTGTCGGGGTGCGGCGTGGGCTTCAAGCTCGTGCAGGCCTATGCCCAGAAGAACGGCATCCCGTCGGAGCAGATTCTCGACCTGCTCGACCTGTTGGTCGTCAGCATCGCGTCGGACATCGTGCCGTTGGTCGACGAGAACCGCATTCTGGCCTACTTCGGTCTGAAAAGCCTCAACCGCGAGCCGTCGAAAGGTCTGTTGTCGATCATCAAGATCTGCGGATTGGACAAGCACAACATCACCATCGACGATATCGTCTTCAAGATCGGCCCCCGCATCAACGCCGCCGGGCGCATGCGCATGGACGAGAACGACGAGAACGCTTCGCCGTCGGGAGGCCATGCCGCCGTCGAACTGCTGATCGAGGGCAACGAGAGCGTCGCCGAGGAGTTCGGCAACGTCATCGACGCCTACAACCAGGACCGCAAGTCGATCGACCGCTCCGTCACGCAGGAGGCCCACAACTACATCGAGAGCAACCCCGAGCTCAAGAGCCGCAAAAGCACCGTCATCTACAATCCCAAGTGGATGAAGGGCATCGTCGGCATCGTCGCTTCGCGGTTGATCGAGAGTTACTACCGGCCCACCGTCGTGCTGACCATGAGCAACGGATTCGTCACCGGGTCGGCGCGCTCCGTCCCGGGATTCGACCTCTACCAGGCCGTCGAGTCGTGTTCCGACCTGCTGGAGAACTTCGGCGGGCACATGTACGCCGCCGGTCTGACCATGCGTCCCGAGAACATCGAGGAGTTCACGCGCCGCTTCAACGACTTCGTCGAGGATCACATCGACCCGCAGATGCTCGTTCCGCAGGTCGACATCGACAGCGAGCTGCTCTTCTCCGACATCACGCCCAAGTTCCGCGACCACCTCAACCGCTTCCAGCCCTTCGGGCCGGGCAACGCGGCGCCGGTCTTCGTCACCTACGGCGTCAGCAGCCACGGCGATGCCAAGTTGGTGGGCATGGAGTGCGAGCACCTGCGCATGGACCTCATCCAGCGGCAGAAGCCCAACACGCGCATCCAGTCCATCGCGTTCCAGCAGCCCACGCACTACGAGTGGGTCAAGGCCGGGCGGCCCATCGACGTCTGCTACCAGATCGTCGAGAATCACTACCGCGGCAACATCACCACCCAGCTGCGGATCAAGGACATCAAGCCCGTGGTTAAATAAGGTGAAAGGTTAAAAGTGAAAGGTGAAAGGTAGAAGCTGAAAAGCGTATCCGAATGCTTTTCGCCTGCTGCATCCGACTGAAAAAGGTGAAAGGAGTTAAAGCCCTTTCACCTTTTCTTTTTCAATCGTGCAGCGAGTTTCAATTCCGCTCAGCCGCACTTTTCACTTTCAATCGCTCACTTCAGCCACGTCGCACGCGCCGCGTCGTCGGCTTCGGGGAGCGGGGCCGGCACGAAATCGGAGTAACCCAGCGCAATGACGCACAGAGGGTTGCAACCCTCGGGCATGGGCAGGAAAGTCCGCAGATAATCGGCTGCCTTTTCACCGTCGGGGGCATCCTTGACGCACGGACGACCGTCGACGTGCACCCAGCACGAAGCCAGCCCCTCGTCGACGCACGCCAGCTGCAAGATCGTCGCGGCGATAGCGGCATTCTCGCGCCACAGATCGGTCTTCGCCCTATCGCCCAGCACCACGACGGCGCACGGCGCACCTTTCAGAAAACCGGCTCCGTAGTCGCGCATGCCGGCCATGCGGGCCACCACGGCGGGATCGTCGACAAGCAGAAACCGCGTCGAACGGCTGTTGCGCGACGACGGCGCCGTAAGGGCGGCGCCGACGATGCGGTCGACGACCTCGCGGGATACCGTCCGCTCCGTAAACTTGCGCACCGAACGGCGCCGAGCGATCATCTCCTTGAATTCCATATCGATAAGATTTAGTTTTTATCCGCAAAAATACCCTCGTTCCCACGGTTTCGGATTGTTTCCGGGCCGCAGCCTGCAATGCACGCCCCGCGCCGGGCAGTTGCAGGTCGCCGAGGAAGATTGCAGCCCGCGCGGCTCCCGGAGCCGCTCAAAAAACAGAGGGGCTATCCCTAATAAGGGGTTTTTGCTGCGCTTTTTGCAAAGATAATGAAAAAACCCTATTTTTGAGAGATTAAAACTTCATCCCCATGAACGACAAACACCGTTTCACCATAGCGCTGATCTACGACTTCGACGGCACGCTGGCCCCGGGCAACATGCAGGAATACGACTTCATCCCCACGGTGGGCAAAAGCAACAAGGAGTTCTGGACCGAGGCCAATTCGCTGGCCGAGGAGCAGGACGCCGACATGGTCCTCACCTACATGGCCCGCATGATCCAGGGCGCCCGGTCGAAAGGGTTGTCGCTGCGCCGCGAAGCGTTCCAGGAGTCGGGCCGCAAAGTGGCCTTCTTCCGGGGCGTGAAAGAGTGGTTCGGGCGCATCAACCGCTACGGCGCCGAGCGCGGCATCCGCATCTTCCACTACATCAACTCCTCCGGACTGAAAGAGATCATCGAGGGCACCGAAATCGCCCGCGAATTCCGCAAGATCTACGCCTGCTCGTTCCTCTACGATGTCGACGGCATCGCCTACTGGCCTGCCGTGGCGGTCAACTACACCAACAAGACGCAGTTCATCTTCAAGATCAACAAGGGCGTCGAATCGGTGTCGGACTCCACGCAGGTCAACCGCTACATCCCCGAGAACGAGCGGCCCGTGCCGTTCAGCCGCATGATCTACGTCGGCGACGGCACCACCGACATCCCCTGCATGCGCCTGGTCAAGAACTACGGCGGCCACTCCATCGCCGTCTACAACCCCGAGCAGAAAAGCGCCTACCGCGAGATGGCGTCGCTCATCCAGGACAACCGCGTCAACCACGTCTGCCCGGCCGACTACACCGACGGCTCCGAAATCGACACCATCGTGAAGATGATCATCGACAAGATCGACCTCGACGACCGGCTGGAACGGCGCGAGGCCGTCCTCTGACCCGGCCCCGGCAAACGCAAACCAAGATTCCGGAGCCCGACGGCAAATAATCCGCCGGTTTTTCGAGGAAGATCATCTTATATTTGTATTTGCAACCGAAACGCGCAAACCCCGAACCCATGAAGAAACTGCTCTTGCTGTTCCTGCTGTCGGCCATGCCCGCAGGAGTCTTCGCACAGGAGGAACCCGCCGTCGTCCGAGTGCGCAGGCCGTTCACTCCGCAGCACGAACTGCGCCTGACGGCCGGAGCCTACCCGCTCCTGCCCTCCATGTCGGACTGGGAGGGATGCGCCGCCGGAATCTTCCACGACCGAACCCACCGCGGCCCGGTCTACACGAGCGGAACCTGGTCGCTGAGCTACGACTACCGGTTCAAGAAATGGTTCGATCTGGGGCTGACGCTCAGCTACTACGGCGAATACAGCCGTTCCTACAGCAACCGCGATTCTTCGCCGGTCGGCCGCAACCGGGCGCATGCCCTCACCGTCATGCCCGCCGTGCGTTTCACATGGGTCAACACCGGCTGGGTGCGCATGTACTCGACGCTGGGGCTCGGGGCGACGCTCTCCGGCGGACGCTTCGACCACAACTCGGAACCTTTCCGCGACGGCTTCATCGCCTTTCAGCTTACCCCCGTCGGCATCGCCGTGGGGCGTTCGCTGTTCGGATTCGCCGAGCTGGGTTTAGGCGCGCAGGGCGTCTTCATGATGGGGATCGGCTACAAATTCAAACCTCAAAACATGCGTACAAGATGAAACGGGCACTGATATGGCTGGCGGCCGCCGTCGCACTGACGGGCTGCAAAATCCAGGAGGCCGAATATTTCGACCCCACGGCCGACGGCTACCGCATGTTGCAGTCGGCGAACCGCCACCTCACGGAAGCAGCGGCCGCCGCGTCGCGCGCGATGCTTTTCAATCTCTACTACTCGGCTTCCGACGAGGAGCGCAAGACGCTGCACGACCGCTATTTCTACACCTCGCGCATCGTCGATTCGGGCAACGGCGAATGGCGCATCATCGACCGCGACGGCGAACTGGTCATCCTCACCGGCGGGCAGCCGCTCGCCACCGACGGTGCCGTCTGGCGATATTTCTACCTCTCGCCGACCTATGCCGAGACAACGATCGCCTGCCGCACGAACGGCGACGAAACCGCCTACGACCTCCGGCTGCCCGACGGAGGCGGCGAGCTGACGTTCACGGCCGTCTTCCCCGGCCGGACGCAGGAAGACGGCGCCACCCGCTATTGGTGCGAACTGTCGCTCACGGGTTCGGGCGCATGGACCGCAGAAAAAGACCTCTACGGATTCGACGAACTCCGCTATCGGATAACCGAAACGCTGAAATACATCTCGACAGTGCCGCAGCGCTTCGAGCTGGGCCAGCTGGAGCTGACGGGGCGAATCGACGGCGACGAGCTGGAAGCCACGGCCCAATATCTCCCCGACAACCGCATCACGATCGCAAGCGGCCCCTACGAAAACGATTATTATTGGCACTGATACGATGAAGATTCTTTTTGCCACCAACAACGCCCACAAACTGAGCGAAGTAAGCGAGGTGCTGGGCGACGGGGTCCGCCTCCTGACGCCGCGCGACTGCGGCGTGACGGAAGAGATTCCCGAAACGCAGCCCACCCTCGAAGGCAACGCCCTCCAGAAAGCCCGCTACCTGCACGAACGCACCGGGCTCGACTGCTTCGCCGACGACACGGGGCTCGAAGTCGCCGCTCTGGGCGGAGCGCCCGGCGTCCGCTCGGCCCGCTACGCCACCGACGGTCACGACTTCGCAGCCAACAACCGCCTGCTGCTGAAAAACCTGGAGGGGACGACCGACCGCCGGGCCCGCTTCCGCACGGTCATCGCATTGATACTCAACGGAGAAGAACATCTTTTCGAAGGGATCGTCGAGGGCCGCATCATCGACGCCGAACGCGGAGCCGAAGGTTTCGGCTACGACCCGCTCTTCATTCCCGACGGCGGCGACAAGACCTTCGCCGAGATGAGCGCCGAGGAGAAGAACGCCGTGTCGCACCGCGGCCGAGCCGTGCGCCGGCTTGCGGCCTATTTGCATTCCATCGAGAAATAGCCTATCTTCGCGGTCCTATGGAGACGAAAAACTACGAAAAAGAAGAACGTTTCGACGCGGCGACCGTCGAAGCGCTCAAACACCATTATAGCGAGATCCTGCGTCTGCTGGGCGAGGACCCGGCGCGCGAGGGGCTTCTGAAGACGCCCGAACGGGTGGCCAAGGCGATGTCGTTCCTCACCAAGGGCTACGACGAAAACCCGCTCGAAATCATCCGCTCGGCCATGTTCCGCGAGGAGTACAAGCAGATGGTGCTGGTCAAGGACATCGAGCTCTACTCGCTCTGCGAGCACCACATGCTGCCTTTCTACGGCAAGGCCCACGTGGCCTACATCCCCGACGGGCGCATCACCGGACTCTCGAAGATCGCCCGCGTAGTCGAGTGTTTCGCCCGGCGCCTGCAGGTGCAGGAGCGGCTGACGGTGCAGATCCGCGACTGCATCCAGGAAGCGCTCCAGCCCATGGGCGTGGCCGTGGTCGTCGAAGCCAGCCACATGTGCATGCGCATGCGCGGCGTCGAGAAGCAGCAGTCGGCCACCACCACGTCGGCCTTCACGGGCATCTTCCTCTCCGACCACCGCACGCGCGAGGAGTTCATGACCCTCATCTCGCACCGCTACCGGTAAACCCGCACCGTTTCACCGCTTTTACGTTCGGACGCTTTCTTGAAAGAGAGCGTCTTTTTTTATCGGCCATGAAGATTTTTGTCGCTCCGCCGGCGCTTGCGGAACGAATTTTGAACTCCCGCACACGACAGCAAACCAAAAATCCGAAAACCATGACCGTCAAAACCATTCACTACCTTGCGATCGCGCTGCTTGCGGCTGCGGTCTGCTCGTGCCAGAAAGACCCCTCGACGTCGAGTCTGCACCGCGATTACCTGGTCTACACCGACCACGACACGAAGGCCGACTTCGCGGCGTTCGAAACCTTCTATGTGCCCGACAGCATTCTGATCATCGGCGACAACAAGCAAACCCTCTACTGGAAAGACGAAAAAGCCCAGGAGATCGTCGCCACCGTCGTTGCGAAGATGCAGAACGCCGGCTTCACGCGCACCGAAGACAAGGCTGCGGCCAACCTGGGCATGCAGCTCAGCTATGTCGAGCGCGAAACCTACTTCGTAGGCTACAACAACCCCTACTGGTGGTGGTACTACCCCTACTACTGGACTCCCGGCTACTGGGGCGACTGGCTCGGCTGGCACTACCCCTACCGCGTCTACTACGGCTACACGGCCGGATCGCTGCTCATCGAGATGCTCGACCTCCAGGCTCCGCAGACCGAAGGCAAGCGGCTGCCCGTCGTGTGGGACACCTTCATCGGAGGCCTGCTGACGTCGAACGAGTCCCTCAACCAGCAGCGCACGATCGAAGCCATCGAACAGGCATTCGCCCAGTCGCCCTACCTCAAATAAACGTTCAACCAACACATTTCCAACGACCATGAAATCGACCAAACATATCCGCGTCGTCGCGCTCTGCGCGCTGCTGCTGGCCGCCGCCCTGCCGGGCAAGGCGCAGATTTTCCCCAATTCCTACATCAACATCGACTGGCAGATGAACGTGCCGCTCGGCAACAGCTTCGCCGACAAGGCTTCGGGCTGGGGCATGAACTTCGAAGGCGGCTACCGCATCACGCCGGCCGTGGCGGTGGGTCCGTTCGTCTCGTACCACACCAACCTGCAGAACATCGACCGCCAGACCTTGATTCTGAACAACGGTTCGGCGCTGACCACCAACCAGAAACACGCCGTCTTCCAGCTGCCGTTCGGTGTGACGGGCCGTTACAGCTGGTGCAACAACAGCGTGCTGCAGCCCTACATCGGTCTGAAGTTGGGTGCCTCCTACTCGGAGTTCTCGTCCTATTACTACGTTATCAAGCAGTACGACGATTCGTGGGGTTTCTACATGTCGCCCGAGCTCGGCGTCTCGATCTTCCCCAACCCCACCTACCGCTTCGGACTCCATCTGGCGCTCTACTACAGCTACGCCACCAACAGCGGCAGCTTGCTGACCTACAAGATCAACAACCTCAGCAACTTCGGCGTACGCGTCGGTATTTCGTTCTGAGGAGGGATGGGGTGAACTTTGCTGCCGCTCCGGCCTCTTCACTTTTCACTTTCTACCTTTCACCTAAAAAAAGAGGGTTCCCCGACGGGGAACCCTCTTTTTTCATGCCTGACCGGGAATTATTCGGCAGCAGCTTCGGTTGCAACCTCAGCGGTCTCGGCGCACTTGCTGCAAGCGGTCGAATCGCAATTCTCCTCGCACTTGCCGCAGCATGCGTTCTCCTCGGCGGCAGCCTCGACAACGGCACCTTCGGCCTGGGTCTCGGCAGACTTCGTGTTGGCGTTACCGCAGCAGCTTACCATGGCGGCAGCAGCCAGCATCACAGCAAAAGAAAAAAACTTTTTCATAACTTCAAACGTTTGAGTTCAGTTGTTTTACAACGTTGCAAAGTTAGGTAATCGAGCGGAAAATGCAAGAAAAATTTTAAAATAATTTCAAAACGGTCGCCCCCTTATTTCCGGAAATCACCCAAAGCCAGCTGCTCGCTTTTGGGAAAAGCCTTGGGGAAAGTCCCCGAGACGCGGCCCTTGAGAATGATGGCTTCTTCGAGCGTCAGGCAGTTTCCTACCGTAACCCGAAAATAGGGATTCTCGTAGAACATGTAGACCGGCGTGCCGGGAAAGGTCTCCTCGAAGAGCGACTTGGCCGCCGCGGCGCCGGAGCGGGCATCCGGACCGTTGTCCGTGTAGATACATACCCTGTAGGCCTTGAGGACCGGCCGGCGGACGTTGCGCACGGCTTCGGCAATGGCCTCGGCGGCATCGCCGTACTCCGTGACGGTCACGCTGGCCGGGGTCTCCGACTCCGCGCAGACCTGGGCCCGCGCCAGGCGCTGTTTGAACGCCTCGAGCGACTGGGCCGCCGCAGGGCGCGCTCCGATGATCGCCGCAAGGGCGAAAAGGGCGGCTATGTAATGGCGAATCATTGTTCGAAATTGTTTTTCAGATCGTGCAAATCGATTCCAAAGGTATTCAAAAATTCGGACAACGGCACCCTTTCGCGCGAAATATTTATCGCTTTCGGACCGCCGCGGCCCTTGACGGCGAACGAAACGGCGACTTCCGAAAGGTCGTTGTCGCCCAGCCGCCGCAACAGCGCATGAAGCGCAAACGGGTCGGAGACGCGCACGCGCCACCGCATCGCATGACTCCCGACGCTGCGGCGCCCGATCACCACCGGTTCGCTCAACGCCGCGCCGACGACGCGCTTCGAAGCGAGAAAAAGGTCGAACGAGACCTTCTCCATCTTGAGCTTGTAGCCCGTATCGTTGCGCACCCGCAAAACAAGGTCCAAACCCGCAAATCCGCGCATCTCGACCGCTTCGACCGCTTCGATCCGGATCTGTTCGCGCGCCTTCTCCGCCGCACGTCGGCACGACGTCATGCCGACGCAGAGAAAAAGCGACAGAGTGAGACCGAGGTTTCTGATCTTCGGTCGAACCGTCGTCCCGAAGAAAGAGTGAATATCAATCATGGATTCCGAATGTTGCATCAATGAATCTCCCCCGTGTAGACATGTGCGATGCCGCCGCTCAGACTCCGGGCGCGCGTGGCCGAGAAACCCGCACGCGAAAGCCGCTCGACGAACGCCTCGGGAGCCGGGAAACCGCCCACCGAAGCCGGAAGATAGGCGTAGGCCCGCCGGTCGCGCGAGACGGCGCCGCCGACCAACGGCAGAATCCGGAACGTGTAGAACTCGTAGAGCGCCCGGAACACGCGGTTGCGGGGGCGCGAGAACTCCAGAATGAAGACCTTGCCGCCCGGCCGCAGCACCCGGGCCAGTTCGCGCAGCCCGGCGTCGAGATCGCCGAAATTGCGGACTCCGAATGCGACCGTCACGGCATCGAACGACCCCGTCCCGAAAGCGAGATGCTCGGCGTCGCCCTGCTGCAGAGCGATGCGTTCTCCCAGGCCGCGCGCCTCCACCTTGCACCGCGCCACGGCCAGCATCTTCTCCGAAAGATCGACGCCCGTGACCGCAGCGGCCGGAATCCGCCGTGCCAGGTCGAGGGCCAGATCGCCCGTGCCGGTGGCCACGTCCAGAATCCGTGCGGGACGGCTTCCGGCCACCATCTTCACCGTGCGGCGGCGCCACCAGCGGTCGATGCTGAACGAAAGCGTGTGGTTCAGCAGGTCGTAGTGCAGCGCGATGTTGTCGAACATGGTGCGCACCTGCTCCTTCTTGGAATCGTGTGCGTTGTAGGGTTTTACGGTCATTCGTATCGGATCACTTCGTTGGGTTTGACGGTGGAGACGATGCTGGCCGGAACCAGCAGCAGCAGGACGATGGCCGCCAGCACGCCGCCGTTGAGCAGCAGCAGCCACTCCCACTCCAGGGCGATCGGCACCTGAGAAAGCAGGTAGCCCTCGGCATCGAGCTTGAAGACGCCCGTATGTTTCTGCAACAGGCAGAGCGCCAGCCCGATGCCGTTGCCCCACAGCATGCCGCGCAGGGCCACGAAAGCGGCCCGATAGAGAAAAATGCCCCGCAGGGTGGCGTTGCGCATGCCGAACGACTTGAGCAGCCCGATCATGCGGATGCGCTCCATGACAAGAATCAGCAGCGCGGAGGTCATGTTGAAGAATGCGACCGCAAGCATGATGCCGATGATGACGGCCGTGTTGATGTCGTGGGCGTTCAGCCAGTCGAAGACATGGGCATAGCGGCTCCCGACGCTCGTGGCCGTAAGGTTGTCGCCCGCACCGGTTTCGTCGTCGAAAAGCGCCCGGTCGAGCCGGCGGGCGAAGTCGTCGGCCGACGCCAGGTCGCGGGTCAGAATCTCGTAGCCCGTGATTTCGTCGGCCGCCCGGTCGGAAAGGCGCTGTACGTTGCGGATGTCGGTCAGCACGAGTTTGTCGTCCATCTCGTCCATGCCCGAGGAGTAGATGCCCGCCACCTTGAACCGGTCGCGGCGCGGCAGCTCGCCGTGCTCGACGAAAAACATCTCCACGCGGTCGCCGACGCCCAGTTTCAGCCGCCGGGCGAGGTTGCGCGACAAGAGCACGTCCTTGGTGCGGATCGAATCGCCGATGCGGGGCAGCGAACCTTCCTCGAGCCACTCGCCGAAGATGCGCCGGTCGTAGCCGGCCCCCTCCACCCCCTTGAGCAGCACGCCCTCGACAGCCTCGTCGGTGCGGACGATGCCGCCGCGCGCGGCGTAGGGAGTCATCGAGACGAACCCTTCGGTGCTGCGGATCAGATTTTCGAGCTGCCCGCTGCGCCGCACGGGCTGCGAGTCGAGGGCGTCGACGCTGCGGATGTCCGTAAGGACGACATGCGCCGCAAAGCCGGCGATCTTGCGCGTCACCTCGCTCTTGAATCCCATCATGACGGCCAGCGACAAGATCATCACCGCGAGGCTCAGCGCCACGGAGATGACCGCAATGCGTTCCATGACCCCGGGCCGTTCTCCGGGGAGCGGCCGTGCGGTGCGGCGGGCGATGAAAAAGGCGAGATTCACGAATGCGTGCTGTTGGTTCGGTAGCGGCAACCGGGTCTGCGCCGGCAAGGAGCCGCCCGGACCGGAAGCCTGCGATCCATGATACATATTATTATGGAATCGCCATGCAAAGTAACATAAAATTTCGTACTTTTGCCCCACCGAACGCTGTTTTTCGTGCCGCGCGCACGCAGCGGCGCCGGCAAACCGTCACAAAACCGACAAATTATGGCAATCCAACCCCTCTTCGTCCTGCTCTACGCAGGACTTCCGGGAACGGCGAACTACCCGGCCTCCACCCTGGGCATGTGGGTCCTCATCATCGTTATCGGCATCATCGGCCATCTGGTCCACGCCAGGCTCGAGAAGGTCTTCGCCAAATATTCGAAAGTGGAGTTCCCCGGCGGACTCACCGGCGCCGAAGTCGCCGAGAAGATGCTGCGCGACAACCGCATCCACGACGTGGTCGTGACCCATGTCAAGGGCCAGCTCACCGACCACTACAACCCGGCGACCAAGACCGTCAACCTCAGCGACTCGGTCTACTCGTCGCGCAGCGTGGCGGCCGCAGCCGTCGCGGCGCACGAATGCGGCCATGCCATCCAGCACGCCCAGGAGTACGGACCGCTCAAGCTGCGTTCGCAGCTGGTGCCCGTCACCTACTATTCGTCGAAAATAGCCATGGGCGTGATCCTCGCCGGTCTGCTCCTCATGACGGCGACGAACAACGAACTGCTCTGCTGGATCGGCGTGGGCATGGTGGGCGTCTCGGCGCTCTTCTCGATCGTGACGCTGCCCGTCGAATACAACGCCTCGGAGCGCGCCATGGCATGGCTGACCTCCAGCCGCACCCTCACGGGCGTGCAGGCCGACCAGGCCCGCGAAGCGCTCCGCTGGGCGGCCCGCACCTACCTGGTAGCCGCACTGAGCGCCATCGCGGCCATGCTCTACTATGTTCTCCTGATCCTCGGCAACCGCCGCGACTGACGCATGGCGAAGAAGTCCGAAAACTACACCTTCAACGGATGGATCGCGGCCGCGGCGCTCGTCGGAGTGCTCGTGGCCGTGAGCTTCATACCGCCCCGCACGCTGGGCGGCGTGAAGATCCGCCGTGCCAACATCCTTTCGGACATCTTCGACTTCGACGACACCCCGGCCCGGAGCCCCGAGTCGGCCGTCTTCAACGAAGAGGAGTTCCAGGTCGACATGACCGAAGTGGCCGAGCGCATCGATGCCGACACCCTGCCGCCGCGCGTGCAGACGCTCTTCGAATGGGAAATCGGCCGCGACACGACGCTGCGCGCCGAAGTGCTGCCCGACACCGCCTGCACGCGGCGCATCGTAGCCATCGAGGAGTACGACTCGCTGCGCCCCGACGGCATGCGGGCTTTCTACGACACGGTGCTGCTGGCGCGACGTCCGGTGCGCATCGCCGTGCTGGGCGACTCCTTCATCGAGGGCGACATCCTCACGGCCGACCTGCGCGAACGGCTCCAGGAGACCTACGGCGGCGGCGGTACGGGATTCGCACCGATGGCTTCGCCGCTCACGGCGTTCCGCCGCACGGTGAAGACCGTCTCCAAGGGCTGGACCTCCTACAACATCATGCAGCGCAAGAAAACCCCGCAGACGCTGCGCGACAAGTTCTACGTCTCGGGATGGGTGTGCCAGCCCGTCGAAGGAGCCTCGACACGCTGGGAAACCACCGCCTACCGCCGCAAGCTCGACGAATGCAGCTGCGGCCGCATCTTCTTCCTTTCGCCCGACAGCAGCCGCATCGAAGTGACGGTCAACGACTCGCTGCGCCGCGAATTCAGCGTCGAGGGCGACCCCTCGGTGCGGCAGATCGCCGTGCGGGCGCCCCGCATCGGGTCGCTCGCCTTCCGCGTGGTGTCGGGCACGCGGGGCTTCATCGGCTACGGCGCGGTGCTCGAAAGCGACGGCGTCTCGGTCGACAACTACTCCATCCGCAGCAACAACGGCCAGGCCATGTTCTGGACCAATCCCTCGATCGACGCCCAGATCGACGCCATGCTGGACTACGACCTGGTGATCCTGCAATACGGGCTCAACATCATGCAGAACGGCGTCTACAACTACACCAACTACGCGGCGCAGATCGAGAAGATGGTGACCTTCGTGCGCGAGTGCTTCCCCGGGGCTGCCGTACTGGTCATGGGCGTGAGCGACCGCTCGGTGCGCACCGACGCGGGATTCGCACCGATGGCGGCCGTGCCCTACATGACCGCCTACCAACGTCTGGCGGCCAGCAACGTGCAGGCGGCCTTCTGGCCCACGGCCGACGCCATGCACAACCTGGGAGGCATGGGCCACTTCGTGCGCAGCGGCTGGGCCGGCAAGGACTTCACCCACATCAACTACTCGGGCGGCAGGCGCATCGGCCGGGCCCTCTTCGATGCGCTCAACGACCGCATCCGTGCGGCCCACGAACTCCGCCGCCGCAGGGTCTGCTTCGACCCCGTGCTCCCCGACTCGCTGCATCTGAAACCGCTGCGCGACCCGCTGATCCTCGCTCCCATCCACCTCAACCCGATGATGCCATGATGCTCGCAGCGGACACGATAACGGCCCGCATCGCCGGACTGCTGGCCTACGATGCTTCGTCGCCGCTGATCTTCAGCAGCGGGCTGTTCCTGTTTCTCTTCACGGGATTCCTGCTTTTCTATGCCGCCCTGCACCGCACGCCCACGGCCCGCATCGTCTACGTCATCCTTTTCTCGCTCTATTTCTACTACAAGTCGAGCGGCATCTACTTTCTGCTGCTGATCTTCGCCGCCGCGAGCGACTACCTCATCGCCCGAGGCATCTGCCGCGCCGACAGGCGGTGGATCCGCCGCCTGCTCGTGTTGCTGAGCGTGGCGGTCAACCTCGGCATGCTGGGCTACTTCAAGTACACCAACTTCCTGGTGGACATGGGCAACCGCCTTTTCGGGCAGGGTTTCCTCGAATTCCAGAACATCTTCCTGCCGGTGGGCATCTCGTTCTTCGTCTTCCAGTCGATGAGCTACACCATCGACATCTACCGCGGACAGCTGCGCCCCCTCGACCGGTGGATCGACTACCTTTTCTACCTCTCGTTCTTCCCCCAGCTGGTGGCCGGGCCCATCGTCCGCGCCCGCGACTTCATTCCGCAGATCCGCAGCAATCCGGTCGTCGTCACGCGCGAGATGTTCGGCACGGGGGTCTTCCTCATTCTGACGGGCCTCTTCAAGAAAGCCGTCATCTCGGACTTCATCTCGCTCAACTTCGTCGACCGCGTCTTCGACGAACCGCTGCTCTACACCGGCTTCGAGTGCCTCATGGGCATCTACGGCTACGCCCTGCAGATCTACTGCGACTTCTCGGGCTACTCCGACATGGCCATCGGCATCGCCCTGCTCCTGGGCTTCCGCTTTCCCAAGAATTTCGACGCCCCCTACAAGTCGGCCACCATCACCGAGTTCTGGCGCCGCTGGCACATCTCGCTCTCGTCGTGGCTGCGCGACTACCTCTACATCTCGCTGGGCGGCAACCGCAAGGGACGCGTGCGCACCTACTTCAACCTGATGGTCACCATGGTGCTGGGCGGTCTGTGGCACGGCGCCGCACTGCGTTTCGTGCTGTGGGGAGGCATCCACGGCATGGCCCTGGCGCTGCACAAGCTGTGGCTCTCCGTCGTGCCGGGCGCCAAGGCCGCAGGCAGCGAAATGAAGCGCGGCTGGCGCATAGCGGGCATCTTCCTGACGTTCAACCTGGTGTGCTTCAGCTGGCTGATGTTCCGCGCCGAGTCGATGCAGACGGTCACGCTGATGCTCCACCAGATCTTCTTCGACTTCAACGCTCCGGTCATCCCGCAGGTGCTGACGGGCTACACCGCGGTCTTCGCCTTCATCGCCGCCGGCTATGCGCTCCACTTCGTGCCGGCACGCATCGACGAGCGCATCCGCAGCGGCGTCACGCAGGCGCCCATGGCGCTGCAAGTGCTGTTGATGGCCGCCATGATCTGGAGCGTCATGCAGATCAAGTCGAGCGACATCCAACCCTTCATCTATTTTCAGTTCTGAATGCCGCCTGCACCATCATCGCTCCCTCCCGGCAAAGTTCACCTTTCACTTTTCACCCTCTACCTTTCGCTTCGATAAATGTACGACTTCGACCACACCCTTTTTCTGGCCCTCAACTTCGACGGGGGCGAGACGCTCGACCGAGTCATGCTGACCGTCTCGGGCACGGCCATGTGGCTGCCCCTCTACGCATTGATCCTATGGCTCGTGCAGCGTCGCTACGGATGGCGCAACACGTTGCTGTTCATCGTTCTGATGGCTGCCGCTCTGGGGCTTTCCGACATGGTGTCGGGCATCTTCAAGCACAACGGAGTGCTGGGCGGCCTGCTGCCCGATTTCGAACCGCGCTGGCGCCCGATGTTCACTCCCGAATTGGAGGGACTGGCCATCACGCCCGATTCGCTGGCTGCGATCCGCCGAGCCGACCTGCCGGGCGACTGGGCGGTGCACGTACCCGTCGAGGCCGTGAGCGGACGCTACGGCACCGTCTCGGCCCATGCGGCAACGGTGGTGGCGCTGGCCGTGCTCTCGATCACAGCCATCCGCCGCCGGTGGTTCGCCTGGCTGATGGTCGCCAGCACCCTGCTCATCTGCTACTCGCGCATCTATCTGGCCAAGCACTTCCCCATGGACCTCTTTTGGGGTACGCTGGTCGGCGCCCTGCTCGGCTGGGGTGCGTTCGTGCTTTTCCGGCGCTTCGCCCGGCTGCAAAAAGACGAACCGGCAACTCCCCGAAATTGAAAATCACCCCTGTCAGAACGTGTTCTGACAGGGGTGAAACCATTC
>CAPXWY010000009.1 GCA_948736885.1 uncultured Alistipes sp.
TGGGAGAGTAGGTAGCCGCCTCTTCAAGCCGGATTCCTTTGGGAGTCCGGCTTTCTTTTTGGGAAATACACTCAACCTTGCTTGTTCCTTATTCCCCTTTATTCCTTGGTCGGTCCATCGCGGTCCGGCCTTTTTTGTTGTGTTGTGGGTATGCTTTCGCGCTATTGGGAGGCGAGGTTATACCCTTTTCAGATGGCAAAACAATGAATAGTTAATAATGAATAGAGAATAATTTTATTTCGCATTGTTCGTCATTCTGAGGAGCCGTAGACGAACCGACGAACGTAACATGCGCAGAGACTGCTTGCAGGCTATGTCATGCAAGGAGGAGGGAAACAAGCGTAGCGAAGTTAAACATCTGTCGTTTGTCATGTTGAGCGTTAGCGAAACATCTATTTTGCGGGGAAACAGATTCTTCGTCAAGGCACTGCCTTTCCTCAGAATGACAACTTGTATTAGATTCTTCGTCGGTCTTGCGACCTCCTCAGAATGACAGAGGGGGGGGGCAGAATGACAGAGGGGAGAGGGCTCCACAGAATGACGGGTAGGAGCTTGGAATGACGGTCTGGTTGTTCAGATTAACTTTGCTACGTTCGTTTGTCGCAGGGCTTTGTCTTCGGGTTTAGCATGAAAGATAAAAAGCAGCCGTAGATTCTGGACGCAGCGCACGGAGAAGCCGTAGGCACGTCCGCTAACGTCCAAAGGCTTCACGTCTCCTGCATGACACCATAAGTCTCCCGCATTGCCGCTTCCAACTGCATTGGACGAAGCAGACCAGCAGACGAGCACCGTTCCGACACTGGCCAAGTCTCGCGGAAGCGGAAGCCCGCAGCAGGCG
>CAPXWY010000010.1 GCA_948736885.1 uncultured Alistipes sp.
CATAATGCTGATTTGCGTTTTTAGCTTCTTTCGTGCCGCAAAATTAGAAAAAACGCCGAACAAACGGAAACGAAACGGCAATTATATGCTCCGGGACCCCGAAAATGCCGGACACCCCGACCTCCGGCCCGGCAACCCGCCCGCAGAAACGGCCCGCCGCAGCCGGCAGACCGCGCCCGGCGCCCGCAATTCCGACTGCTACCGCCGCATGCGCAATTTTTTTCATCATCTTCGGCCGCATCAGGGATGCTTCGCCTCAACAAAATCCGAACAAATTCGGCTTATTCGACTTTGGCTGCGCCCAAGATACTTCCGCCCGGCAAAATACTTAAATAAATTTGGCATTGTGCCCGGCTTATTCGTCAGTCTTTGACTCCGTCTTAGATACTCTCGCCTCGACAATGCTCAAATAAATTTGGCATTGTGCCCGGCTTATTCGTATCTTTGGCTCCGTCTTAGATACTCTCGCCTCGACAATGCTCAAATAAATTTGGCATTGTGCTCGGCTTATTCGTATCTTTGCCCCGGCACCGCCGCAGAGTCGGTGCCAGTCGATGGCATTTGGGCTATTGTTTTGCGAAGTGAAACGACCAATTTACAGCAAACGAACAATAGGCACTGCGAATGCCCTCGCCGCATGGCGTGGGTTGTGCTTATGTTTGCAGGGTGCTTGGTCGTACCTACTTCGCAATAAGCATGATCCACGTCCTCTGTTCCTTCGGACGGCTGCCTCCGACATCGGACGCGAAAAACCGGAGGAAGCCGAAAATCCCCAAGAGAGTAGGCATTCATGCAATTCAAA
>CAPXWY010000011.1 GCA_948736885.1 uncultured Alistipes sp.
TCCCCGTCACCGTCGACGAGTTGGAAGAAATCGTCGGCAGCAGATAGCCGCCCAAGGCGGTTTTGCGTATGTGCAGCCCGGGGCTTACCCCGGGCTGTCTTCGTCTCTCCGAGCGGCTTCCAGCCTTTGCGTGCTTCTCCCTCACGTTATTTTTACCTCCTGCCACCTGGCCGCATGCCGTTCTGCTCTCCTGCCATCCCCGCCCCGCTCTGTCATTTTGAGGCCTCCTTCCCGTCACACACACCCTTGTTTCTCACCCCGCGCGCCGTTTCCCGCCCTCCTGCGCTCCGACCGTATTCTTTTGCCGCTTTTTGTTCCGGCAAAAAGCGGCGGAAAAACCTCTCCTCACAGACGTCTCCGCCTACTACGGACGGACTAAAAGCTACTTCGGGCGCCTGACGCGGGTTTGCAAGCAAACCGGCCCCTACGTCGACGCTTTTAGTCCGTCCTACGCTTAACGGCTCCGACGTCGAGTGAGGACTTTTTATTCTCAACACACATCGCCCGCTTCGTTTTTTTTGCCCCGTCATTCTGAGCCCTCCTCCCTGTCATTCTGAGGAGGGCCCCGGCCCACCGATGAATCTGTTTCCCGTCCCGTTTCTGCGCCCCGCCACCCGTCCTCGCCCACCCGTCCTCGCCCACCCGTCCGGTCATTCCGGTCATTCCGGCCATTCCGGCCATTCCGGCGCGCTGAAGACCCCCACAAAAAGCCGTTTCGGAGCCCTCGCGGACCCTTGAAAAAGGGCTCGCGCGGAAACACCCCTCCACCCCCGCGAGAAGCCCCTCC
>CAPXWY010000012.1:0-229 GCA_948736885.1 uncultured Alistipes sp.
CTTCTATGCGGCCAAACTTTTAGCCACGGGCGTGGTGACGTTCTGGAACTTCTTCATGAATTACTTTTTCAATTTCTGACGGACCTGCGGCACACCGCCGCAGGTTCCGACGCCATAACAGCCCCCGGCCCGGAATGACGAAGGCCACGGTTTTCGTCAGTGCGGCCCGTAGATTCAGCAGTCCGCTGGCAGTGTTGTTGTTGAAACGTTTTAGCAAGCAGTTGAAACG
>CAPXWY010000012.1:242-453 GCA_948736885.1 uncultured Alistipes sp.
CAGGCAGGTTTTCTCGCCCCGGCATAGCTCAAGTAAACTTGGCTTTGCACTCGGCTTATCGAAAACGTTCCGGATGCGCTGTCAGTTGTATATTCCAGTCTGGCGGAAAACTTGGGTTAATGAATAATTAACAATGAATAGTGAATAATTGTTTTTCCGAATCTCGGATAATTATTCCCTATTAACTATTCATTATTCATTTTTTTCTGCC
>CAPXWY010000012.1:463-745 GCA_948736885.1 uncultured Alistipes sp.
ATTCCAGCGACTGCTCCGACTGCCTGCTGCGGGCTACCGTCACGTTACGACGGGAGCCTTGACGAGTGTCGGCGCGGGCGGCTGGTGCTGGTCATCGTCGTCCTATCTGGCAGGCAACCTCAACGCGGGCAGTCTGAACTTCGACACGGGCAACGTGAACCCGCTGAACAACAATAACCGGGCTAACGGTTTCCCCGTGCGCTGCGTCCAGCATCTGCGGGGCTGTTTGCCGAGGATGAAAGCGCAAGGGGCGCAGGCGATTTCCGGCCCCGGGCCTTTCAT
>CAPXWY010000013.1:0-324 GCA_948736885.1 uncultured Alistipes sp.
CCGTCGGGGTATCGGACGAATCGGCGGCGGGGCCGGACATAGGCACGCCCTCGGATGCGACGGGCTGCCGCCGCTCCGGAGAAGGCACGCCGTACATCACCATGATGCGGCGCTCCAACGAATCGGGCTGCGCTTCGGCTCCGACGCGCTCCTGCGTCCGGTCCTTTCCGGCCGAAGAGTGCCTCACCGACGAACAGGCGGCCGAGAAACCCAGCAGGGCCGCCAGTGCGAATTTGATTTTTCTGTTCATACCACCTTGAATGGAAACGAATATGCGTACAAAGATACGAATAAGCCGAGCGGAATGCCAAATTTATTTGAGCA
>CAPXWY010000013.1:402-743 GCA_948736885.1 uncultured Alistipes sp.
GCATTTTGCCGAGCGGAAGTATCTTGGGCGAAGCCAAAGTACGAATAAGCCGAATACAAAACCAAACATAGTTTGGATTTTGTTAAGGCGGGAGTATCTAAGACGAAGTCAGAGATACGAAAAGTCGGGCGCAGAAGCAAACCGGAGGTTCGATTATGCTGTGACGGAGTATTTTCGGCACAGCCGGATACAAAAAAATCCCGCAAAAGCGAAAAAACAGCCCGATAAGTTTTGAAAACCAACGTTTTTTATGTTACTTTGCCGAACACAATTAACATTTAAACACTTTTTTATGAAAGGTCAGGTCAAATGGTTCGATAGCAAAAAAGGCTACGGATTCA
>CAPXWY010000014.1 GCA_948736885.1 uncultured Alistipes sp.
GGTTGTTGTCCATATTATTATTGTTCATTTCATGCCGTTATCACTTCGTTGCCAACAGATTCTTCGCTTCGCTCAGAATGACAGACTGATATGTCATTCTGAGAAGCCGCAGGCGACGAAGAATCTATCCGAACCACTCTTTCGCCAAGTCCTGCCGCTCCGGATTGAGCGAAGCGATCAACTCTTCCTTTTTCTTCCTCAACCACCCTTTTATCTCCTTTTCCCGGGCAATGGCATCCCGCACATTCGGATATTCTTCATAATAAAGAAGCATATGGCAGCGATACCGCTTCGTAAAACCGGGTATTTCACCGCTTTTATGCTCCCGGACCCGTCTGATCAAATCATTCGTCATCCCGGCATACACCGCCCGACCGTTGGCGCTGCCCATCAAATATACAAAATAATGCCCGAACATACAGATTCTTCGCTTCGCTCAGAATGACAAAACAATCATATTTCCACCCAGTCATTCTGAGGAGCGCCCGCGACGAAGAATCTATTCGAACCCTCGGCAGATTCACCGCCCAACCCGGAATGAAAAAAAGAACGTAAAGACAATATTTGCCGGGCTACCGCTCCTCTGTTATCTCCAGTTCGTAGGAGACCTTCTCCCACTCGTGCATCTGGTGGTCGTAGCGGGCCTTGAGTTCGTTGTAGGCCTT
>CAPXWY010000015.1 GCA_948736885.1 uncultured Alistipes sp.
ACGAACGCCGAACAGATGGCCCCGTCGAAACCCGAGAGGTCCAACGATACAATATTCTTACCCTTTTTATCTTCAATCGCGCTGACGATCGTCCCGATGAGTTTCTCCATAAAATTATGCGGAATATCTATAACCTTGCAAAGATACGAATAAGTGAGAGCAAAAGCAAGTTTACTTGCATTTTGCCGAGCGTGAGTATCTTCTGTAAAGATACGAAAAGTCGAGAGCAGAAGCAAACAATAGTTTGATTATGCCGAGACAGAGTATCTTCGGCGAAGCCAAAGATACGAATAAGTGAGAGCAAAAGCAAGTTTACTTGCATTTTGCCGAGACAGAGTATCTTCGGCGAAGCCAAAGACAGGAAGAAGAATCCCCGATCCGGCATCTAAGGCGGTTCGCAGCGGCATAAGGCGCCGCACTTCGCTTTTCGCCTTTCACCTCTCGCTTTTTAATTTTCACTTTTCACCTCTCACCTTTCACTTTGATAAAGGGGCAGCCGCAGATGCTGGACGCAGCGCACGGAGAGACCGTTCGCACGGTTGGTGTTGTTCAGCGGGTTCACGAGGTCCGATTTGAAGATCAGACGACCCGCGTTGAGACTGCCCGCGCAGTAGGACGACGAAGACCAGGAACTGCCCTCG
>CAPXWY010000016.1 GCA_948736885.1 uncultured Alistipes sp.
CGAGTACCTCTTCACGGTCAGCGAGTCGGTTTTCAACCCGCCGCCCAAGGTCAAAAGCGCCGTTATCCGGTTGCGGCGCAACGGCGTCGCGCAGCTCGATTGCGACGAGCGGCTGTTCGTCCGCGTCGTCAAGGCGTCGTTCGGGCAGCGGCGCAAGATGATTCGCAACTCCCTCCGCGCCGCGTTCGGTGATTTCGGCGGTGCCGAGCATCCGTTCTTCACCTCGCGCGCCGAGCAGCTTTCCGTCGGTCAGTTCGTCGAGCTGACCAACTGGGTAAGCGAACATGTAATTAAAAATTAAGAATGAAAAATTAAAAATGGATGTGCCGTTCGGAGATGCAGTTCAGGCATCTTTTTTTATAGTTTGAGGTTCAGATAACAACGAACAGCCCCCCCCCGATTTTTAATTTTTCATTCTTAATTTTTAATTCCCGTTTTCTCCCGCCACCACCGTCACCAAGTCTTCCCGGGCCAGGTATTTTTGCGCCAGCCGCTGGACGTCGGCGGGGGTCATCGTGCGGATGCGGCGCAAGTTTTCGTCGATGACGCTGTTGTCCGTTCCGCAGAGGATGTTCTCTATCGTCACGTCGGCTATGCCGAACGGGCCGTCGAG
>CAPXWY010000017.1:0-221 GCA_948736885.1 uncultured Alistipes sp.
TGGCTATGGTAGGCTGCTGCGGCAACGCCAACAAGAAGGCTGCCGAGGCTGCCGCTGCTGCTGAAGAGACCGCTGTCGTGGAAGCTGCTGCTGAAACCGCTTGCACCGGTGAGTGCGAGAAGTGCGATTCGACGGCTTGCGAGAAGTGCGAAGCTGCTGCCGAATAACCAATCCGGTACGGAAAAAAGAGGGCTCCTGGACGATTCCAGGAGCCCTCTTTT
>CAPXWY010000017.1:329-536 GCA_948736885.1 uncultured Alistipes sp.
AACGGTAGTTCGGATTGGGGAAGATCGAGACGCCTACTTCGGGCGAGAGGTAGAATCCCCAGGTGTTTTCGTACTGCTTGATAACATAGTAGTACGACGAGAACTGCGAGTAGCAGGCGCCCAGCTTCATCCCGACGTAGGGTTGGAAGATGCTGTTGTTGAGCCAGCTGTAGCGGCCCGTCGCACCGAACGGCAGTTGGAACACGG
>CAPXWY010000018.1 GCA_948736885.1 uncultured Alistipes sp.
AGGCTCGCAGAATTTACAAATCCCCGTTCTTAACGGGGCTCGCCCCGCTGGCTTCGGCACGAGAACACCTCCCGTACCTCTGTCAAAACCGGACTCGGCTGCGGTTCATTCGACGCCGTGAATTACCCAAACAACTATTTCTTATCAACCCTCCCGCGCCATTACGCTGCCAGCGGACTGCTGAATCTACTACCTCTCTGACAAAGAGCCGTAACCCTTGTCACTCCGGGTGTGAAGTTGCCGGGAGCGAAGATAGTGCAAAGCGGGAGAAAAACAAACAGAAAGCGACCCGGGAATAGTCCCGGGTCGCAACGGATGGCTGAAAGGGTAGGGATCGCAGAAAAATCCCTGCCTGCGAAACTATCTGACGATTTTGACCTGGAGAGGTTCGGCCAGCGACGCCGAGAACTCGGCCGTCATCCGCTCCCATTGCTCCATGTCGTCGATGCCGCCCTTGCTCCAGCCCGAGCCGGCATAGTAGACCAGCGGTTCGCCGTCGGCCGCCGTCT